>JBAZJC010000076.1:0-7070 GCA_041651495.1 Candidatus Omnitrophota bacterium | reverse complement strand
CTGGACCGTGTTGCCGATCCCGAACGCGGCAATGGCCGTGAACACGGCAAAACAGGCCCCCATCCATTTGGATTTGAGCCCGAGCTGCATCACATACATCGGTCCGCCCGCGAAATGGCCCTTGCTCGTCTTGATCCGGTACTTGATCGAGAGGACCGCTTCCCCGTATTTGGTCGCGATCCCGAAAACACCCGTGAGCCACATCCAGAGCACCGCGCCCGGACCGCCCAACGCGATCGCGGTCGCAACGCCGACGATATTGCCTGTCCCGATGGTCGCGGCCAGCGCGGTCGTGAGCGCCCCGAAATGCCCGACGTCCCCGCGGCCGTCTCCGGTCTTCGCCAGAGACATGCGGATGGCTTTTCCGATGAATTTCTGCATCCACTTCAAACGGACCGTCAAAAAAACATGTGTCCCGAAAAGCAGGATGATGAGCGGCCAGCCCCAGATAATATCGCTGATAGCGTTAAGGATCTTCACCGGAAGGACCTTTCGACGATCGGAAGAAAAAAAGTCGTGGATTTAAGCTTTGGCATAAAGTGAGGCGCGCTGGGCCTTGAGGTTAGGGTCGGAGAGGTAATCGTCGAGGGTAATGTCCCTTCGATCGATCATACCTCGCGGCGTCAGTTCAATGATGCGGTTGGCCACGGTCTGGACGAACTGGTGGTCGTGCGAGGAAAAAAGCACGGTGCCTTTAAAATTCTCGAGGCCCTTGTTGAGCGAGGTGATGGATTCCAGGTCCAGGTGGTTCGTCGGTTCGTCGAGGATCAGCACGTTCGCGCCCGCAAGCATCATCCGTGAAAGCATGCAGCGCACCCGCTCGCCTCCGGAAAGCACCGAAGCTTTCTTGAGCGATTCTTCGCCCGAGAAAAGCATGCGCCCCAGAAAACCGCGGATGAAATTCTCGTCCGTTTCTTTCGAGAACTGGCGCAGCCAGTCGACCAGGCTCAAATCCGCCCTGGTCTCAAAATAGCTCGCGTTCTCTTTCGGATAATAGGCCCGGGAGGTGGACGCTCCCCATTTAAAAGTCCCCTTGTCCGCCGGAAGTTCGCCCATGAGCACCTGGAAAAGTGTGGTCTTCACGCGATCGAGAGGCCCGAGGAATGCGATCTTCTCGCCCTTGTCCACGCGGAGATCCAGCCCCTTGAACATCACCTCCCCTTCGACCGACTTCTCCAGGCCTTCGATCTCCAGAAGATCGTTCCCGGAATCTTTCTCAAATTTGAACGCCACGTAAGGATATTTACGGGAGGACGGTTTAATGTCCTCGAGCGTCAGTTTTTCCAGAAGTTTTCTGCGCGAGGTGGCCTGGCGCGCTTTGGAAGCGTTTGCGCTGAACCGCGAAATGAAGGCCTGGAGTTCCTTGCGCTTGGCTTCGATGTCCTTGTTCGCCTCGTTCTTCTGGCGGAGCGCGAGCTGGCTGGATTCGGACCAGAATGTGAAATTACCGGAAAAAAGCTGGATCTTCCCGTAATCAATGTCCGCGATATGCGTGCAGACCCGGTCGAGGAAATGCCGGTCATGCGACACGACGATGGCCGTGTTCTTGAATTCATAAAGGAAATCCTCAAGCCACATGCAGGTTTCGACATCAAGGTGGTTCGTCGGTTCGTCGAGAAGCAGGACGTCGGGGTTCCCGAAAAGCGCCTGGGCCAGGAGCACGCGCACCTTCTCGCTCGCCTCGAGCTGTTTCATGGGGACCTGGTGCAACCGGTCCGGGATCCCGAGATCGCTCAAAAGTCTCGCGGCCTCGGGCTCGGCGTCCCAGCCGCTCATGTCCGCGAATTCGTGTTCCAGTTCCGCGGTGCGGATGCCGTCGGCGTCCGAAAAATCGGGCTTCGCGTAGATGGCGTCTTTCTCCTTGATGATATTGTAAAGCCTCTCATAGCCCATAATGACCGTCGTCAGCACCGGGAACTCGTCGTACGCGAACTGGTCCTGTTTGAGGAAGGAGATGCGCTCATTTTTTCCCGCGGCCACGGAACCGGCGTTGGGTTCGAGCAGGCCCGCGAGGATCTTCAGGAACGTGGACTTCCCCGAGCCGTTGGCCCCAATCAGGCCGTAGCAGTTCCCGGGCGTGAACATGATGTTCACGTTTTCGAAAAGAATGCGTTTCCCGTATTGTAGAGTGACACCGCTTGCCGAGATCATGGTCTGGAGCCTTGTTAGAGGGATGTGAAAAGAGTGCGTATCTTACCAGAAAATCCCGCGAACTCAATCGAGAAGGTGTGTTGAGGGTGCTTCTCTGTGCTTCGTCGGGAAGTGTGTTTCGCCAACGTTCGCCATGCCCCACCGTGGCATGGCTTCACTCGCGAGCGTCGGCCTCGATGTGAAACCGTGGCTCTCGGCCTCCTTAGCGTGGCTTAACACACTTCCCGCCCTACGCTCAAGAGAAGGCGAAGGGGTTGAGGCAAGGCACGCTAGTCCCAATTCTTATCAATTTCAGAGAATCTGAAATTGGGGCAACCCTTGTCACCATTAAGGAAAAGAATGAAAGACAAGGATAGAAGGACGAGCGGGCAAGGACTTCTCGAAGAGAAGGAGCGAGGACTGTCCCAATACCTATTAATTTCCACGGAATGGAAATTGGGGCTGTCCTGACTACCGTTTAGGAAAAGAAAATAATAGTCAGGGCTGGAGGGCGAGCGAGGGAATCCACGCTGGGGATTCCCGAGAGGTGACGAGGCTCAAACCCGAAGCCTTCTCGTGGAGACATCCGTATAACGAGGGCTTATTTTTTGGAAAGGACGGCGGAGATGGCGGCGAGGGTTTTGGCGGAGACAGGGCCGCGGAAGGAAAGCGAGAGGCGGCGGTCGGTAATGTCCTCCACGGTTCGTGCCATTTCGGTCTCCACGGAATAGACGAGCTGGGCCTTGATCACAGGCGGGTTGTTTGAGATCTTCTCCTTGAGACTGGGGTCTTTTTCGGCGAGGGCGAGCACATCCTTGTAGCGGCTGCCGTAAAGGTCCATGAGCGACTGCACGACTTCCCTTTCAAGACCTGAGCGCGCGGCCACGATCTCGGCGCGTTCGGCGATGGCACCGCTGCCGTAGACCGTGAACTTTTCTTTTTCATAGATCCTGTGAATGTGGTTCATGCAATCCTCGGCCACTTTCCGGTAGGTCGTGTATTTGCCGCCCACCACGAAAATGACCCCGGACTGCGAGCTATAGAAAAGATGCTTGCGCGAGACCTTGTGCGGCGAGCCGCCTTTACGGATAAGCGGTCTGAGGCCCGCGAACGTCGCGAGGATCTTCGCGGGACTGAAATCGAGCGCCGGGAAAACGCGCCTGGATTCACGCATCAGGTAATCCATGTCCTCCTTCTCGACCTGAACGGCATCAGGGCTCGCGCTGTAGTCCGTGTCTGTCGTGCCGATCAGAGAATTTCCCATCCAGGGAATCACGAAGAAAATGCGGCGGTCGCTCTGGGAACCGATCAGAATCGCATGTTTCGAGATCTCGCCCTTATAAACGATGTGAATGCCTTTCGTGGTCCGGACTTTTTTCTTCGCGTTCGGGATGTCCAGACGCAGAAGTTCGTTGGTCCAGGGCCCGGCCGCACAGATGACACGTTTCGCGCGCACCTCGAATCCTCTGATCCCGAGCATATCGTGCGCTCTGACGCCGACAACCCGGCCGTTCTCCTTCACAAATGAAACCACCTTCACATAATTGGCAACATGCGCGCCGTACTGGGCTGCCATCAGAACGTTTTCGAGGCAGAGCCTCGCGTCGTCCATCTGCGCGTCGTAATAAAGCACGCCGCCTTTCAGGCCCTTTTGTTCAATGCCGGGCTCGAGTTGTATCACTTCTTCGCGCGTGAGGTTCCTGCGCGGCTTCACCCGGTATTTGCCGGCGAGCAGGTCGTAAAGGAAAACGCCGAACTGCATCATCCAAAGAGGACGCTTGTCACCTTCGTAGACCGGGATCACGAACGGAAGGGGTTTCACCAGGTGTGGGGCGACTGTGAGCTGAATGTGACGTTCTCTCAGGGATTCATAGACAAGGTCCACTTCAAGATTTTCGAGATAGCGGATGCCGCCGTGGATAAGCTTGGTGGACTTGCTCGAGGTGCCGCTTGCGAAATCGCCTTTTTCGAGGAGTGCGACCTTCATGCCGCGCCTGGCCGCAAGGTGCGCGATTGCGGCCCCGTTGATCCCGCCGCCGATCACGAGAAGGTCATAAGTCGTTTTCCGGAATTGCTCTATATTTCTCTGCATGATATTTCACCTTTGTCTCAGATGTATGAGTAAGAGCTTTTCCTGATAACTCTCTCATGTCATTGCGAGATTGCCGCGCCCCACAAAACGGAGCTCGCAATAACCGCCTACAATAGTGCCAAGCTTTTACAACACCGCTCGGTTCACAGCTTTGAGCCATCCCTGGTAAAGCCGCGCGCGTTTTACAAAACTCATGGAAGGAGAAAAAATACGGTCGACCCGGTGCTGTCTTTTAAGATCATGGCTCCTTTTCCAAAGCCCCATGGTAACACCTGCCAGGTGCGCCACGCCGCGGGCCGTGAGCTCGATCAGCTTGGGACGGACGATCTTCGAGCCCAGGATATCGGCCTGGAATTGCATGAGCCGGTCGTTCCTGCACGCGCCGCCGTCTACTTTCAGTTCACGGATCGGACCGCCGAATGCTTTTTGCATGACGTCAAAGACATCGCGACTCTGATAAGCGATCGCTTCAAGACACGCGAGGATCACGTGAGGCATCGTGGTCCCGCGCGTGATCCCTGCGATGAGCCCCCGGGCTTCGCTTTTCCAGTAAGGGGCTCCCAGACCCACAAACGCCGGAACCACGTAAACCCCGCCCGTATCTTTCAACCCTTGGACTGTCTTTTCGATCTCCGATGAACTCTTGATGACCTTGAGACCGTCGCGCAGCCACTGAACGACCGCACCCCCGATGAACACGGAGCCTTCGAGTGCGTAGACGGGCCGGCCTTTGAAATCGCACGCGAGCGTTGTGAGAAGTCCCTCTTTCGAATAAACAAGTTTCTTGCCGGTGTTCAGCATGATGAAACAGCCCGTGCCGTAGGTGTTTTTGCTTGTGCCGGCTTTGTAACAACCCTGACCGTAAAGCGCGGCCTGCTGGTCTCCCATCACCCCAGCGATCGGAATGCCGGCCGGAAGCCCGGCGATCTTCTTCGTGGTCCCGAAGATCGATCCAGAAAGCTGGAGCCGGGGCAGCACTTTGGCCGGAACGCCGAAAACCTTAAGAAGTTCCGGGTCCCATTTTTTTGTTTTGATGTTGAGGAGCAATGTGCGCGAGGCGTTGGTAAGATCGGTCACGTGCGACCTCCCGCCCGTGAGTTTCCAGATAAGCCAGCTATCGATCGTCCCGAACGCGATCTTTCCCCTGACCGCTCTTTGGCGGAGGCCCGGGACGTGAGCGAGAAGCCATTTGATTTTGGTACCGGAAAAATAAGGGTCGAGCACAAGGCCGGTCTTTTTGTGGATCACAGGCTCGTGTCTCTTGAGCGCGCGGCAAATCTCCGAGGTACGGCGACATTGCCAGACGATGGCGTGATGAACGGGCCTGGAGGTCGCGCGGTCCCACATTACGGTCGTCTCTCGCTGATTGGTGATGCCGATGGCAAGGATCTCTTTTGGGGCGATTTTACTTTTGCGGACGGTCTCGCCGATCACGGCCTCGCAGGTGTGCCATATCTCCATGGCATCGTGTTCCACCCAGCCGGGTTTGGGGAAATACTGCTTGAATTCACGGTAGGCGCTCGCGACGGGCCTGCCGGCCGCGTCAAAAAGGATGGCCCGCGAACCGGTCGTCCCCTGGTCGATCGCGAGGATGTAACGCTTCACGTCAAATCGTCCAGCACTTTGGTGGTAACGATAAAACTCGCGTTCTTGAGGCGAAGGATGTTCCGGCCCTTCAACACCCACTGCAGGGTTCTCAGGAATTCCGTGCGGTCGGCGATATGGACCAGGCAACCGCGGTGGGCGATGCTGACCTGGCCGCGTTCTTCGGAAACCACGAGCGCGATGGCATCGGTTTTTTCCGTGATTCCAATCGCTGCACGGTGCCGCGTGCCGAAATTCGGCGTGAGATCGGCAAGGGATGCAAGAGGCAAGATCCCTTTGACGGTTTGCATGCGGCCTTTATGCACCACCAGCGCGCCGTCGTGCACGGGTGAGGAGGTCAGAAAAAGCGGTACAAGGATCTCGGATTTGATCTCCGCGTCGAACGACATTCCGCCTTTCATGAACGGGCGGAGCGGCTGTTTGCGCTGGAGAATGATGAGCGCGCCCACCTTACGCGATGCCATCCTTTCCATGGCCGACCAGATCTCAAGAAGATAATTCGGGAGTTGAGGCGTTTTCCGGAAGATATTGCCAAACCGCTCGGCAAGCCACAGGACGCCCGAGATCAGCATATCCGCGCAAAGCAGGCCGCCCGTGAGGAGGAGAAACACGATCCCCGTCCTGTAAACAAACCGGGCGTCCACGAAAGGCACGGCGAAAAAAAGCGCCTCCCAAAGGCAAAAGGCCCCGGCTAGATACTTCACCGAAGACCGGACCCAGACGAGTTTGAATGGATAGAAAAAATATCCCAGCGCGATAATGACGGCAATGACCGTTATGAGCATACTTCCCCTTTCGCAAAACCTCACGGATATTTACGGCAATACGGGAGTAATATTGATGCGGGAAGCAACATGATTAGGGGGATTAGGGACTCGCTTTGGCTTTTTGTTCTTACGAGTCACTAGTTCCGAGGAACGAGTCCCGTTTTTAAATTGCCGGCTGTTTCAGGCGGTTTTGCGAACGATGAGTTTTGGACGATACCGTTTTGAAACGGGCCAGGGAACCGGACATTCGATCTGCCGGATCAGGATATCCACAGCGTCTTTTCCCATTCGGGCGAGCGGCTGGCGAACGGTCGTAAGCGGAGGTGAGAAACTTTTTGCGCGCTCGTTGTCATCGAACCCGATCACCGCAATATCCTGAGGAACACGCCTGCCGGTTTCTTCCAGGGCTTTTAACACCCCGAACGCAAGATCATCGTTCCCGCAAACGATCGCCCCGGGCAATTTCTTTTCCCTGA
>JBAZJC010000075.1:0-7138 GCA_041651495.1 Candidatus Omnitrophota bacterium | reverse complement strand
CTTGCGCGCCGGCTTTTGTTTGCGTTTCCCGTTTCCCGTTCCCCGGCATTTTCAGCATTTTTTCCAGCGCCTTCTTCGCTTCCATGCCGTCCGCCGTCGTGATCTCGGGCGCGTCAATTCCGCGAAGCCGGAGAGTCTGGACTGTCCGGAACCCGAAACCGAGATCCACAACAGCCTTGATCGTGTCGCCATCAATGACTTCGAGGACTTTGATTTCATAAGTATACAAAGGATCGTAAGGCGTACGGGGTACGGAGTACGGCGTGAGGGAATAGCTTCCCTTCGCGTCCTGAGCGAAGGTGACGATATCACCTTCCTTGAATGGAAATTTTCCGGGTGGCGTGTAGTAATTAGAAAAACCAAGATCGAGGACTCGCTCCCCCGCTTCAACGCCCGAAACCACGCGGTATGTGTGCGGAATACCGGGTTTTGAAGCGGACAAAAGTTCCGGGGGTTTTTCGCTGATTTTTTCGCCGGATTTTATTTTTGCTTTGCGAACGGCCTCCCGGGTCTTTTTTTGAGACCATTTGTTTTTGACCGCCTCCGAGGCGACGGCTTCTCGTTCCTTGGGGTCATTCACGGAAAGAAGTTCCCGGTAATGGGCCCAGCTCAATTCGTCCGGCGCCGGACGAATTGGATACGTGCGGGCAAACTGAAGCATGTATTTCAGCTCGGTGTCGCTCATTCCTAAATCTTTGGCGAGCTTCACGATCACTTGCTTGCCGTAATCGGCGCGCTCCTTGTGCTGGAGGACATGAGCATCGATAAGTTTGCCGATCTCCCAGGCCTCGCGCACGCGTTCCTGCTCCACGGCCTTCTCGACACGGACACGGCTCTCCGCCTTCGCCCCTCGAATCGCGGCAAGTAATTGATCATAAGTTTGGACAGCCGGCTTGGCTTGTCCCACCTGCCCGTCGGTTGTTTGGAGGAAGCTTGCTTGCGATGAGCTTGTCGAACCCGTCGAAGGGGCCGCAAAACTTGAGGGAACACATTGGAAGAATAGAAGGAAGGAAATGACTGCTAACCTAGCTGCGTTGTGAATCAACATAGATTTATAACCCCTCTAGCGGCTGTCATCTGTTTTACTTTTCAATTGATTAGCTTGCCAGATGATTGTGTACTTGCCAAATGTTAATTTGGTTTCCACAATTTCAAAATCCTTACCTTTCTTCGGCAAATATTCAAAACTCACTAGGTACTCAGCAACCTTGTTTAATGTCTTAAATTTATCCAACAGAGCACTAAAAAAATCTAACTCAATAGCTGGAATGGCAGCATCGATAGAATGCTTTGAACCAAAATGACCATTAAGCAATACCACAAAATAAAATTTCGGGGTTGGGTATTCATTACTCGGAAAACATGATTGCCAAATAAGTTCTGCATTTGTTTTGCTATATTTTTTTATTTCGTTAGCTTGCTCGCATCCTTCTAATTCACGTTTGTTTCTTTCAATAATCTCTGAGGGCTCGCTTGGCGCAATTATCACTTTACATTCACACAAAAGTAGCACATTTGAAGACTTTTCATAAAATGCGACATCAATGTCTGGTAATTGATTATTGCTTCGAATTTTTTTCTTCGCTGAAAATTTCAGATTGTACCGATTTGCAATATTTTCACACTGATTAATCATTTTAAGCTCAAAATGATGCGATGCATTGTCATATTCGCTTTTAAAAAGTTTTGCGGTTAAAGCCAAAAAATTTCGCTCCATGTTATTCATAGCTATAAGGTTGGGAGCAAGAAGAATTCGCTCATTTGAAATTGGAAGTAAAGGCTGAAGAGCAATATCCTTTTGTTTCAAGTTTTCATCATAGACCATTATAGAAGTAAATTTTTTAACAATATCCAGATCAATACCAGTTGTCTTAGCCATTAGACGATTTAATCCTTCTTTTTCAAGAACTAGAAGGCTACTCACAGATCCCATCCCAGTTATTCCATAGACTCCTGCCGCACGATTAATACAGCTTAAATGAATAAGGACTCTTGCCTTGAGAAAAGCGAATGATTTTATAATGTGTTGTTTTTTTATTCCACACAACGACCATTCGTCGCCAAGATGCGAAGTGCTGAGCATCTGCTGCTCGAGAACGAGCATCAGTGGTTTTATGTCCTTGTGAGTACAATGATATTTTACGCCTTCAGGTCCATCAGGAGCAGCGTTGTTAAATAAATTTTCTAAATCATTAAAAGCTTTGTCTATTTCCTGTTTAAATGGCACCATAGCAGACTTAACAAATGGTGAATCTGGAGAATTGCGAAAAATATGCTCGAGCGTTTCAAATGAAGCATCTGTTTCATCCCTCATAAACTTTAAAGTCGTTGGATTGACCAATTCAGCTCTTGCCAAGCCTTTTCCAAACAGCACAAATGGCGCAATTATTCCGTAGTAATTAATGCTGCAATCTAGAAAATCTTTTGCGTCTTCATATAATGTTTGATCTATAATTTGTGGAATTTTGAAGTCATCTTCGAGAAGATCATCTGTCCAATGCAAGGCATATTTTAGCCCACCTTTTGCATACTCAATGGGGCCAATGTGTTCTGACCAATCTGAATCTTTTTGAGCTCTGAGTAACGGTGGGATTCGAATCATTTCTTCGTGCATTAAAAGGAGATACCAACGCGCAAGAGATCTATTTTTAATTCTGTGTAAATTTAAATTTTGGTGAAAAAAATCGATCGCCTTTTCTATGGATCTAATATCATCTCCAATATTAGGATTAGGCATGTATCCAACTTGCAGGACGGGACGGTGTCCCGGAAAAAAGCATTAGAATATTATTCTCCTTGCCCTAGATCCCGACTCCTGATTTTTCAAGTTCGGATAAAAACTTTTTTTCGTCCCAGATGGGGATGCCGAGGTCCTGGGCCTTCGACAATTTACTTCCGGTTTCAATCATGATTCATTGTAACCCTCGGAATCTTGATCTGCAACCGGTGCATTTTTTGCACGGGTTCATTTGAGTTAAGCATGTTCCAAAATGGAACGCCATGAAGGTTCCGATATCATTCGTCCCGCAGTAAACTTATACAAATACAAAAGAGTGTGAGTTAGAAGTCTTGTGTATTTAAGTGGTGTGTCCTCGGAGTTGGGTTGCTCGACTCGAATTCACGAAATTCAATGCGCCCTCGGAATTCAAGACGCAGTCCACTCACCATCAGCCATCCCGTTTTGCCATATATCATATATGATATGCATTGTTCCGATTTCCTGAGAGATATTCGCTCTATCCTCTCTTCCGTAGGGCACATTTAAATGTGCCCTACAGGAGGGAATAACTGGAGCAACGCATATGATATATGGCACAAAACATCAGAACTGTCGATACCCCCGCCCTTACAGGCGGGAGTATCTACGTGAAAACCAGGTGTTCCCATCACTCTTCAAGGTAAGCCGTGTGCGCGGATCGCAATTTATAGCATTAGCTTTATTGCGTTATAGCCATATTTATATTGACTTTATTGAAAGCTTTCGATATCTTTCCTGTATGAAAAAGAAAACTGATTTAACCAAATCCGAGCAGATATTAAGCGCCATTTTCCTTATTCGAGGTCAACGCGTGATTCTGGATACGGATCTGGCTGCGATTTACGGAATATCAACTTTTCGTTTGAATGAAGCAGTGAAACGGAACCGGGAGCGTTTTCCTGACGACTTTATGTATCAGCTTACAAAACAAGAAGTTAGGAACTTGATATCGCAAATTGCGATATCAAGTTTACCGCAGGGTAAAAACTTGAGGTCGCAAATTGCGACCTCAAGTTGGGGAGGACGGCGTTCCCTCCCCTACGTCTTTACAGAGCACGGCGCCATCATGGCAGCGAATCTCCTGAACAGTGACAGGGCCGTCCAGATGAGCGTTTTCGTGGTAAGAGCTTTCGTCCGTATGCGGGCACTGTTGACAGACAACCGAAAACTGTCCGAAGAATTAAAGAAGCTGGAAAGAAAGCTTACTAAACGTCTCGATGTTCATGAGCTTGCTATTGTGGATGTTCTGCGCAGAGTCATGCGCTTGCTGGACCCTCCGGAAGTCCCGGCCCCCGAAAAACCACCTATCGGTTTCCAGACATAAACCCGTATCCTCTCGTCCCTCACAAGGCACACCCAAAAATTATTTAACCCCGGATTTTTGGAGTTCGGAGAGAAACTTTTTTTCGTCCCAGATGGGGATGCCGAGTTTCTGGGCTTTGGCGAGCTTTGACCCGGCGCCGGGGCCGGTGACAAGGATATTGGTTTTTTTGCTGACACTGCCGGAAGGATGGCCCCCAAGTTTGCGCAGGAGCGCCTCAGCTTCGGAACGTTCGATGTTTTCAAGCGTTCCAGTCAGGACGATCGTTTTGCCGCGGAATGGATTGTCCCCTGCAACTTTCTCGATAATGTCCATCCGCACACCGGCGTCCTGCATTTTTTTGAGAAGCTTCTTCGCGGAAGGATTGCCGAAGAATTTCACGATCCGTCCCGCAGTCACGGGACCGATCTCACGAATGCCCTCCAGGTCTTCCTTGGTCGCCTTCGAAAGTTTTTCAATACTCCCGAATTTGTCGGCCAGAATAAAGGCCGTGTGCACACCGACGTCCCGGATACCGAGCCCAAAGATCAGATTCGGCAAAGGACGCCGTTTGCTTTGTTCGATCCCATCGAGGAGATTGTTCGCGGACTTCTCCGCCATCCGTTCAAGCGCCTCGACGTTCGTGATCTTCAGGGAATAAAGGTCGGCCAGGTCTTTGACCAGACCTTTGTCCACAAGCTGGTCAATGATCGCAACTCCCAGATTTTCAATGTCCATTGCCTCGCGGCCCGCGAAATGTTTCAGGAGCCCTTTGAACTGGGCCGGGCAAAGAGAGTTCTGGCACCGGATGGCAACTTCCTCTTTGTCCTTTTCCGGGTCCTGATCTTTTTCAGCCGGCGCACCGCACACCGGACATTTTTCAGGGAATGCGAACTTTGCGGGATTGCCCTCGCGCTTGTCCTTATTGACTGATATGACCTGGGGAATGATCTCCCCGCTTTTTTCGATGAAAACAAAGTCACCGATCCGCGCGTCCAGACGTTCGATCTCGTCCTTATTATGAAGACTCGCGCGCGACACCGTGGTGCCCGCGAGCTGTACGGGTTTCAGAATTGCCACAGGCGTCAGGACTCCGGTGCGGCCGACCTGGACTTCGATACCCTCAAGCACAGTCTCCGCCTGCTCGGCCGGATATTTATAGGCAATCATCCAACGCGGCGATTTGGACGTTTTACCGAGCGCCTTCTGGTCCTCAAAAGAATCCACCTTCGCCACCACGCCGTCGATTTCGTACTGAAGTTTTTCTCGCTTTTTCTCGATCTCATCGATCACGCCAAAAACCTCGTTCATGCCTTTGCATTTTTGCGCGTCCGGGATCACTTTAAAACCGAGTTTTTTCAGGAACGCCATCGCCTCGCTCTGGCTTTGCGGCGGGTTGCTCCCCTCGTAGCGCGCCAGACCATGAATCAGGGCGTCGAGCTTGCGTGCCGCGACGAGCTTCGGATCGAGCAGTTTCAGACTGCCGGCGCAGGCATTGCGGGGGTTCTTGAAAAGTTCCTCCCCGGCTTTTTCTTTTTCATGATTGATCTTTTCAAATTGTTCCCTGGAGATATAGGCCTCGCCGCGTACTTCCAGAAGTTCCGGAATGGGACCGTCAAAGGAACTTCCCGGGGCCGGGATCCTGAGCGGAACGGAACCGAGGGTCTTGATATTTTCGGTAATGTCGTCCCCGTATCTTCCGTCTCCCCGCGTAGCGCCGAGTTTGAGAAGGCCAAGCTCATAAACAAGCGCAATTGAAACGCCGTCGATCTTTTCTTCCACGAAATAGGAGAATGGTTCGCCGCCGAGACCTTTCCGGACGCGAGTGTCAAAATCCGAAAGCTCTTCCCGGGAATACGTGTTGTCGAGCGAAAGCATGGGGACTTTGTGTTCGATCGTTTTGAATTCCTTGAGCGGCGCACCGCCCACGCGCCGGGAGGGAGAATCCGGGGTCAGAAGTTCTGGAAACTCTTTTTCAAGACCGATGAGTTCGTGCATCAGACGATCGTATTCGCGGTCCGGGATCTCAGACTTCGCCTCGACGTAGTAGAGACGGTTGTGCCGCTCGAGCTCTTTCCGGAGTTTCTGGATTTTTTTTGCCGCTTCGATTTTACTCATAACCCTCGTAAGTCGTACGAAGTGACGCGTACGCCGTACTGCTTTTAAAGTAACCTGTATGCCAGGGACGCCTGGCTATCATTAATTTCTGATCGGAAGCCAGTGCTGTCCCAGCGCTCCTTTAATCAAAGTAACCTGTATGCTAGGGACGCCGGTAAACCTTCGGCCAGGATCTTTTCCGAGGCCTTCTTATTATCGTAAGGCAGGCGCACGATTTCAAACGTTAATTCGCTTTCGTTAAAGATGCCGAACGAAAGCCGGGAATCCTGGTCGCGCGGCTGGCCGATACTTCCGGGATTCAGGAGATACCGTTCATTTTTCCGGAGCTTCAGAACGCCTTCTGTCAAATAACCTCCCGTTTCCTCTTTTTCCGCGAAAAAACACGGCACATGACTGTGCCCGACAAAACCAAAATGGGTTCGTAAAGCCAGGAATGATTTGTAGGCATCGCTCTCATCAAACAGATAGTGAAATTCCTCAGGGCTGTGGATCGTTCCGTGTGCGAGGGTCATGCTCCCATCGATCTGAAGACAAGAGAGACCTTTGATCCTGGCGAAGAGCTCAGGTCTTAATCTTTCCGCTGTCCATTCAATCGCTTCACGTGCCGAGGCTGTGAATTTTACGCGGATCCTGGCGTGAATGACCGCGGCTTCGTGGTTTCCCAACGCATGAAGCCCGGCGTTCTGAAGCGCCCACTCCAGACATTCGTTCGAGTTCGCTCCGTAGCCGATGGAATCTCCTAAAACTATGAATTTTAACAGGTGGTGCTTTCTCGCGTATTCCAACGCTGTCTCGAGAGCTTCCAGATTTCCGTGAATATCGGCGAAAACCGCGTAGCGCATAAATTAAGGGACCTCTCCTGCGTCATTGCGAGGAGCCCCACAGGGGCGACGCGGCAATCTCAAAGCTAGTACGCTGTTCGGTAAATTCGTATTCTCACCGTAGGGCAGGTTTAAACCTGC
>JBAZJC010000074.1:0-7185 GCA_041651495.1 Candidatus Omnitrophota bacterium | reverse complement strand
AGGCGCTTATCACTTTGAAACATTAATCAATGAATCCGATCCTCAGCGGAAGGAAAGAGCGGGGATTCTTTTGCTTTTAAAGGGTGTTATGAAAAAATATACAGGCCTCAGTCTCGAAGATTATCTTGAAAAACTTGCCAGCGATGCACCCGTGCCGGGCGGGGGCAGTGTTTCAGCTTATACCGGGGCTCTGGGCATGGCTCTGACGCAGATGGTCGCGCGTGTCGCGCTTAAGCGAAAACCCAAGGCCGATCTTGCGCCGGAACAGAAATTCCAGGACGAGGCCAACCGCAAGCGTATGCAGGAGATCGTCGATTCTCTTGAAAAGACCCGGGCAGACGCGCTCCAAGTCGTGTCGCTTGATCCGAAGGTCTACGATGAAGTGATGGTCTGTTATAAGGAAGGCGCGAGACCCGAGAAGCTGGAAGACGCGCTCCAGAACGCGTTCCGTTTACAGGCAGATCTCGCGCTTATCCTTGTGATGGCGAAAGAATGGAACGAGCACATGAAAACCCTCGTGAAGGGCGCGGTCGCCAACGACCTGATCGTAAGCGACGGTCTTTTAACAGCCGCGTTTGAAGGGGCTTTCCATACCGCACATATCAATGTGGTTTATATGAAAAATAAAGAACGAAAAGAGCATGCCGAGAAGGCTTTGATGGAACTTCGTGGCCGTTTCACAAAAGGGAGTTAAAGTGGAAGCAAGAAAACTTGAAGGAAAAACGATCGCGGCGAAACTACAAGAAAAGATCATCGAGAAGGTAGAATCTTTTGTGGGCGCGGGACTTCCCAAGCCTTCTTTGGCTGCGATCCAGACCTGTGACAATCCGTCAGCAGTCTGGTACATCAACAGCCAGGAAAAACTTGCCACGAAGCTCGGCATTAATTTCAGGCGCATCATGCCGGATCAGGTGAAAGGCGAAAAGGCTTTGCTCCAGAAGGTCCGGGATCTCGACGCTGATAAAACAGTCCACGGACTTTTCATTTCCATGCCGTTTCCCGAAGGGATCGATTCCGACAAAGTTCTACTCGCTATGGACCCGAAGAAGGATGTCGAAGGGGTTCATCCCACCAGCCTCGGGCTGATCGTTCTGCGGCGCGGCAGACTGATCCCGCCCACGGCGTTTGCGGCCTACACGCTCATTAAAGCGAGCGGCATCATGTTGCGTGGGAAAAAAGCGGCGATCATCGGACAAAGCGCAATCGTCGGAAGACCGCTGCAGCTTCTCCTGGGTGAGGCGCGTGTCACGACCCTTGTTTGTAATACCGGGACTGCCGAGGAAGACATGAAAAAGATCGTCGGTGCGAGCGAAATCGTAGTGGCCTGTTCGGGAAAGCCAGGTCTTGTGAGAGGCGCCTGGATCAAGCAGGGCGCGGTCGTGATTGATGTTGGCACCACCGAGGTTGACGGGAAACTCCAGGGCGACGTGGAATTCGATGAGGCGGTCAAGAAAGCCGGTTTTATCACGCCGGTCCCGGGAGGCGTAGGTCCGCTCACCGTGACCATGCTCATGGAAAATCTCGTCACTGCATATGAATGGCAAACTAAATAACCGGGAAACGGGTACCGGGAAACGGCGAGCGCATGCCGGTTTTCGTTACTCGTTCAGCATTCCCCAGTCTCCGATAAAATGATGAAACACACATCTCAAACCATCTATTCAAAGAAGCTGGCCGGCGAAAAGATCGTCTCGCTCAGTCTTTACGACTATCCGAGCGCGAGAATCGCAGATGAGGCAGGCGTGGATCTTATTATGGTCGGTGACTCGGTCGGCATGGTGCTTCTGGGTCATGAGAATACTCTTGGCATGACGATGGAGCATATGCTCTATCATACACAAGCGGTTGCCAAGGCCGTGAAGCACGCGCTCGTGGTCGCGGACATGCCCGTTCATTCTTTCAATGATCCAGAAATCGCGCTAAAGAACGCGCAACGTTTTCTTCGGGAAGCCGGTGCCGACGCCGTAAAACTCGAAGGGGGCGCAACGATCCAGCCTCAGATCGAAAAACTTATGACGGCAGGGATTTCGGTCATGGGGCACGTGGGGATGCTTCCGCAAAGTATCGGGGACGGCAAATATCGTGTTTACGGAAAAGACCCGGATGAGGCAAAGACGATTCTTGAAGATGTAAAACTGCTGGATCGGCTCGGGGTGTTCGCGATCGTGCTGGAATGTGTTCCAGCGAAACTTGCAGGGGAGATCACAAAGGCCGTGCGGTGTCCGACGATCGGGATCGGCGCGGGACCCGAGACCGACGGACAAGTGCTGGTATTCCAGGATATCCTGGGCATCCGTTCCCGCGTGAGCCCTCGTTTTGTACGGCACTATGCGAACCTTGAAGAGGCCATGAAAAAGGCGGCCGGCGATTTCTGTCATGACGTTCAAAACAATAAGTTCCCTTCCAAGAAGGAAAGCTTCTCATAACGGGGGGCAGCTCCTGTCGCCCTTCAGGGAGATAAAATGAAAGACAAAGGGAAGCGGATCCTGGTCGCCGAAAAGGACACTGCGACAAGAGAACTGATCCTGATGCGTCTTCATTCCCGCCACCACAAGGTTTTTGAGGCCTCAAAAAGCAGCCAGGTCCTGAGGTTCCTGGACCGTGAGGTCCTGGACCTGATCCTGATTTCGAGCGATATGGAGCCCGTAAGCGGTAAGATGCTCATCCAGATCATTCGCTCCCGTTCCCACCTTATGTCTGTTCCGGTCATCATAATTACGGATGAACACAAACTGGCAGAACTCATGCTCGGTTATGAAAAGGGCTTTGATGATTTTTTAGTGAGACCGTTCAGTCCGCTCATGCTGCAACTGCGTGTAAATCTTAACATTGCAAAAACGATGGAGCGGATGGAGGCCAACGCGCTCACGCACCTTCCGGGCAATCATGCTATCGAGAAAATCGTTCTGAAGAAGATCCGGGCGGGGGAAAAATTTTCGGTTCTTTATATTGATATCAATAACTTCAAAGCGTTTAACGATCGGTATAGTTTTCAGAAGGGTGATGAGGCCATCCTTCAGACTGCCCGGCTTCTCGTAACGACCAGTCACGCCGTGGCTCAGGACGGGGAGTGTTTCATCGGGCATATCGGCGGAGACGATTTCATCGTGGTGCTTCCGCCAGAGCTTGAAGAGATCTTCGCGCGACAATTCATCGATGATTTTGAACGGATCATTCCAACCTATTACAACAAGACGGACCGGGATACGGGATTCATCCGCGTGGAGAACCGGCGCGGCAAGATGGAAAATTTCGCCCTCATGTCCTGTTCGGTCGCCGGTTGCACCAATCTTTACCGGAATTACATGAATCTTCGCGAGATCGCGCAAGACGCTGCGGAGGTTAAGGCATTTCTTAAGAGCCAGCCGGGAAGTCATTATCTTCAAGACCGTCGTTCGTCTCCGATCAAGAAACTGGATGATGCAGTCCATATCCTGGAGCCGGAGGCCAAACCCGCCAAACCCAAAAAACGCATAGATCCACTTGGCCAGGTCCTTGTGAGTTCCGGCCTGATCACCGAAGCCCAGCTTGGCGAGGCCCTCAAGCAACATCTACAGACCGGCCATCGCCTCGGCCAGACCTTGATCAATATGAATCTTATCTCAAGTCAGGATGTGGGCAGGATGCTTGAAAAGAAGCTCAAGGTTCCTTATTTCAGTCTGAAGGGATGGATTCCGGATCCGGCAATTTTCCACTTTTTTAACGCAGAATTCATTTTTCATCATCGTGTCGTCCCAATCGGAGTTGCTGAAGGTCTGGTGAAGATCGCGATGTGCGACCCGTTCGATCTGAGGACTTTGGATGTGGTCGAACAAATCACGGGGCTTAAACCCGTGCCTTATCTTGCCCTTGAAGATGAATTTGAGCAGTTTCTAGAAAGCCTGGCCCCAGAAACAGAAAAGGGGATTTCTTCTGCCCTCGTTCTTGATTAGCTTAAGAGCCACTCCGGCTCTCATCAATAAAAAGAGCAACGGGTGACCAGGAGGGGCCAAGTCACCATTCAGGAAAAGAATGGCAAGACCTGGATCAAAAAAACGGTATAGAAAAAGCCCCCCTTGGCCGTTTCTATAAGGGCGGGCCTGGTGAAATACGGTGCTATGGTTTTTGCAGAAACAGTCAATGGGAAATCATGGCTGATTCTCATTTTTAATGATAAAACATAGATCAAAAACAAGAATGTTGCGAGTGAGACTATGGGGATAGAATCTTTTCCAGAAATTGAGAATTTCCAGAAGTTGCCGCGCGAAGTGATCATCAAAGGTGCCAGTACTCACTTTAACGAAGCTGAAGGCGCGTCCCTCCGGGGCATCGTCATCAACAATATCGGCCATCCTATCAAGAACATCCGTGCTCAGTTGGTAATCTTTGATAAAAACCAGGTCCCCCTTTTGGGGACCAGTGTTTCAACCGAGCCGGACCATCTGCCACAGGGCGGGATCGCGAATTTTCAATTTCAACTAAAGGAGCATAAGGCAGAAATCAAAAAATATTTCCTGCACGCCAATTGGGGCTTTGACGAAACGGCCTAGTTCGTTTAAGCTATGAGTCAGTCTCAAAGGTTTGAAATGCTCCCCGGAGAATGGCCCCTGTGGAAAATTATATATGTCCGGTTTGCAAGGAAGAGATGGAACACGATCTGATGGTTTTCCTGAAACATACAGACCATCACATTATCGAGGTGATCTTGAGGGAGCATCCCAAGTGGGCGCATGGAGACGGGATCTGCCGCGAATGTTTAGATTATTACAAAAAAAGCATAGGTCATACATCTTATATGGACGAGATGTAATTTTAATCGGTCGGAAGATCAGAGAATCGTAAAGGCAATGAAGAAATTCTTGGTGAGTGTTGTTTTATCCATCGCTTTCAGTTTTGTCTTTTTGGGGACGGTCTCAGCAGTCTTGGGTGCGGAGGGGCTTGAACCTGTGGAGCAATCCCAGGCCTATCAGGAATTTCTCAGAAAACCCGGGAATGATCTTTCCAAGATGATCTGTCTTTTGAATTATTTTCGGACTGCACCGATCGTGGTTCAATTCGAAGGGATCGATTATACGGCCCAGGCCGCGTATCCTTTTGGGTTGGTGTATTTAATGACGAATTACCGCAACGAGGATCCGGAACGTTGGGCGAAAAAGCATTGTTATCGGTCTCTTTTTGGCAACAGTATTATCTTTTTTAAGTTTCGAGACGGAAGTTCCCGGCCAGCCCGTGACGTGATCCTGGGAAAATACCATGAACTTGAAGAGGCCCAGCGGAAGCGGATTTCCCCAGCCTAAGGGAAGGGTGTTTTTATGGAGACAAGGATGGACATAAAACCCGTAAGATCATGTGATCTTGCACTAATCGGTTATGATAGTGCAAGATCGGTCCTGGAGATTGTATTTCGCGCGGGTGGCGTGTACCGTTACCAGGGAGTACCCGAAAACGTTTATCGCGGATTGATGGCTGCGTCCTCGCATGGGACCTTCTTCCAAAAGCACATCAAGGTCCAGTATCCTTTCGTGAAGGTCAGCTGATCCTTGTGATGAAAAAGAACCCGTTCTTCTTGTCACTCACTCTTCTTTTTTTTGTTTTTTCCTGCCTTTGTTTTTCCGGTTCGATCGTCCGGGCTGAAGATTCGCTATTAAAGATCCGGGTGCTTTCGGGCCAGAACTCCGTTAAGGGCGGTATGATGTTCCTTGTTCATGTGCAGGTCGCGAACTCAAGTTCCGATACCTTGGTTGATTTTTGGAGTAATACCTGCTCTTATGAAAAACATTGGGTGACGGACAATCCGGGGGTGTTTATCCAACCCTGGACTTGCAACGAGAACGCTTTTGAACAAATCCTGCTTAAACCCGATGATATTTATGAAAAAAACATTATCCTCTACATTCCCAAAAAAGATAAAACCGAGCCAGTGACTTTCCGGCTCGGATTCAGGCGTATGAGCGAGGATGGCGATGTCGCGGAGCCCCTTTGGAGCGATCCAGTTACGATGAACGTCATTGTCCCAGAAGAAATGAAGGAAGCCACATCGCCTGCGGTTGCAAAAATTGTTTCCCAAGTGTCCGATCAAGCTTCGGCGACTTCGCTCAAAATGAACAAAATATCTCCAGCCATAGCGGCTGATTCTGCGGTGCTGGCGGGAAGTCGGTCCTTGGAGTTTCAGGATTCCGGTGTTCCCATCATAGTTCGGTCCGGTGAAGAATTTTCGATCTCTCTGGTCAGTAATGCCACGACCGGATATCGCTGGAAAATGACCTTGCCGGAAGAACAAAAAATCGTTAAGTCTTTGGGGTCCGAATATGTTGCCCCGCAGAGGACGATGATGGGCGCGCCTGGCGAAGAGGTCTACAAATTTAAGGCCGTGACTCCGGGCAAGATAAAAATTGATTTTGTTTACAAGCGGTCTTGGGAATCGGAAACGGCTCCGACCCGCAAGATCTTTACGGTCCTTGTCCAAGAGGACTAAAACCCCCGCCTGTTTTTGTTGCCGGATCCCATGAATAAACGCCATGATTCTCATTAATCAAAAATAAATTGGAAATCATGACGGTCCAAACTTTTATTTCTTTTCCAAAAAGGCAGTTTGGACAGTCCCAATTTCAACGGAGTCGAAATTGAAAAGTATTGGGACAATCCAAGTCAACGTTCAAAAAAAGAATACAAGACTTGGGCGCCATGCGGTGATCGTTGGGGGTGGTATTTCAGGTCTTAGCACCGCCTTTTTCCTTTCCCGAAGAATTGCACGGGAACATCTTCCTCTCAGGATCACCGTGCTCGAAGCCTCGGACCGTTTTGGTGGGGTGCTTCGTACGCTGATGCACGAAGGCTTTCGGATAGAGGCTGGGGCAGATGCTTTCTATACTGGCCAAAATGATGCTATGGACCTTTGCCGCGAGCTGGGTCTTCAGGAATATGTGGTCAAAGCGCCTCCGTGTTTCCAGCGTTTCTTCAGTTTAAAAAATAAGAAACCTTTTCTTGTCCCGGGTCTTCCCGGGTCATTTTTTGATGTTATTCGTCTTCTCAATAGCCCTCAATTGAGTTTTTTCGCGAAGTGCCGGATGTTTTGTGAACCATTCGTTCCGCGTCGAAAAGAAGAGGGAGATGAAAGTTTCGCGAGTTTTGTCCGCCGTCGTCTTGGCCAAGCCTTCTACCAGAAGATCGCAAAACCCTTGGTACGGGGTGTTTATATGATGGACC
>JBAZJC010000073.1:0-7341 GCA_041651495.1 Candidatus Omnitrophota bacterium | reverse complement strand
AAACTTCCGAAAAAGCTAGAAGTTCCGTTCGACTTGCATGCCTAATCCACGCCGCCAGCGTTCGTTCTGAGCCAGGATCAAACTCTCCGAAAAGAGTATTTGATCCAAGTCCCGTCTTCCGACGGAACAGTTGCAAAACTTACGATCCGGCTCCGCACACAAAAATGAGAAAGAACAACCCTTCGAGACAAAAAACCCCTTGAAGAGAAAACGTCAAGAAAGGAACTACGAAAATTTAAAAGAAGTAATTCTTGAAATGCCCGACTACCCCATTTTTTCGAGGTGCCGAGCATTATATGAACACGCGCAATTCTGTCAAGTCTTAATAAAAAATATTTTTACTTTCCTCTAATCTCGAAGACTGCAAAAGCCCGCCCGATAATAGTCGTTCTGCAAATTCTCTTCAATTAAGTCCGAAATCGAACTGTCATTCAACAGTTACGGATTTGGCCAAGTTGCGGGGTTGATCCACATCGCGACCATTAAGCACGGCGATCTTATAGGCAAAAAACTGGAGCGGGATAACGGTAAGAAGCGGCGAGAGAACTTCGGGAACTTTGGGGATCGCGAAGAAATCATCGGACATTTTTTCAAGGTCCTTGCGACCTTCGGTCCCGAGCGCGATAACAATGCCGTCCCGGGCGCGAATCTCCTGGATGTTGGAGATCATTTTGTCGTAGGTTAAGGAGTCCGGCGCGATACAGATCACGGGTTGTTCGTGGTCGATCAGCGCGATCGGCCCGTGTTTCATTTCTCCCGCCGCATAACCATGGGCATGAGCATAAGAGATTTCTTTAAGCTTCAAAGCACCTTCAAGCGCGGTCGGGTAATTGCCCCCCCGACCAAGATAAAGAAAATTGCGCCGGGTATAATGTTTCTGGGCACAATGCTCGAATTTTTTGATCTCTTTTAAAACTTTAGCGCAATGTTCCGGCATTTTTTTGAATTCCCGGAGCAAGATCTTGAAATCTTTCGTGGAAATCTTCTTTCGGAGTTTGGCCATATAAAAAGCCAACAAAAGAAGCGTGGCAAGTTGGGCAACATACGCCTTGGTCGAAGCCACGCCAATCTCAGGACCGGCATGCGTGTAAATGACTGCATCCGCTTCGCGCGAAATCGTACTCCCAACCACGTTTACAATGGCCAATGTTGCCGCACCCTTGGCCTTCGCTTCCCGCAAAGCTGCCAACGTATCCGCGGTTTCACCCGACTGCGTAATCAACACCACCAGATCTTTAGAGTCAAGGATCGGGTTCCCATAGCGGAATTCGCTTGAGACCTGCGTGTTGCAAGAAAGCCGGGGGTATTGTTCGACAGCAATGCTTCCAACCAAGCCGGCGTGGTAAGCAGTACCGCAACTGATCATGGAAACCCGTTCAATCTTCCGGAGGCGTTTCTGAAATTTTCCATTCAGGGTATCAAAAAAGATCTCGCCGTTTTTTTGGATATGCTTGGTGAGAATGTTCTTCAGAACTTCGGGTTGTTCGTACATTTCCTTGAGCATGAAGTGCGGGAATCCCTGCTTCTGGGCCTGCGATACGTCCCAGTGGACCGTCGTTGGACAGCGTTTAACCCAGGACTTGGTTTTCAAGGAATAAATGGAGACTTCTTTGGCGGTGATTACGGCTAGATCTTCATCCTCGAGATAGATGACTTGGCGTGTGTAAGAAAGGAGTGCCGTCACATCGCTCGCGATGAAATTTTCTCCATGACCCAACCCGATCACGAGAGGGTTGGACCTTTTATACGCGATCAGGGTGTCCGGATCATCTTTAGAGAAAAGGACGAAAGCAAAGTACCCATGCAACTCGCTGACGGCCCGCCTGACGGCATCAAAAAGCTTGGAGGATTTTCGATAATAGGAACCGATGAGATTAACACCAACTTCGGTATCGGTCTGGGATAAAAAGTGCACCTTTTTTTTCTGGAGTGCTTTTTTGACCGCGGCATAATTTTCAATGATTCCGTTATGGACCAGAGCGATTTTCCCCGTAGCATCCACATGAGGGTGGGCATTCACACGGGAAGGTTCGCCATGCGTCGCCCAACGGGTATGTCCGATTCCGACATGAGCTTCGATTGTGAAATCCCCGAGTTTCTCCTTCAGGACGCCGAGCTTGCCTTTTTCTTTGATAAGGGACAAACCACCCTTTTGATAGCCGACACAGGCTATCCCGGCCGAGTCATAGCCCCGGTATTCGAGTCGCTCAAGTCCTTTGATCAGAATCGGCACTGCGTTCTGATAACCAACATAACCGATAATGCCGCACATAATTTCCCTCCGGAAAAAGTAAGGCGTACGGAGTTCTGCGTACTGCGTACAAAATTTTCGCCGTACTCCTTACGCCGGACGGTATTATATACGAGGAACAGCACTTTGACAGGTGATTTCCTGTTTAATAAATGGACTGGTTTCTGCTGCAGTTATCAAAAAAATCTAGAGGAATTTTGGGTTTCAGGATATTTAAAATCCAGATAAAGACCGGCGGGCCAGTAAACACTTCGGCATCGCCCAGGAGATCACACCATTCATGTTGGAGAATTACTTGAACAGCGAGATCGTGCGAAAGAAACTCACGGGGCTTTCAGCAATTAAAAAGCAGATCGAGCCTACGGGTCTCGGACGACGATCCGCTTCAACAATTTTAAACTAGTGTTTTTCTTTCTTTAACAGCCTGATTGCGAGCTGCATGGCAGCCTCCTCGATCATCTCGCGCGTCAGGTAGGTGCCTTTTTTGATTTCTTCTTTGATTTCGCGGACACGCCCCAGATTAGGTTCCGCCACGGTGGGAATCAGACGAAGATATTTTCGAACCTCCTCGCGATCTTTCTGGATATTTGTTTCCCCGCTCGGAGCCTGGATCCTGGATTTAGACCTTTTTTCTGCCACGCTTTGCATTCTTCCTGCCTTTGAGCCACTCGCGGCCGCCCTGGGATAAAACAGTTACACGGCTTTCTTCGCTGTGACTTTCTCTATATCGACGCAGCGTGACAAAACTTAATGTCTTTATAGCTAATGCTGAAAATTTTTACTAATTGCTTCTCGCTCTTTCTTAAGTTTCCAGGGTCAAATGCCCGGCTCGACGCATCAGGTGCCCGTGCAACCGAGTCACAACCTTGGTGTGAATTTGGCAAACTCTGGATTCGGAAACATCCAGAATTTCGCCGATCTCCCGAAGCGTTAAATTCTCATAGTAATAAAGTACAATCACGAGCTTCTCTTTTTCGGGAAGCTGGTCGATCGCCTCGGCCAACAGTTCTTTGACCTCGTTCTGATGGACAAAGTTGAACTGGTCCGTGATCAGAGAATCCTCGATGGTTTGAAGGCGCGAGATAGGCTTGTTACCATCATCGTTCTGCCACACCTCATCGAGTGACAAGAAGGTCGTGGAGTTGAGATCACTGTAGATTGAGTTCAAATCATCTGTTGAGATCTTCATGGCCTTGGCCACTTCATCATCCGTGGCTAGGCGACCGTGCTTTTCTTCGAGTTCTTTGCATTTACGGTCAATCTCCCTGGCTCGCTTGCGCAGAAGCCGTGGTGCCCAATCGAGTTTTCGAAGCTCATCCATGATCGAACCGCGGATGCGGGAGACCGCATAGGTCTCAAACTTGTTTCCCTGGGAAACGTCGTATTTATTGATGGCATCAAAAAGCCCGAGAATGCCATAGCTGACAAGGTCGTTAAACTCGACATTAGGGGGCAACCCGATCGCCACACGACCCGCTACGTATTTCACCAGATAAAGATATTTTTTTACGATATCCTCGCGCAGGGAAAGACTCTTGGTTCTTTTGAACTTTTTCCACATTTTAATTTCATCTTCATGCATGGGGGGTCTCCTTTTTTTCCTGTCCTGCCAGAGAACCGTTCATTTCGGGCTCTCTTGCTGTTCGAGGATCTTTTTGATTTGACTCAACGTATAATTCTTAGTTTGCAGGATTTTGATCTGTTCCAGACGATCAAACGCCAATTCATCATAAAGCCGGTGCCCTGAAATAGTCCGGCGAGCCTCATGGATGAGCCCCGCAACCGTATAATTATGAAGTGTCTGCCTGGAGAGATTCGTATACTGCATCACTTCCCCAATCTTGTAGAGTTTTTCGCGTTTCATAGTGATTCGCTCCTTGTCCTGTCCTTGTGCGAAAGGACTTTCTGAAGGATGGATAAAGCTTTGGGATCTTCGGGCTCAAGCATGAGAATCTTCTCCGCCGTAAATTGGGCCTGTCCCAATTGTCCCTGGGCCGCGAGAGCCTCCGCCTGCGTGCGATATTGTTCCAGACGGTCCGCGATCTCATTTTTATACATCTTGTGGATGAAGAGCGTATCGGCCTTGCCCTCCTTGAGCGCTTTTCCCTTGATTTGATCGATCAGTTCGGAGGCAACGCTGTTATTCGCGTCATAAAGAAAAACTTTTTCCGCGGCAAAAAGCGCCAAATCGTACTGATTCGCATTGAAAAGGAGGCGACTCCTCTCGACCCAGGTCTTGATCTGGTCTTGTTTCTCGTTCGTGTTCATTTCGTCGATAGCTTGCGGTAAAAAATGCTCCTTTTGGCGCTCGATTTCTTTATCAAGAACATCCGCCATAAGTTTTCTAGCTTGGGGATTCTGCGGTTCTTTGTCGAGAACCTGCTGGATGGCGCGGCGGGTATTGTAATATTCATGATTGTTGTAGAATTTTTGGGCCTGCGAAAGTACTGCCTCACGGTCGCCGGGAATCAGGGAAGAGTGCGGCCCTGTTGCACATCCGGCCAAAAACCCTGTCATGATTATCATGATTAGTCTCATAGTTTATAAAATGTAAATTACATTTTATATTTTATAATCTATAACTTTCTTTCGTTGAGTCAACTTGAAAAATAAAAGAATTTTAATGATACACAACTAATGGGGTATTCAACATATAAAGGTGCTATATGTAGATAGTTTTCGGCTATTATTTTTTAGGAAACATGCAAAAAGGACGATAATTCCAGCAAAAGAATTTGTGGTGCTGGAAAGATCCGGGAGGGAAAATGGTGACCCTTTATGAAAAATTATTTGATCTGAAATACCGGCAGGGCATTCCAACCCATAAGCTCGCGCACCGCTTCCCCGAGCATATTGATCGCGTCAATGAGGTCGCTTTACTGGACATTCCGGAAAGAACTTTGAAAGAATTGGTTCCGGAAAAAAGAATTCTGGAGCGATTGATACGCCTGAAAAAACAGTTCCAAAGGATGGCTTGAGTGAAACGAGGCGTGGAAGAAACTTCCCGTTTAAAATCTATTTTTCGCTAAAAACACCCATCTTACGGAATTTTTGATAGCGCAATTCTACCAAGTCTTTTCGTGGGATCTTTTTCAGTTCTTCCAATGTTTCATCAACGATTTTACGGAGATTTTCTGCAGCAGCGTTAAAATCACGGTGAGCACCGCCAAGCGGTTCCGGGATTACCCCGTCGATTACGCCGAGGCCGAGCAGGTCCTGACCGGTTAACTTCAAGGCGGCCGCAGCGTCCGGCGCTCGCGTTGCTTCTTTCCACAGAATTGCGGCACAACCTTCCGGAGAAATGACGGAGTAGTAGGCGT
This sequence comes from Candidatus Omnitrophota bacterium, assembly GCA_041651495.1. Taxonomy (GTDB): domain Bacteria; phylum Omnitrophota; class Omnitrophia; order Omnitrophales; family Aquincolibacteriaceae; genus Aquincolibacterium. Next base: position 1,770 of record JBAZJC010000073.1, on the reverse strand, counting down.
TCTCCATCACAAATATTCTGTCTCCGACCCCGATCCCTAAAGCGCCGCCGCTACCCCCTTCACCGATCACGATGCAGATAACGGGAACCTTAAGTCCTCCCATCGCTCTGAGATTGTAGGCGATGGCCTCCGCCTGGCCACGCTCTTCGGCGCCGATACCCGGATAAGCGCCAGGAGTGTCAATAAAGCACAAGATCGGAAGATTGTGCTTCTCCGCAAGCTCCATGACGCGTATAGCCTTGCGATAGCCCTCAGGATGAGCACTCCCAAAACTGCGCATCAGATTCTCTTTGGTGTCACGGCCTTTCTGATGGCCGATGATGCAGACTGGTTCCTTGCCCCCCCATTTCGCGATCCCTGTCACAATGGCCCGATCATCGCTGAAACGCCGGTCTCCGTGGATTTCGAGGAAATCGGTGGTCAAATAGTTCACATAATCAAGCGTGTATGGGCGAAGGGGATGGCGCGCGACCTGCACGCGCTGCCAGGGCGTCAGATGATCAAAAATATCCTGGATGGCCTTCTCGAGTTTTTTTTCCGCGCTTTTAATCTCGCCGGAAAGGTCGATGCCGTCGTGAGTGATTTTGCGAAGCTCGTTGATCTTTCTCTCCATTTCCACGACGGGCCGCTCAAATGAAAGACAGGCATCAAATATGTCCCGCGTGCCAAGTTTGATTCTTTCCTTGATCTCGACAGGTTCAGACGCTTCTTTGTTACCGGATTTTTTCTTCTTTATTTTTTTTGACATAATGATGGAGTTCTTCCGGAGTTAATCCTGAATGATGACCTTCGTGCCGACCGGCACAAGGCTGTAGAGCTCTTCGACTTCTTCATTCAACATGCGGATACAACCCTCGGAGGCCTGGGTACCGATGCTCTTAGGTTCAATCGTGCCGTGAATCCCATAACCCGGCTTGTCAAATCCCATCCAGCGTGCTCCGAGAGCGTTCTCCGGACTTCCGGGAGGAAGAATGGCCCCGGTTTTGAACCAGGTCGGATGAACAAGTTTGTCCGTGATCTTGAACTCGCCAACCGGCGTACAGTTCTTTTTACCTGTTGCTACGGAATATTTTTTCACTGCCTCGTCATTTGAATAGAGGACCAGCACATTCTTGGACTTATCGATCCGGATTGAAAAGGGCGCCGTATGGATCTTGAGTTTCATCCTGGGGTAGATGTTATCGCTCTTGAGATCGTTGATCTTTTTAATGAAATCCACGGTCGTATGATTTTTCCGTGCAAGCACATAAAGGCTATCACCGGATTTCACCGTATAGGCAATGCTGTCCGAAGCTATTTCTTTTGAAAACAAGGCTTTCCAGCGTCGCTGGAGTTCTGCCGGGTTCAACGTTGAAGAAACTTCCGTTTTTGTCCGGACTTCAACGGCTTTTTTCTCAGGAAGGAGCACGGGAGAAGTTTTCGGAGTCGAGACTTCCGCCCGGACTGTTTCAGCTTTTACGGCAGGGATTGTATCTTTTATCTTTTCGTCATCGGAAACAGTGGCGATTGGTGCGGGCTTGGTTCCATCTGTAGTGAAATTTTCTTTTTTAAAAGTGTTTTGATCGTCTTGAGGGAGTTCCGTCGCAGGTAACCTGGGGGAGGTCTCCAACGCGGCGAGCGTCTTGCCCGTCGCGTCTTCAGCGTCTGTTCCGGCCGCAAAAACCCCGGCCGGTATAAAAAGCATTGCGCTTATTAAAAGGATCAAGAAGTTGTTTTTTTTCATGGTTTTTCTTTCATCTGCAAAAAAGAAGGGCGACCCCGATCCCCAAG
>JBAZJC010000072.1:0-7455 GCA_041651495.1 Candidatus Omnitrophota bacterium | reverse complement strand
AGAGAGACGGTGGTCGGGAGTCTGTACAGCTCCGCAGAGCTGGACAGGGTGAGGGAAGGACGCACTAAAATGCGGGCGAATAACGGCTGGAACTTAAGATGGCATCTGGGGTTGGGGAAAAAGTGGGATCAAAAAATTAAACGCAAAAGCAAATTAAAACGGAACCGAGTCTGAATTTTTTTGAAAATTGGATCGGTACACCCCCTATTTGTACAGGTAACGAGAAACGGTAGATCTTCAAAATGAACTAATAACACGGGATCAAGACGTTACTTTCTGGAATATAAGGAAAAATTCGCCCTCCCAACCGCACCGCTCGCAGATCCTGCGGATGCCTGGGAAGAACACGGAATGTTCTTTTCGGCAAACACCGCAGCATGCCTGGAGCAGCATCTTCCCCCCGGCCGCATAGACCAGGTAATACTTCATGTGGTCACTCTCGCCGCAACTTGGACAGGAAGGTTTGAAGTGCGCGCCCTCGATCATGGAATTAACAACACTGAAATGAGCCTTCCCGCATTCCGGGTTGGGGCACCGCAGCACATGCATCTCACCCGGCAAATGATCCTCCTTTTTATTCACCGGTTTCGTTTTTAACTGTTGTTGTGTCTCCATTTTTCTTTCGGTCCACCTTCTTTCTTCAGAGTGCTTGCCTAAAGTTCACAGCAAGTCACTCGCCTTCCTCCGCTTCAACTTTCAGGACTTTTAAAAAGTTCTCATGAAAGCGGATAAAAAAATTTCTCCGAAAAACCAGCTACGCCGTCTGGCGGATCACGAGTTCCGCGCTGTATTTCTTCTGGATCTGTTTGTTCTCGGGGTATTGAACCCGATCAATGAGTAAATCGACGGCATCCTCTCCCATCTGGTGAAGCGGCTGGCGCATCGTCGTAAGCGAAGGAGAAGTGAACCTGCCGCGGTCAATATCATCAAAACCCATTAACGCAATCTTTTCAGGACACCAGAGCTTCGCTTCTTTTAAGGCTTTGAGAACACCCATAGCCATCTCGTCATTGGTGCAGAGAATGGCTTGTGGGAGGTTCTTTTCGTGAATCCATGACTTCATGATCTCATAAGCGTCTGACTCATGGTAAGACGGACACTCACGAATCCATGATTTCTTGACGGAAAGGTGTTCATTCTTCAGACCCTCCAAAAACCCGTTGAGTTTCTCCCGAATATCCACCGAAGGGATCGTCCCGGAGGTGCCACTATTTGTAAAAAGAACCTCGGACGGAGCTTTGATAAGACCGATCTTGCGGTAGCCTTTCCCCACAAGATACGAAACGGCGGTTTTCATGCCTTCCCGCACATCGGTATAGAGAATATTGGTTTTAAGATCCGGATTAAAATCATTGAAGATCACCAGAGGAAGGATGGGCGTTGCTTTTTCTACAAGACGGATAAGGCTTGGCTCCATTCTCCAGGTAATAATGAGAAGGCCATCCACTCCCTGCTGATAAAAAATATCTTCAAGACGGTCATAAGGACGGTCCGCGTAATGGAAAAACTTGATGGCATGACCGGTATGGAACACACGGTCCACAATGCCGCCAAGAATGCCCATATGGTAACCGGACTTCATGATCTCTTTGGAGAGAGAAGTCAAAAGACCAAATGTGAACTTCTCGCGGGCGCTTCGTTTCCTCGCGAAAGGACTGGGAGCATAAGCAAGCTTCTGGATCGCAAGTTCAATTCTCGCTCTCGTTTCGGAGGCGAGTTCCATCCTCTTTCTGGCATTGAGAAAGCGGCTTACGCTCATCGGTGAAACACCGGCCTCTTTCGCCACATCGTTAAGCGATGGCTTTCTTTTTGGACTTAAATGACTCGGTTCTTTTTTCATAAGCTCCTCCAAATGTTTAATAAGTGAACCCTAACAGTAGATGTCCGATATGTCTACGGTCTATAGACCGTAGACAGAAATATTCTTTCCGACCACCATACCCCCATGGCGAAAAAACCAGTGGGAGAAAAAGCGGTAAGATTGGGACTTCTGATTAGACAATTGCGTATAGAGAAACGACTCACGCAGGAAGAGTTCGCTGACTATGCGGGAGGAGACAGAAGTTACCAAGGAAAAATCGAAAGAGGAGAATCCGCTATTTCGTTCGAAAAACTGGATTTGATCGCGCAGAGACTCGGCCTCAAGGACTGGGAACTCCTTAAAAAGCTCGCGGAAACTAATTTCTAGCCGTTTCAAACTTTTCTTGCCACAAAACTCTCGCCCCACTCTACCCCAGCCGATGTAGAGTTTGTTCCTATTACCGAAGCGCGAGAGATCGAATCAAGACCTTCCCTTTTCGATTCTTCCCTGCTGCGGAATTCTCAATCACAAAAGTAACTTCGTCCACTTTTTGGCTGTTTACTGGCAGCAAGATCTGCGCGTCAGTCCACGTCGATTTTAAAGGAATATGCTCGAACTGAACATACTCGCCCTGATATTTCAGTTCCAATTTAATGGTTTCTGGAAATCCCTCTTGCTCGTCACCCTTGATCTGAAAAAACAATGAGCGACGCTCTGTGACATCAAGATCGTTATAGTGGATGTAGACGCCGGAATAGGAGTAACGCTGGCTGACATCATATTGGATTTCAAGGGTGGGAGAATTTCCTGCTGATTCAATTATTTGAAAGGACGCTTTGGCGCGACCGGCCTCAGAAAAAGCGCCCATATCCTGTCGGACTTCCATGAGATCAACAGCAGGGAGATCATGATCGGCAGGAGCGGCATTCTGGGGTTCATGAAGACTGCGAAAAGAAGGATTATCTTCTTCCTCCTTGAGCAGGGCTTTTCCTTTTCCGTCCCAGCTCCTGCTTTTCGCATAATCCCAAAAATAATCGGGGATTTCTTTTTTTCCTTCCAAACCATTCATGAAATTGCCGATCGAAAGCAGCTCCATTCCCTTGTCCAAGCTCAGAATTTGCCGGTTGATCACGCCTGTTTTGGGATCAATCGAATCCGTAAATCCATATTGCGGATTGAAGGCTTTGGGGTTCAGCACCTCAATCCGCTTAAAGTTCTCGATCACCGCCTCAGGGGAATATCGCAGCGCGAGGAAAGAAGAGTACGGGGTCACAAACTCTCCGGGAAAACGATTATAAGCAATCTCTGAAACGCCGGTCATTTCATACCGATCCTGGCCGGGCACTTCGCCGTTTGAGAACCCCCAAATCCCGCTTTTCGAAATGCGCTTTCCTTTATCCTGATGGATCCGGATCATGTTTTGCGCATTTCTCAAGAAAGCTTTGGGAGCAATTTTGTATCCCCCGAGAATTTCATCCGCGAAGAGTGTTTCATAAAGACTTCCGCCCCACGCAGCTACTATAGGGACGGTTTCGTTTTGAAGCGTGGTGTAAGTACGGACCAGTCTCCCCTGTTTTTTCCAGGCGGAATCGGGAATATCGTCCTTCAAGATCGCGACCAGGACAGTCATCCGTCCTTCGATATTAAAGATGGAGTAATCCGCACTATGATAAGTCTCTTTTGCAGCATCGTATCCCACACTTATCATCCCGTTGTCCCGGTGGTCAGGATTCTTACTAAAGAAAAAACGATAATCGTTCTTTTTAAGAAATGCATCGATCCGGTTTGAAAGTTCCGTTTGCGGGAAAGCGCCAGCCACGGCCATCAGGCAAATATCCAAGTCCCCATTATCCAGAGAAGAGACGAAGTGATCGAGCGTCACCTCCGGTATTTTCCCTTTCTCGCCGGAAAGGTGATACCAATTGAAAAGAAAGCCTTCATGGGTCTTCAGCTTTTCAAGCGCGTCCATCATCCGGAGGGCTGATTGATACGCCTCATCTTCGGACAAATAACCTCTGTCTCTTGCGAGTATCAGATAAATAAATCCAAGACCGATATTCGTGGGTGAGGTTTTGCTGTAGTAAGCGTTTTCCGGATGGACCGATACATCCCCTTGCGTAATGGAAGCAATATCCACCGGTAAATCCGTCGCCGGGTCCAAGAGTTTTTTAAAGCCTCGAAAAGTTGCCGCTTCAATCCCTTTTAGATAAGCAAGCTGATTCTGATTGAGGGTTGCCGGCTTTACGACGGCTGACTCTTCCGCGCCTGCTTTCATTGACACACCTCCCGTGATTAAAAATACAATAAACAACACTAAAAAACTTTCCCGTTTTCTCATTTCACTCCTTGCAAAGACTCTGTGTTATCCCGTTTTTAATTGCTCTCCCCAATCCCGCAGCCATCTCGCAACCCGGCTGATTCGCTCTTTCGACCGGATGCGGGACTTGGCAGTCATCCCAAACCTGGATTCCGCAGGCAACGCAGTCACGATCGAGACAAGCACCCTGGCATTGTAACTCTTCATCCAAGGCTTTGGACTTTCCTCAAATACGATCGGCCGGATCTCATCGACTTTCCCTTTAAACGTTTTTCCGGGGAAAGCTTCGAGATTGATCGGAAGAATTTGCCCTATATTAATCGATTGGACAGCCTCCTCCCTAACTTTAAACTCAAACCGCATTCCACCGACCGCAACATCGCACAAAGGATCATTCTCCCTAACCCGAGTATTCAGTTTTTCCGCGATGGGAGATGTAATGATACCATCAACGGGGCTCAGGATCACTTCGTCAGCGAGCCGTTTTTCAAGATTCGACATTCTGATTTTTCGCTCGTTATACTCGGCTTCCTTGACCTTAAACTGTCTCTCAGCTTCCCGGGTTTTTATTTTTTGAAGGTCAAGACCTATCAAACTAAGGTCTCCTCCGTCATAAAGACGCTGATACCGAGAGTAAATCACTTGAGCGCTCTCCGATGTCTGTTTTAACCCCGAAAGTTCAGCCTCTGCAATCTTAATCTCTGCTTCTAATCTCTCCCGTTCCTGATGGAGCAAAGAATTGTAAATCTTTCCGATTACTTCTCCTTTTTTAACAGACGCACCGTTTGATTTCGTAATCGAAATGAGTTCACCGTCCAATTTGGCGTCGATAACCCTCATCTCGTAGGCGATCAATTTCCCCTCTAAAGGAACCTGCTGTTTTACGGGAGAAAGAAGAAAAAGCACTCCGATCACGAGGCCTCCCCATTGAAGATTTTTTTTGAATTTTTTCCAAAAAGGAGAAACCTCATAACTTCGATAAACGCCCTCGGGTGGTTTAAGAACGCTTGGGGTTTTTTCGTTATAACGCGCTTTCATCGCCTCTTCAAGCACTCGAATTCCGTCTTCAATTTTGTCTCGATCCACTTTCGTTTGATTCTCGTTCATTGTGAATTCAGTTCCTTTCTTTTTATGTTTGAAGAACTTTCTCCAGCACGGGAGTTTGAGGCTCATGTTCAACTGGAACTTCTTGGTTTGGTTCCGCTTCGATGCGCCTGCCGTTTCCACTCCACCAACAAATAAGAGGGCTCATGACACCCCCGAAAAGCATCGGAAAGGTCAGGATAATCCACCACGCATGGTGAGAGCGCCAAGCCAGGCACCAAAGACAAATCGAAATCAGACTCGTCGGAATGGTTTGCTTCAAAAGGTTCAGGGTCGGAGACTGTGCGAAGGGATCTTTTTCCATTGGAACCCATGAACGCATTGGAGAAAAAACAATGCTTAATACATTCAAACACCCGGTGATCAGGTTATTCATCATCGTCAAATTAGAAAAAAGAAGGCCCCACGAATAGCTTTTAACCTCTTTGAAATTTCTGGCAACGAGAAAGGGGTAGCCCAGGAAAGTCCCCATGGCCCCAAGAGTCACAAAGAAAAGAATATGGTTCATCGCAAAGGAGGCGATGGAAAAATTGACGGGAAAATCAAGTCCGATATTGCTCCAAAAAACCATATTCCAGAACTGAAGAAAAAGCCAAAAAGAAAAAACAACGTTATTTAGAAATTGGACCCCGCCTTGGAATACAAAGAAGCGTTGAATCAGCGATACACGAAAATCCCCCAGTAACTTGAACGCGCTTAAACTCCCCTGCGCCCAGCGTTTGTCCCGTTTATGGGCCACAAGAAAATTCGCCGGAGCTTCCTCATAGACTGTGGTATCAATCGCAATGACGGAGCGGTATCCCACCCGATCCAGGGCGGCGGCATCCCATACGTCGTGGCTCAGTTCATCCGTAGGCGGCATTGCGATCATGAAACCTTTGGTGTTCACAAGATTCGAGTGGCCATAGGAGATCCACTGCCCGCAGATTGCGTAAATTGTAGGAAAAACCAGGCGTTCGTGAATCTCCAGAGCGATCTTCTGCAGATGAGCAAGATGGGTGTAATCGTGGAGAATGGCGGTTTTGCACTGGAAATGCCAAATATCCCAATTGTCCGGATGCTCGGCTTTACGAAGTAATTTCTCAATCGTTCCAGGCGTCACAAGCGCATCGGCATCCAGAATAAAAAAATAGTCGTAGTCTTTTCCCCCACGGCAAAAGAGCCATTCCGCAAGATTGCCGGGCTTGAAGTGAATGTGTTCCTTACGGCGTCTATAGAATATTTTAGTTCCTGGGAAATCTTCGCGTAAACGCTCTGCAATGACCAGCTCTCTATCCTCCTGCGCTTCGTCCGAATCGGAAAGAAGCCAGAAATCAATCGGACCGCCGATATTTCCATTTAAGGAAAACTTCAGTCTCTCATAAAGACCGACTTCTTCATTACGAACCGTACAAACAAGAGCGACGGATTTGCCGCTTGGCGTATGCTCCAGTTCCGGTAAGGGTCTTGGAGGTTTTACGAACAGGAAGGCGATGTAGGTGGTGAACGCATACGCCGTGGTAATACTCAGGAAAGCGTAACTCAAAAACCAAAGAAGCGCGAAAAGAGCTCCGCCCTCATGTACTCTCAATTCCAGAAGCACGGGAAATACGAGAAGTGCCCAAACCGTCCCCATGGCTGCGAAATAGATAAGCACACGGTTTTTGTATTTTGGGTTTGAAGTGACGCGGATCAAATGTTGAGCTCCTTTTGGCTGAAATCATTGAGACCGAAAACAAAATCGAGTTGCGCCGCTTTCGTTAACGCATCCGCTTTCGCCTCTTCAAATGCAACCGTTTGATCCAGATAATGGATCTGACTGAGCGTAAATTCGTTCCAGGAAATTTGGCCTTGATGGTACTGGCGCTCGGAACTCTTTAAACGCTCGTTTTGAAACTCCAGATAGGATTGGGCATTCCTCCATATGGAGTACGCCGCCTGATAGAACCGGAAAGCTTCGTCCATTTTTAAAGCGATTTTCTGCTTCTGATTTTCTAATTTCACCTGCATTTCGCGAAGAAGACTGTTTTCTTTCCTGATTTCATGGCGATTAGCGCCAAAATCCCAAATGTTCCAACGGACTTCGATGCCTCCGAAGATCTGATCTTCATTGCCGACAAAGCGAGGGTCCCGGCCATAAATCGAAACAGCGGAGATTTCAGGCAACCGATCCGCTTTTACCAGACCCAGCTTTGCGGATTGCTTCTCAATTTCCATTTGAAGGGTTGCAATGTCGGGATGACGAATCAAGGCT
>JBAZJC010000071.1:0-7681 GCA_041651495.1 Candidatus Omnitrophota bacterium | reverse complement strand
CCGTGAACCTGGCGCTTGCGCTCAAAATGCTCGGGGCACGGGTCGGTTTGATGGACGCGGACATTTACGGCCCCAATATTCCAACCATGTTAGGTATTTCGCCCGGGAAACAACCGGCGGGAAATGCCCAGGAAAAAATCCTTCCGCTTGAAGCCCACGGCGTGAAAGCGATCTCGATCGGATTTTTCACAAACCCCGAACAACCGGTGATTTGGCGCGGGCCGCTTCTTCATAAAACCATGGAACAATTCCTGCACCGGGTGGATTGGGGCGAACTTGATTATCTGGTGGTGGATTTGCCGCCGGGAACTGGGGACGTGCAGCTTTCTTTGTCCCAGTGGGTGAGCTTGTCGGGAGCGGTCGTGGTGACGACGCCTCAGGAAGTGGCCTTGACCGATGTCCGGAAAGCGGTGAATATGTTCCGCCAGCTCGAAGTCCCGATTCTGGGCGTGGTTGAGAACATGACGGGGGCGATTTTCGGACAGGGCGGCGGCGAAAAAATGGCCGAAGTGTTCCAGGTTCCCTTTCTCGGGAGTATTCCGTTGGAGGTCCAGGTACGGGAATGCGGGGATTCCGGATTGCCGGTCGTGGTCGGGCATCCCAAGAGCCTCATCAGCGAACGGTTTATGAAAATTGCGGAAGCGGTCCGTAAAGCATTAAAATAATTCAACAATATTCCGCCTTCGTGGCTCGCGATGACATTGAATAATAAATTAGACTCGCAATGATATAAAAGGAGTTTTTATGGCGAAAAAGAAAGAAGTTCAAGAAGAAGGAAAATTCGAAGGGTTGGTTAAGGAGATGCTCACGCTTTTGGGAGAAAATCCCAGGCGCGAAGGACTCGAAAGGACGCCGGTCCGTGTGGCGAAATCACTCCGGTATCTGACCCAAGGATACCAAACGGATGTCAAAGAGATCCTGAAGCATGCGGTCTTCAAGGAGCCCTACGATGAGATGGTCATCGTCAAGGATATCGAGATTTTCTCGCTTTGTGAGCACCATCTCCTGCCGTTCTACGGCAAGGCTCACGTGGCCTACATTCCGAACGGAAAGATCATCGGCCTTTCCAAAATCCCGCGTGTGGTGGAGGTGTTTTCCAAGCGGCTTCAGGTCCAGGAACGGCTCACGACGCAGATCGCGGAGTGCCTCATGAGCGCCCTGAATCCCAAAGGCGTTGCGGTCGTGATCGAAGCCCTTCATCTCTGCATGTCCATGCGCGGTGTCCGGAAGGCCGACGCTTACACTATCACCAGCTCTATGCTGGGCGCCTTCCGCAAAGACGCCCGCTCCCGCAGTGAATTCCTCAGTCTGATCCGGTTGAAGAGGGAAGGGTAAGTTCCGGGGGAACGTTCGGCGGGGAACGGTGAAATCTATTTTTCGGAAGGGATTCCTAACTTCTTTTCCAGTTCCGCGACCTTTTTTCTGAGGGTGCGGACATCGTCCAGAGTTTCCGCGGCACGAAGCTGGGCACCGAACTGTTTTCTCATTTCCGCATAGGGCCTGGCGGGTTGGCCGAAGTAGATCTGCTTGCCTGGGACTTTCTTGTTGGAGGGGAATCCCGCGCCGGCGCCGATCATGGCCCAATCGCCGATCTCCACGTGATCTCCCACGCCGACGCTTCCGCCCATTGTGACATGGGAACCGATCTTGCAGCTTCCGGAGATTCCGGTTTGAGCGGAAATGACCGTGTGGGGACCGATCACGACATTGTGGGCGATCTGGACGAGATTATCGATTTTGCAGCCTTTGCCGATGCGCGTGGAACCGATAGCCGCGCGGTCGACCGTGGTGCACGCGCCGATCTCCACGTCGTCCTCGATCACCACGTTGCCGATCTGGGGGAGTTTTTCATGCGCGACCGGAGTCGCGACATAACCAAAGCCGTCCGCGCTGATCACAGTGCCCGCGTGAATAATAACATTGGCACCCAATTCGCAATTTTCATAAAGGGTCACGTTTGGATGGATTACGGAGTTCGCGCCGATTTTCACGTTCTCGCCCACAAACACGTGGGAGCAAAGGGCCGTGTTGTCACCGATTACTGCGTTTTCGCCGATCGTGACAAAGGATTCGATCGTGACATTCTTGCCAAGCTTCGCAGTTTCAGCGATCAAAGCATGAGGAGAAATTGTGCCCGGGAATTTTCTTGCGGGGAAGAGTTCCCGAAGGATCTGCGCCCACGCCCGCTTGGGATATTCGACCTGGATCAGGGGTTTGGAGGATTGCCGGATCTGTTTAGGAACGATCATGCAACTGATTTCGGAAGCTTCGAGCGTTCTGAAGCCCTTTTCATCCTGTACGAATGAGATATGTCCCTTGAGCGGGTTCTCAAAATTGGTGATACCCTCGATCACGACTGAACCGTCACCGATAATGGTACCGCCCACCAGCTTTGCAAACTCTTCAACAGTCTTTTTCATAGAAAGATAAGTATAACAAGAACAAGCGGGCCCTTCCAAATGAATTTTGTATAAGGGTCCCACGATTTGTTCTATAATTACCCCAGAAGGGGCGGATTACCCATGTTTCATTAAACCTTAAGGAGGCAAAAAATATGACAAAAAATCAGGTAACTTATCTTCTGGCCCTGGCAACGCTTGTAGTTGGCTGGCTTTATTTCAACACCTTTATCATGGTCGCGAAAAACAACCAAAGAATGAACCCTCTCTTCGGGATGGGACGTCCGATGATGGGAGATCTTTCCCAAAAACAGCCAAGTGCAATGCCCGTTTTCCCGGGAATGCAGAACGGAGCTTTTGTGAACAAGCCTTCCTCAATGCCGTCCGGCCTCCCGGCGTTGTCACCGGAGATGCAAAAACTTGTGAAGGCGCAAAAGACGCAAGGTTCTGTTCCGGCAGGGAAAAAATAACGAATCTTGAAATAAAGTTTTCACATCACAAAGGGCCCAAGTTATCGCTTGGGTCCTTTTTTTGTTTCGCAACAGGACGGAGTCCGACGGTTTTATTTCTTAAAGTTAAAGGGAAGGTTTAGGGGCCGTTTTGGCAGGTACTGGCTTGGTGGCTGGAACGGGTTGCGTGCCAGGAACAGGCTGGTGCCCCATGTCTCCAGCACGCTCGCGGGAACTTGATGTTCCAGTCTTCGCAGGTCGGGCACGAGTAGTCGACACCACAGCTTGGGTGTTTTTGGGAGCCTCTTCCTGAGCCGGCGGAGGAGCAAGATAGTCTTTCAAAGCAGCGCGTTTATTGACATCATTTGTCCATGCCATGAACTCCAACTTCTGCTTCGTAACGGCTTCTTCTTTGGTTTTTGGGTCCGTAAGTTTGTTAACCCCGGCCGGTACAAAACTTGCAATTTGTGTGCGCAGGAGTTTCTGGATGCGTATGAACTCTCTGAGCCCTTCCTCGAATTCACGCGGAGAGAGATGGAGTGTACGGGTGAGCCAGGTCTTGTATTGCTCCGCCGTCAGGTTGATCAAACCTTGTTGCTTGAGGATATTTGAAATCTCCCCGCGGACCTCTTCGTCCGTGATCTTGATGCCTTTACGTTTGGCCTCGCGGGAATAAATAATATTCTGCCAGGTGTAATCGCGCAGGAGTTCCGGATCTTCGAGCGGTTTTTTGGACGGCATGAAAAGCTGTGTAGCACGGTAAAACCGATTGTATTCCTGAAAGGTCACGGATTTACCGAAGACTTCACCCGCGAACCGCCCTTCTTTCCTGAGAGCACTGACAGAATAACCACCCCACAGGATAAAAGAACCCACGACGACCCAAATGACGATCTTAGTATAACGGCGGAAAATTTTCAGCATAACGGCGGGTAATATAACACGAGACGAAAAACGGGGGAAGGAGAAAAGGCGGGGCGCTAAAAGTAGAAAAAGTAAACCTTGTGTGCTATAAAAAAATGTTGATAAGCCTGTTTTGAGGATATATCATCATTTCGTGGATAGAAGAGGGATGGTTCTAATTGAGATTCTTGTGAGCATGCTCATCCTCGTAGTGGCAGCTCTAGCAGTAACGGCGACGATTGCCATGATAAATAGCAAGGAGATGAGGAGTGCTGGCGGCAGCAGTCTCGATCTTCAGGCCCAGAGTTATGCGAGACAAACTCTTGAGTCACTGAAAGACGCTGTGAGTACAAAAACGGCCGCGGGTGAGACCGGTGCTCCGTTGGTTGACAGCAGTTACTCGTCGCCCTGTTCGACGTCGGTCGGAACAGTCTGCGGGAGCGGGACTACCCACACAACCGAATGTGCGCTTCCCGCGAGTGATCTTCTGAACCATAGTGGTACCAGAACATATAAAGTTTGGGACATTTCGAGCGGGACCGGTACCACGGGAACTGATGTCGCCTACAAGAAAGTGACTGTGACCGTTCAATGGACCGATTAAAAAGATCGGACGAAGGTTTCACACTCCTTGAGCTTATTATTGCCATAGCGCTTCTTACCGTTGTTTTGCTTTCCGCCGCTAACCTTCTGATCAATTTTGGAAAATTTTCCACGAATGTCGTCAGGTCCGAAGCGTCGCTCATGGGAACGGCCCTCGGCGTTTTCGAAGAAATAGTTGACAAACTCACTGCCGCTAACAAGGTGGCCATTAATCCAGAAACGAACATTGATTCGCCCGCTGTTTCTTACCCCGCTGGCTGTCTCACTGACGGCAGTTGTATTCAAATAAGAGTTGATGAAAACGCCGCACCAACCCCTTCAACTTATAGTGATGATACGGTCTACACTTATTGGCAGTCTGGAAGTGCACTATATAAAGCTGTAAACTCAGCGGGGGGGAGCGCAATCGCAAGTGATATCTATTCTCTGTCTTTTACTCGGGATGCCACATACAAGAACAAAATCACAGTTGTTCTTGAAGCTCGGGCTGCCAGCGGGTCCATGGGGCAAACGTCCAAAGAAAAATTGGAAACAACAGTCGTACTGCGGTTAGGGAGTGCGATTTAGCCATGAGAAAAGGATTCTCGTTGATCACGGTTTTGGCGGTCCTGATCGTGCTGTCTTTGGGGACCGCCGCGATTCTTCAAGCGGTGGGGAGTCACATCAACATGAAACACAACAATCTTCAGGAGATTACAGCCCAATTTCTTGCGGAAGCGGGCATGCAACATGCCCTCTGGAAGTGCAGAACAAGCAGTTGCACCTCCGAGACAATCAGCATCGACGGGACATCGGTCGTCATTACTACCAGTGCGGTGACGAATGGTTACAAGATTCAAGTTACGGTTGATTATACCACCGTTTAAAACCAAGAAAAGACATGTGGAGATATTCCGAGGAGGGAAGGGTGAGTAAAAAAAAGGGATTTACTCTCACTGAGATTTTAATAACGATTCTGGTCCTGGCTGTTCTTGCAGGTATCGCACTTCCCGGTTTTTCCAATGCGAAGAAGAAAGCTGCGGCAAATCAAGCGATCGCTTATCTCCGGACCATTAGGACTGCCGAGAAAATGTATTACGCGAGATGGAAGACCTATCAGGCTTTCGCGAACTACACGGACATTAAAACCGATCTGAGTGCCGAAGTTAAGACGGCGGATTACACCTTTGACGTAACAAGCACTTCAGGGACGGCTTTTACGGCGACGGCCACAAAAACTTCGACTGGTGGCACGATCACTCTTGACCAGGACGGTATTTTTGACGCGACCGGATCTGAAGTGGGGTATGCGCCAGCAAGTTAAAAATAGAAACAGTACCTGAATGCCAATGCTCAGTAAACTAGTACCTTTTTGGGAGATCAGGTACCATTCATAAAGAGAGGAATCCTGCGATGAAAAAAGGATTTACCCTGACTGAACTTTTAATAGTGTTCGTCATTATTGCCACTCTCGCAGCGATCGCGCTCCCCGGCTATGCCAAATCAGTACAAAAAAATGAAAAACGCCGGGCAGAAACTTATCTTCGTGCCATCCGACTCGCGCAAAAAATGTATTACGCGAAGAACGCGACTTACGCCTGTACTTCATCCTGCGCCAACGCGAGCTCTATCAAAACTGCTCTTGGAGTCGAAATTGTGGATGGAAAGTATGTTTTTTCCATGGCAGCTACCACAACGACTTTCACGGCGACGGGCACCGGATATACGAAAACGCTCAGTCTTGATCATGATGGTACATGGTCCGGGACCGACACTCCGTTGCCGTCTGCTTAAGAGGATGCTCCAGTTGATTTTTCTCCGAAAAAGTGGACACAACGAAAAGCCGCCTGCTTTATCTGCTGGAGAGGCAGGGTGGCAGATCGAGGGACGAGCGATCAAATTTTAGCGAAACGTCCGTTGGATTGGGAAAGGTCGTAGTGGACCGGTGATGAGTTTAAAGAGGGAGGGTTTCTGATGAAAAAAACATTGGTTTCAATTTTGATTTTGACAACGCTAATTAATTTTTCGGGATGTGCGACTATGGCCGGCAGGGGAAAAACTCCTATGGTGCCCGAGCCGAATTTTACCGAAGTGTTGACTGAACGCCCCGCAATCATTCCTGCTAGACTCGCGTGGGGGGCCGATGGATCTTTGGATGAGGTCAATAACAAACCTGCTCAGAAACTAGTGACGGTCATTGATAAAGCGAAAGTAAAACTTCTTGGTTGGTCGGGTAACATTGAAAATGGCACTGTTCCCCAAAACGTTTATCTTGAGTTTAAGGGTCCAATCTCTGCCTACTTCAAAATTACGACAAGGTTGAAGCGGTCCGATGTTGTCGCTTATTTTAAAAAACCTGGTCTGAAGGACTCGGGTTGGGTCGCCTACGCGAATTTGGCAACATTACCTGCCGGTATTTACAAAGTGAAAATTATCCAAATTGAAGGAAAAACCGGATCGTTGAGCGATACGCGCCGTTCTCTCAAACTTATTGATTCGGTTTTAGATCGAAAAAATAAATCGAGCACAACAAAATCTTAGGATGAACGTAGCCCCTCATTGTTTATGCGGAACAAACAAGAGCCCTTGTTGGGTTTTTGAAATATGACCTTTTCCTTTCATAGTATCTCTTGGGGATTATCATGTTCTACAAGTGTTGCGTTAAATGACCAGTACTGCCGCCTTCAAAAAGGAGCTTAAGAAAATGAAAAAATCCATATTATGCGCTGTGATAATTACAACTTTTATTATCATTCCCATCGCCTTTGCGGGACGGGTTGATCTTACCACCTACTATCCTGCCCCTTACGGTGAGTACAAGAATTTAAAATCCACGGAGAGTTCCTATTTTGCCACAACCTCCGGCAGCGTCGGCATCGGGACGACGGCGCCAAACGGCAAATTGGAGGTGACTGGTCGTTTAGCATTATCCGATGGGGGCGGTGCAAGTAGAGTTTCTCTAAACCTTGAGAGCAATACTACGGCTACAAGTTATAGTGCAATAAATTCATATGATTATGGAACCTCTTCCCCAAGAAGTTTGTCTATAAATGAGAGCGGAGGCAACGTCGGCATCGGGACGACGAGTCCAGGGTATAAGCTAGATGTTTATACGAGCGCGTCGGCTTATCCTCTTCAGCTCAGTTCTTCTGGTAAATATCTTCGAATGGGTGCCCAGAATACTTCTTATGCTCATTTTGAAACCAATACTTCCGCTGGGTTCTATTTCTATCAAGCCGCCACTTTTGCCGGTGGCCACAGTGATCTTGCCGAAAATTATCAGATTTCAGGTACTGTCCTACGTGGGGGTCTGGTAAGTGTTGACAACACCCATGCCAACAGCGTCAT
>JBAZJC010000070.1:0-7708 GCA_041651495.1 Candidatus Omnitrophota bacterium | reverse complement strand
GGCGCTTGTAAAAAAATTGCCGCTCAAGGGCATCGTCAACATTACCGGAGGCGGTTTTTATGACAATCTGCCCCGTGTGATCCCTAAGGGGCTGGGCGCCACAATTGATCGTGATTCATGGAAAGTTTCGGAGATCTTCCGCGTCGCGCAAAAAGCCGGAAATGTTTCAGACCATGAAATGTACAAGACCTTCAATATGGGCATCGGGATGGTGGTGATCCTTGAAAAACGTTATGTCCGGTCCGCGCAAAAGATCTTGAAAGATTTCAAATTGAATTCCTGGGCGATCGGAGAGATCGTCCGCTCAATCGGGGTCACGGTCGCATGAACAAAGAATTAACTGTGACCAAGATCGCAATTTTCAGGAAACGTGAGATCCGCAGGACTATTCATAAGGATGAATGGTGGTTTTCGGTGGTTGATATAGTCGAAGCGCTTACAGGCACTCATAGAGGAAGAAAATATTGGAGCGATCTCAAGAAAAAGCTTATTGAAGAAGGCTATAGTGAAGTGTCCGAAAAAATCGGACAGTTGAAAATGATAGCTCCGGATGGGAAATCAAGGCTTACGGATTGTGCTAATACAGAAACAATGTTTCGCATAGTGCAATCAATCCCTTCTCCCAAGGCCGAGCCGTTTAAGCGATGGTTGGCTCGAGTTGGTTACGAGCGGATCCAGGAGATTGAGAATCCGGAGATTGCCACAAAGAGGACAAGGGCACTCTATAAAGCCAAAGGTTACAGCGACGAATGGATCGAAAAGCGGATGCGCGGAATCGCTATCCGTGAAGAGTTAACCGACCAGTGGAAGAATCGGGGCATCAGGGAGAAAAAAGAATACGAAATATTGACCGCGGAAATCTCGAAAGCGACATTCGGAATGACCCCGTCCGCCTACAAGAAACATAAAGGACTAAAGCGGGAAAACCTGCGGGATCACATGACCGATCTGGAGCTTATTTTCTCCATGCTTGGCGAGGCGTCAACGAAAGAGATCGCCATCAATAAAGACGCCCAGGGGTTCGGTGAAAACAAGCAAGCTGCTTTTGAAGGCGGCGCTGTCGCGGGTAATGCGAGGAAAGAGCTTGAACATAAAAGCGGCAAAAAAGTGATCAGTGAGGAGAATTATAAAAAACTGCCGCAAAATAAAAAATCATTGAAAGAAGAAAACGTTTAACAACGAAAAATTATGAGTGATCCTATTCAGATTATTCTCTCTGCTTTAACCTTGCTTGGCGTCGGCGGTATCGTTGGCGGTTATATAACTTATTTGTTAGATAAAAAGAAGGAACGAGAGTTCAAAGTATTAGAGCAAAAAGAAAAGAGATATAAATCTTGCCTCCTGTATATGGACGCATCTTTTAACCCCAAAAACATAAAGTACCTTTCGAGCAGGCAACCGGATATAGACAGTACTCAAGATATTCTGGAATATCTTAAGATGGAGTATCACGAAATGGCGCTTTACGCCTCGAAAGAAGTTGTTTTTTCGGTAAGGAATTTCATAGAAAATCCAACGAATGAGAATTTTTTAAAAACGATTTTAATCATGCGGCAGGATTTAGCGGCAAAGAAAACCGATTTAGACATTGGTGATATCCGAATTGATTCTTAAAATGGACGGCAAAGAAAAATTTAAAATTTCAAATGGAGATTTCTAACGGGATGAAAGTCCTTTTGATCGGTTCGGGGGGCAGGGAACACGCGCTTGCGTGGAAGATCGCGCAGAGCCCGCTCCTCACAAAACTTTATGCTGCTCCGGGGAATGCCGGGATCAGCCAGCATGCGGAATGTGTTCCCATCGCGCCGGATAATATCAGCGGTCTTCTGGAATTCGCGCTCCGTGAAAAAATTGATCTGGCTGTGGTGGGTCCCGAAGTCCCGCTCGTGGCCGGGATCTGGGACCAATTCAATGAAAAGGGTTTGAAGGTGTTCGGCCCGGCGCGCAATACGGCACTTTTGGAAGGAAGCAAGGCTTTTTCCAAAGAAATGATGACCAAGTATGGCGTGTCCACGGCCGGTTACGAAATTTTCACAAACGTGAAGGAAGCCAAGCATTATGTGATCGAAGCCGAAATGCCGGTCGTGATCAAGGCAGACGGACTTGCAGGGGGTAAAGGCGTGGTGATTTGCGATAGTTCCGAGTATGCGGTCGCGACGCTGACTCAAATGATGGAAGAAAAAAAATTTGGGGACGCAGGCTCCAAGGTCATTATTGAAAAGAAACTCGAAGGTGAGGAACTTTCGATCCTCGTGCTGACGGACGGGAAAAAGATCATTCCTCTTGCGAGCGCGCGCGACCACAAGCGGGCGTATGACCATGACCGCGGTCCGAATACGGGCGGCATGGGAGCCTTTTCGCCGAGCATGAAGATCCCGGAGTCTGAGATCGGGGGGATTATTGACATCGCGGTGCGTCCGATCCTCGAAGGAATGGCTAGGGACGGGATGCCTTATCGCGGCGTTCTGTATGCCGGGATCATGATGACCCAGGACGGGCCGTTTGTACTTGAATACAATTGCCGCTTCGGAGACCCCGAAACGGAAGTGATTTTACCGCGCCTGAAATCCGATCTCCTGCCTGTCATGATGCAGATCGCCAACGGATGTTTGGAAACCGAAAGTCTTGAATGGTATGACAAGGCGTGCATTACGGTTGTGATGGCATCGGGCGGTTATCCGGGTCACTATGAAAAAGGTTTTCCGATCCGGGGACTTGATGCCGCGAGGGGGCAGCAGGACGTGGCGGTTTTTCACGCCGGTACGGCATTCAACGCACAAAAGCAGGTCGTAACAGCCGGGGGACGTGTATTGGCCGTGACAGCTTGGGGAGATACGCTGAAGGCCGCACATGAACGTGTTTATCAAGTGATCACGCAAATTCATTTCGAGGGCGGTTTTTGCCGCCGGGACATCGGTCAAAAGGCCATTGAGGTGCTGCGATGAACGAACTTGTTTCGATCGTGATGGGAAGTGATTCGGACCTGGAAGTGATGCAGGAATGTGCGGAAGTGCTCAAGGATTTCGGGGTGAGCTTTGAGATGCAGGTGCTTTCGGCGCACCGCACACCGATTCTTGTCGCGGATTTCGCGACCCAGGCGACGCAGAAGGGCCTTAAGGTCATTATTGCCGGCGCCGGCGGGGCCGCACATTTGGCCGGGGCTGTGGCTGCGAACACGATCTTGCCGGTGATCGGGGTGCCGCTGGCAGCGACTCAGATGAATGGTTTGGACGCGCTTTTGGCGACGGTCCAGATGCCGGCCGGAGTTCCTGTGGCAACGGTGGCCGTGGGAAAACCCGGCGCGCGCAATGCCGGTCTTTTGGCGGTGCAGATCCTGGCCCTTTCGGACGCGAAACTGGCGGAAAAGCTCCGGAAATACAAACATTCTTTAGTGGAAAACAGCCGGGAAAAGAACAAAAAATTACAGGAGAAGATCCGGAAATAATGCAGTTTGTCATTGCGAGGAGCCCCACCGGGGCGACGCCTGGCTTTCATTAAATTTCAAATTAGAAGCCAGTGCTGTACTTGTCTACCATTTAATAAAAAACAAGGACAAGTGCGTGGCAATCTCTCTTAAAAGCGAGTTGATTCGGGCAAAGATCGCCCTCGCAATGACACGATGTTGTTAACAAGATAGGCACTTAGTAATACGCGGAGGATTTAACGCATCATGATGGTGACGCCTGGGGTGATCAAGATTGACAGCTATGATCCCAATATGGCACTTATCCGGGAAGTGGCGAATGCCTGCAAAGAGGGCAAGGTCATTGTGTTTCCCACGGAAACGGTTTATGGGATTGGCGGAAAGATGAGTGCCCCGGAAATTGAAAAACGGCTTCGTGAGATCAAAGGGCGTCCGGACACAAAACCTTTTGCCTATCATGTGGGCGACTGGGTGATGCTCGATGTTCTCAAGGTCAAAAAAACGCCGCTCGTTCGTACGATGGCCCGGCAATTTTGGCCGGGACCGGTGACATTGGTCGTTTCTGATCTTGCCGGCCATAAGCTCGGGATCAGATACCCGAGGAACAAGATCGCGATGGCCTTGATCCAGGAGGTTGGGGAGCCGCTCATCGCGACCAGCGCCAACGGGAGTGGGAAGCCTTCGTCTCATACGGCACATCAGGTAGCTGAACAATTGCAGGGCGCTTTCGATCAATTGATCGATGGCGGTAAAACGGAATTGATGCTCGATTCGACGGTCATGGACCTTACGGGAAAGATGCCGGTGATTCTCCGCAAAGGGGCACAAGGCGCGGATGTGGAGAAGGCTGTCGAAAAGATCCGATCCCGGAAATGCCCCAGCAAACGTATCCTGATCGTTTGTACGGGGAATTCCTGCCGCTCGCCGATGGCGGAGGGGTGGCTTAAGCACGAGATTGAAAAAAAGGGATTGTCCTCCGAAATCGAAGTTATTTCCTGCGGGACGGGCGCGCGGGACGGACTTCCGTGTACGCCCGAGGCGGAGCTTGTGCTGCGCAATCGCGAGATCGACATCAGTGGTTTCCGCAGCCGGCGTTGCCGGAAAGGGGATCTCTGGAGTTCGGATCTGGTTCTCGCGATGTCCGCACAGCATGCGGAGGACATGGCGGTCATGCTGCCTTCGGTGAAGGAAAAGACGATCACGTTGAATGTGGAAGACCCGGTCGGGATGGGCATGCAGGTTTACGAGAAGACCTTGCTTGATATCGAATCGAAAATAAAACAATATATGAACAAAATTCTCCAACTGGGTCAACCCTAAAGGCGGAAATTATGATGAAACCCAAGATCGCGATCGCGACTGATCATCGCGGCATTCAACTGAAAAATACGCTGATCGATTTTCTCAAGAACAAGAATATCGAAGTGGTTGACTGCGGCGCTTTTTCCAGCGAGTCTTGTGATTATCCGGATTTTATTTTTGTCGCGGCCGAAAAGGTGGCCAGCAAAGAATGCCAACGGGCGATCGGGATCTGCTACACCGGGATCGGAAGCACGATCGCCGCCAACAAGGTTGACGGTGTTCGCGCGGCACTTTGCCAGAATATCGAACAGGCGCGGCTTTCCCGAGGCCATAATGATTCCAATATGCTGATCCTTGGCGCGGGGTTTTTGCCCCAGGATATTATTTTTCCGCTCGTAGAAACCTGGCTCAACACACCATTTGAAAGGGGACGACATGAAGTCCGTGTTAACAAGATTAAAGCTTATGAAAAAAAGCATCATCGACCAAACGCAGCTTAAGAGGACCGATCCGGACATTTATAACGCTATCCGGGCGGAAGTCCGCCGGCAGAACGAAAATATCGAGCTGATCGCGAGCGAAAATTTTACGTCGCTTTCCGTGCTTGAAGCGATGGGCTCGGTCTTGACAAATAAATACGCCGAAGGGTATCCGGCGAAGCGTTGGTACGGCGGCTGCGAAAACGTGGACGTGGTCGAGCAACTGGCGATCGACCGTGCGAAACAGCTTTTCGGGGCCGAACACGCGAATGTCCAGCCCCACAGCGGAACCTCGGCCAATATAGCCGTTTTTATGGCGTTGCTGGAACCGGGGGACAAAATCCTGGGGATGGATTTGACTCATGGCGGGCATTTGTCGCATGGTCATAAAATGAATTATTCCGGGAAATTCTATACGATCATTCCGTACGGAGTCAGTCCGAAAGACGAGAGAATCGATTATGACGCCCTGGAGCAGTTGGCCAATGAACATAAGCCTAAAATGATTCTTTTGGGCGCCTCAGCATACCCTCGGATCATTGATTTTGCGCGCGGGCGAAAGATCGCCGACCAAGTCGGGGCCCTTCTGATGGTGGATATGGCGCATTTCGCAGGCCTTGTAGCTACGGGGCATCACCCGAGTCCCGTGCCGTACGCGGATGTCGTAACCACGACCACACACAAAACGCTTCGCGGTCCCCGCGCGGGTCTGATCCTTTGCAAAGAGAAATACGCGAAAGCGATTGATTCCGCCGTGTTTCCCGGTATCCAGGGTGGGCCCCTCATGCATGTGATTGCGGCCAAGGCAGTGGCGTTGAAGGAGGCATTGAGTCCCGAGTTCAAGGAATACAGTGCCCAGATCGTAAAGAATGCCAAAACACTTGCGGGCGCGATGGCTGCGCGCGGCTGGAGGATCGTCTCCGGCGGCACGGATAATCATCTTATGCTCGTGGACGTGACGGTGAAGGGCTTTAACGGAAAGCAGGTTCAGGAGCTTCTGGATAAAGTGAAGATCACGGTAAACAAGAACATGATCCCGTTCGACAAGGAATCGCCTTTCAAAGGATCCGGGGTCCGGCTTGGAACGCCTGCCGTGACCACACGCGGGATGAAAGAAAAGGAAATGGAGCTCATTGCCGAGCTCATCGATGAAACGCTCAAGGCCCCCGCAGAAAGTGCGAATCTCGCGAGAGTCCTTTCGCGTGTTGAAACCCTGACTCAAAAGTTCCCGCTTTATCCGGAACTTCAGTAAAAGAAAAGAAATCGCATGCGTTGTCCTTTCTGCAAACAGGATTCTGACAAGGTGATCGATTCGCGCGCGGCGAACGAAGGGGAAGTGGTTCGCAGACGGCGTGAGTGCACGGCTTGCAGCAAGCGATTTACCACTTACGAGAGGGTCGAGGAGATTCCGATGTTCGTGGTAAAAAAAGACCAGCGTCGGGAATCGTATGAGCGTTCCAAGGTCCTTGCCGGGGTATACAAAGCTTGCGAGAAACGTCCCGTGCCGCTCGCGGCTCAGGAGAAGGTCGCGGATGATCTGGAGGCCGCAATTCGCGAAAAATATGACCGGGAGGTTCCGTCCCGGGTCATCGGAGAGTTCATCATGCAGAAGCTTGCGAAGATCGATCAAGTGGCGTATGTGCGCTTTGCGAGCGTCTACCGTGATTTTCAGGATGTGAGCCATTTTATGAAAGAACTGAAGTTTTTGCTGGCGAAGCCGAAATAGTCTCTTAACAGAAACAGCCCCTGATTCTCATTCAAAAATCAACGGGTAATCAGGGCAGTCCAGATCACCATTGTAAAAAAGAAACAAGAGATCTGGACAGAAAAGCTTTATTGTCGTCTTTGAAACTGTATTGTATGATACTAACCCAGTAAAGGCCGTGGGCGCGGGTCCGGGACAACGGATGCGGGAACTCGGTTCAAACCAAAAGGAGAAAGCATTATGGCGAAAGCGAACGCAGCGTTTATGAAACCGATGAATGTGAGTGCGGAACTTGCGGTAGTGGTCGGCAAGGGCCCGATGCCTCGCAGCGAAGTCGTGAAAAAGCTTTGGGAATACATCAAGAAGAACAAGCTCCAGGATCAGGCGAACAAGCGTAACATCAATGCGGACGCCTCGCTCAAGGCCGTGTTCGGCGGCAAGTCGGTCGTCAATATGTTCGAGATGACCAAACTCGTCAGCAAGCACCTTTCTTAGGCCTCTTTCGTTTTTCATCACTCTGTCCGTCGCAGCAAGGCAAAGGACAGGGTCCATGTAAAAGTCGGATGGAAGAAGAGAGTCTGGAAGAAAAGCTTCCGGACTCTCTTCAGCTTGGGATCGGGGTTTTTGGGAGGCCCGACGTTAGAATCTCAGTGATTTTTTGCAGTTAGACGATCAAAATACTAAAGAGGGATTTGTATGGGGAAGCTTGGCATTATTATTGCGTTTCTTCTTTCTGTTGCTGCCGCAGGCGGTTCTTACTATTTATATCAGGGTTGGATCGAGGAGCGTACTGTCCGG
>JBAZJC010000069.1:0-7801 GCA_041651495.1 Candidatus Omnitrophota bacterium | reverse complement strand
AAGATTTAGTGCTGATGGCTGTGATTGATGGTAATTTTGTAGATTGGAGTACCTTGAAAGACAAATATCACGGTAGTCGTAAGAACAACGTTATCACTTGGACTAAAAATGAAATTCCGGAATTAAAAGAATTGGCGCCCCAAGCAGTCGGACAAATCGATTTTTCTATTAAGGTTATTCCATTTAGGCAAAGTGACTTAGGCCAGAATTTTCAACTTACTAGTTATGTCCAATTTAGTATTGGCAACAGCGAAGAGCTGAAAGAAGGTTCGGATAATAAGAGCAACACCATTGTTACTAAGATTAATAGTAATCTAAGTTTTAAAGAAGAAATTCGTTATTTTGATACTGATAATGTGCCGGTGGGCGCTGGTCCTTTGCCGCCACGGGTGGGCGAAAAGACTAGCCTAAAAGTCTATTGGTCTTTGCGCAATGATCTGCATGAATTAAATGATCTGCGGGTAGAATATAATTTACCGAGCGGCGTTGCTTTCAATAATAATGCTAAAACTTCAGTCGGAGATATCAATTATGACAGCGAAAGCAATAAGATTATCTGGAATATTGGCCGCTTGCCTTTATCTGTCTATCAGGCCGCTGCTGAATTGAATATTGCTATTACCCCTGGCGAAGATGACCGCAATAAGATTATGGTAATTTCTAATGGTTCAACTGCCCAAGCGATTGACAATGAAACTCAGGCGACGATTTTTCGGGGGACCAATCCGCAAACTACTAAGTTGGATGATGACGATATCGCCGGTTTAAGTAGCGATGGTCGGGTGCAATAAAACATCGATTATGAAATTTAAATCGTCAGAAAATAAATCAGCCTTCACGCTAGTTGAGCTCCTAGTGGTGATTGCTATTATTGGCATTCTCACGACCATTGCCGTGGTTGCTTTAAATAATGCTCGAGCTAAAGCTAGGGACGCTAAAAGAGTCGCTGATATCAAACAGGTTCAAACGGCTTTAGAGTTATTTTTTAATGACAATAATCGTTATCCAACCGCAGCTGAATTTAATTCCGGTTCTTTGTTTTCTACTTCTTCTTTGGGGACAACTACCTATATGGCGGCTATTCCCAACACTCCCGGTCCGGCTGACGGTAATTGCGATGCTCAGTACGATCAATATATTTATTCCGCCAGTGATAACGGCGCTACCTATAACCTTTCTTTCTGTTTGGGTGGGGCTACTGGTTCTTTAGCGGCTGGCGGATCTTGCGCGACTGTAGCCGGTTTTTCTAGTGAATTCTGCCCTTGCAACGAGAATACTATTTGCGGGTTACATTGTTTTTACGATGGGCAAAAATATAACACTGTGACTATTGGTACCCAATGCTGGTTTCAGAATAATTTAAATGCGGGAACGATGATTTTAGGATCTGTCACTCAGGGCGACGCTGACGGCGGTAATATTGAAAAATATTGTTATAATGATGATGAGGCTTACTGTTCTACTGATGGTGCTCTATATGCCTGGCACACGGCCATGGCCTTGCCTGAGACTTGCGATAATCACGATGGAACTGCTCCTTGCGTGGTTGGCACTCCGCACCAAGGTATTTGCCCGAGTGGCTGGCATATACCATCTGACTCTGAATGGCATACCCTGGAGTTAGGTTTTGCGACCAGCACTTGCGACCCGGCTCGCGATGGTCAGGGTTGTGTACCGGCCGGTGATGAATTAAGAGTTGGCGGTTCTTCCGGGTTTAATGGTTTGTTGGCTGGTGTCCGTACATCTGTGTTTGGTTGGCGCAATTCCTATGGTTATCATTGGTCGTCTGCTTTACAGAGTAATACTCGGTCGGTTTTGCGCAATATACCACTTGATTCTTATGTGGCTCGTAGTTATGGTGATAAGATTAATGAAATTTCAGTCCGATGTCTAAAAGACTAATTCAATGACAAAAGCGAAAAAAATAGTTGCCAATAAAATGCGGCGGCTGACAATTAAAACTAACCACGGAAAATTATTAGCTCCGTTTTTTATGCCCGACGCCACTCGGGGTTTTGTTAAATTGTTAACCAAAGATGATGTAGAGCGCTCTGGCACTAAAGCTTTAGTGGTTAATACTTTTCATTTGTATTTACAACCAGGATTAAAGATTATTGAGAAGGCTGGGGGACTGCATAAATTCATGAACTGGGACAAACCGTTATTATCTGATAGTGGTGGTTTTCAGGTTTTTAGTTTAATTCATAAAAATCCGCAGATGGGGAAGATAACCGATGAGAAAGTTATCTTTAGATCCCCATTGGACGGTTCCCGTCATGAATTAACTCCAGAAAAGTCCATTCAAATTCAATTTACCTTGGGGGTCGACATGATGGTTTGTCTTGATGATTGTCCGCCCAATGAATTCAATCGGCGCGATTTGGAATTAGCTGTTAATCGCACCGTCGCTTGGGCTAAGAGATGCAAGGTGGAGTACGAAAAGCAATTAAAGAAACGGCATATCTCTAAAGCTAAAAGACCATTACTCTTTAGTGTTATCCAGGGCGGAGCAGAAATTGACTTGCGGGAAAAATGCGCTCGGGAGTTAGTGAAAATTGGTTTTGACGGTTATGGTTTTGGGGCTCGACCAATTGATAGCCAAGGAAATTTCTTAGAAGAAGTTTTGCAAAAAACGGCTGACTTTATTCCGGAAAAAGCGATTAGATTTGCACTAGGTATTGGCACGCCGGAAGATATTAAGCGCTGTGCGGCTATGGGGTGGGATATTTTTGATTGTGTCATCCCGACCAGAGAAGGCCGGCATGGGCGCTTATTTTTCAAAACTAAGAATAATTATCAAACTAAAAATATTAATAATGCTAAGTTCCAGACTGATTTTTCTAAAATTAATCCCAGTAGCCGATTGGCAGAATTAAAATTCCTATCTAAGGCCTACTTACATCATTTATTTCGTCTAAATGAACCCTTGGGGCAGAGAATTGCTGCTTTAAATAATTTAGAGTTCTATAATGATTTAATGACAGGGCTTAAGAAATAATATGATCAAGAAAATTATTATCGGTTTATTTTTTCTTATTAATTTAGCGATTATTATTTGTTTTTGGTGGTTGGGTTCTAATTCAGCTCCACTACTAATTTCTCTGGGCCGGTTGGCTGGATTACTGGCGGCCTATTTAGTTTTATGGCAATTGCTTTTAATTGGGCGGATAAAATTTTTAGAACAAACTTTTGGTTTAGATAGACTGGCTGTTATTCATCACTTAAATGGATTCTGCGCGTTACTCTTTATTATTCTCCACCCCTTATTCCTCAGTTGGGGGTATGGTGCGCGGCGGGGGATTAACGCTTTAACGCAATTTTTTAGCTTCTTTAATTGGGAATCATTGCCGGCTGCTTTCTTGGGGACAGCTATTTTTTTGGTAGTAGTTATTATTTCGGTGGGAATGATTCAAAAGAAATTCAAATACGAGACATGGTATTTTATCCACTTAAGTTTATATTTGGCAATTATTTGGGCATTTGGCCATCAACAAGAAGTAGGCCGTGACCTACAGAATGTTATTTTTGCCGGTTACTGGAATGTTTTATATTTCTTCTTTGTAGCCGCTCTCATTTATTACCGTCTATTATTACCCCTGTATCATTTTTATTTTCAGCGCTTCACTATTTATAAAATTGTTCCTGAAAACGGCGGAGCAGTTTCGATTTATATCGCCGGTCGCAATTTAAAGGCCTATCCGGTTTTAGCTGGTCAGTTCTTCATTGTCCGTTTTCTTAATCGATTGGCTTGGCAAGCTCACCCTTTTTCTTTATCATGCACCCCTAATTGCGATTATTTGCGTTTAACGGTTAAACCATTAGGGGATTTTACCACCAACTTAGCTGAAAAGATAAAAGTGGGCGATATGATTATTCTAGACGGTCCTCACGGAGTTTTTACTAAAAAGAGACTACATACGAACAAAGTGGCTCTTTTGGCCGGTGGCATTGGTATTACACCCCTCAGATCTTTAGCTGAGGATTTAAGCCGGGAGGGCAGGGATGTTGTCTTGTTATATGCTAATCGTCAGGAGAGTGATATTATTTTGAAAGATGAGTTAGCCAACTTAGAGAAAGTCAGGTTGGTCAATATTCTAAGCCAAGACCCCAATTTTGCCGGTGAGAAAGGTCATATTGATGAAGAAAAAATTACCAGACTCATACCCGATTATTTAGAGCGTGATTTCTATATTTGTGGTCCGTCAGCTATGCGGGCGGGAGTTGTTAAAGCCCTAAAGAAATTAGGAGTTAACCGTCGACAAGTTCATTTTGAGAAATTTTCTTTTTAAACTGTCCTCCCCTTGACAATCCTTCTAAATCCCGCTAATATAGGGGTATAACAACTAAAAGCTACCATAGACAGCCAGCAGCCTCCTTAAGGGGCGTAAGACTTGCCGAGGTAATTACTCCCGGATATTCTCCTATCCGCCTAATTATAGTCTGTGGTTTAAGCCACAGTTTTTTATTTAACAAAACAAATATGCCAAAAAGCAAATTGCAGAAAGGAGAAATCCTGCGTGATTTAACTGCTAAAATTGGCCGGTCCAAGTCGATTGTTTTTGCCACCTTCAACGCTTTGGGGGTGAAAGAAAATGAAGAGTTGCGCCGCAAACTCCAGGCGGAAAATAGCGAATATTATGTCGCTAAAAAAACCTTAATGGATAAAGCCTTTAAAGACAGTAATCTCCAAGATTTCAACGCTCGGGAATTAGATGGTAAAGTAGCAGCTATTTTCTCTTATGAAGATGAAGTAGCGCCAGCTAAAATCGTCGATAATTTCCGAAAAACTCGCGAGGACAAAATCGCTTTTGTCGGCGGGATTTTAGAAAATCGCTTCTTGACTGCCGCTCAGGTGGAAAACTTAGCTAAGTTACCAAGCAAGCTAGAACTCTATTCCAAATTGGTGGGTTCTATCAACGCTCCGGTTTCTGGTTTCGTTAACGTCTTGGCTGGTAATCTCCGCGGTTTAGTGACGGCTTTAAAAGCCATTGCCGATCAAAAGGCTTAAATTACAAATTATTAATTTTACGTATCAAGACTTTTAGTCCTCATACGTCGTAATCCAAAAATATGGAAGACAAAAAAATCGAAGTGCCAGCTAAATTCAAAAGCTTAGTTGAAGAGATTGAAAAAATGAGCGTTTTAGATTTAGCTGAGTTAGTTAAGATCTTAGAAGAAAAATTTGGCGTTTCTGCCTCCGCTCCGGCTATGATGATGGCTGGTCCAGCTGCAGCTGCCGCTCCAGTAGAAGAGAAGACTTCTTTTGATATTGAAATCACCGAAGCCGGTGCTAATAAAATCAATGTCATTAAGGCAGTTCGGGAAATTACCGAATTAGGTTTAAAGGAAGCTAAGGATTTAGTAGACGCTGCTCCAAAAATGGTTAAAGAAGGCGTCAAGAAAGAAGAAGCTGAAGCTATTAAAAAGAAATTGGAAGAAGCTGGTGCTAAAGTAACTTTGAAATAATTATATTTAAAAACTTTAGAATAACAAAAAACCTCCGAATATCGGAGGTTTTTTGTAGGTAAATTGATATTAATCATGAAGACAACGGACAGAAAAGCCGGATGTCTGACCATAGTAATAGCGGAAAATATTTGAGTCAGATGAGTTCAAAAGTCGAAACCAGGCGGATGCCCCATAAACAGAAGTTGTCCAAAATTCAGCGGTTGTGCCTTGAGTATAGAATACTCCATCGGGTTCACGGTAACCAGCCATTAAAATATCAAATCCGGATGATCCATTAATTTTTAGTTTAGTTCCTTCGTCCGTGCCCCGGTAGTCGATAGTGCTAGTGTCGTAAGGGAAGTCAGTAGCACAAGTGCCGGAAGTGCAAACAGCTCGCTCTAAAGTAGTCCATTCATCATGAGTAGGAACATGCCAATCTGAGGGACAGAGTTCTCCGGTAGCTACAGCATAGAAATTATATAGAGCTCCATAAGTAGACCCATAAGTAACATAATTATTATTATACCAAGCATAGGCGCCAGCTGTGTCGTTTTGCCATTGGGTGTTATCAGTTATATTCGGAATATCAGTGCCGTTGTTATATTTAGTTGTTTTTAAGTTTTCTTGGAACCAGCATTGGCCACCGATTTGGACAGTAGAGTATGACTCACTGTTATAAGAAACAATATCTCCACAAACTGCCCAAGGTGGAATTTGACAAGTCCCACCCGTGCATACCTCTCCGCCAGTACAATTATCTGAGCAAGTACCACCACAACCATCACTGCCACTACAGCGACCAGTGCAATCAGGAGTACAAGATGAGCCGCAACTAGCATCTAATATTCCATCTCGGGTTACACATTTTCCGCCTGAACTAAAGTCACCAGTTCTGTTACCAAGACAATATGACAAGGTATACGATGTACCTTCGGCGTTGACCGAATAGACAAAAGTATTAGTTGATGAGTCACAACTACCATCGGGAGGGCTAGGAGCCTCCGGAATGTTTAACATATAGGTGACGTCGCTATTGTTAGTTTCTGAGATTAGAGAGCCAGAGTTAAACTCCGCAGCGGTTGGAAAGCGGTCGTTGTCGTTAAAATACAATTCTAAAGCAGTTTGAATTTGTTTGGCGTCGGCCACCCGCTTAGCATCGCGAGCTTTAGTGCGGGCATTAGATAAAGAGATAACGGCTAAGGTCGCCAAGATGCCAATGATAGCAATCACAACCAGAAGTTCGATGAGGGTAAAGGCCTTGGCTTTCTTCATAAGATTAAAGTTTAGAGATCAATCTCATAAACCAGGCTATCGTTTAGAAAATAAGCTTTCTTGCCCGCTTCGTCTATAAAGAAATCTTTGGGGTTGGTTAGCTTGTCAGATTGATATTGTTTGATAAATTTACCATTTTTATCAAATACCACTAAGCGCTTATTGGCCGGTTCTAGGATATAAATATTCTTAACCACGGCAATTTTAGAAGCATTTTGGAAAGTCGGATCAACAGCATCTAATTTAAAATTCTGTTGTAGCCCATCATAGAATTTATTAACTTCACCGGTGGTCTTTAGAAAATACACATCGCTTTGAGTGCCAGTGGTATCAATAGCAAAGCTAGCAATTTGGCTGAAGTCAGCTTTATCTTTTAATCTTGATTCGCCTTTATCAAACACGTTGTTTATTAGAGTGTAGCGGTATAATTGATTACCAGCCTTATCGAGGGCGTAGAGGCGACCATTATAGGTGGCAATGCCGACAATGTTTTGCTGGTCGTTGTAATTAAAATTAATTAAGTTTAATTGGTCGTTGCCGGGGTTAACTTGGACGATTTGTTTGTTGTCTAGATAATAAATTGTGCCGTCTTTATTAATGACTGGATAATTAAGGGAGGTGGTAATTTTATCAGAAGTTAACAGGGCGCTGACATTAGTTTTGAGGTTTATCTTATAAATAGTCTTTTTATTGTTGTCCGCGGCATAGATTTTTTTCTCGCCACCGCTGTTAATAATCCTGATATTTTCTGGCTGGGCATCGGCGCTTAAAGCTTGGAAGTTAGCCACTTCTTTCAGGTTTTCTATTTTGGTAATGTGTTGAGTTTGGCCGGCTAGTTCATTGAATTTAGCTAATAGGACTTCATAATCGGCTATCTGTTGTTTGTCGTCGTCGGATAGAGCGGCGAAGATGTCGGTCAACTCTTTGACCTTTTCCTTAATGCAAGCCTCGTCATTATATAGTTTACAGCTTTCGGCCTGATTTTCTTTTTGTTTAATAATATCTTCTTGAGTTTTATTCTTTTCAGCCACTTCTACTTTGGTATTTTGATTTTTTTTGAATAAAAGATTGCCTAGAAACA
>JBAZJC010000068.1:0-8218 GCA_041651495.1 Candidatus Omnitrophota bacterium | reverse complement strand
AAGCTGCGCGGTTTGAAGTGCTTGAGCTCGCTAAAAAGATCCTCGAAGGACAGGTTCAGCTCGATACGATTGTCGATGAAGAGCAGACCGTCAAGATCCAGACGATCAAGAACAAGCTCAAACTGCTTATTCGTAAGTTTCGCGCTTCCCGGAAAAAAACCAATGTGGCCGAACTTTTGCTACAGTTCAATCTTAGTATTGCGATTGTTGAGCAGATCATCGCAAGTCTTCGGGCGAAGCTTCGCGAACTTAAAAAGAACCGCGATGATATTAAAAAGCTCCGACGGAGCGGCGTGCGCGGTAAAATCGGTCAGATCGAGGAACGAAACCGCCAGATTCTCCATGAACTCGGGGAACCGGAAGAAAAACTACACGAGCATTTCAAGGCCATTGTTCGCAAGGAATGGGAGCTCACCAAGGCGAAGAAGGCGCTGGTTGCCGCGAACCTCCGCTTGGTGGTGAGTATCGCCAAGAAGTACACGAACCGGGGGCTTTCCTTTTTGGATCTGATTCAGGAAGGGAATATCGGTCTGATGAAGGCCGTGGACAAATTCGAATACAAACGCGGTTATAAATTCTCGACTTACGCGACTTGGTGGATCCGCCAGGCGATCACACGTTCGATCGCGGACCAGGCCCGCACGATCCGTATTCCGGTACACATGATTGAGACCATCAATAAATTTTTTCGAGCATCACGTCACTTGGTCCAAGAAACCGGGCGTGAACCGACCCCGGAAGAGGTCGCGCAGGTCATGAAGATGCCCGTTGAAAAAGTGAAGGGGATCTTGAAGATCGCGCAGGAACCGATCAGTCTTCAAACGCCGATTGGGGATGAAGGGGACACGAGTTTTGGAGATTTCATTGAAGACAAAACCGCGGTATCTCCAGCCAATGCCACTGCCTACAGCATGCTCAAGGAGCAAATGGATGACGTTCTTCTGACGCTTACCGAGCGTGAGGAAAAGGTCCTGCGTTTACGATTCGGGATCGGGGATGGTTATCCCCGGACGCTGGAAGAAGTGGGCCATATTTTTAACGTGACCCGCGAGCGAGTCCGCCAGATCGAAGCCAAAGCGCTTCGTAAGCTGCGTCATCCTACCCGGTCGAGAAAACTCAAGAATTTTCTGGATATTAAACTAAGCGAGTAATAGAATCCTTTCGTCAAGCCCTTCAGTTCGAAGTTTTTTTGACGATAGTCAGATATCTTAAACGGCATTGAGGCCAAAATGGTAGAGAGCAAAAAATGTCTTCTCGTTATCGATGACGAGGATGACGTTCGTCAAATCGTCAAAGAAAAGTTCGAGCTTCTTGGTTATAAGGTTCTAACCGCTCTCGATGGGGCAGAGGGTTTTCGGAAAACTGAAGAAGGCAAGCCGGATTGCGTGCTTCTCGACATCCGTATTCCGAAAGGCGAGGACGGATTGACCTACCTTCGCAAGCTCCGCTCGTATCGCCACGATGATCTTCATGAACAAGCTCGCATCAGGAAAACTCCCGTTATCATGCTTACCGGTTCGGGGGCGGCGATGCAGCCGCTTTTTGAGGTCGAAGGGATCAGCTATTTCATTGAGAAACCTTTTGATCTTGCAAGTCTCCCGGGCAAGGTCGAACACGCCCTCCGGGCAGGTTAATTCGCTTTTTCTTCCTACCTTTTATGGAACGGTCGTAAAGACTGATTGCCACTCTTCAGAACGATCAAGATTTTCCCGGAGGGGGTCTCCTTTTGTTGATCAGGCTTGTTTTTTCAGATAGCTTTGACTTCAGTGGATTTTAAAACCGGACTTGGAGTGTAGGCCGTTGTTTGCTAGACTGTGAAACTAACAACTATTGATACATTGCTTTCTATGGGGGCTAAAATGCCAAGTGCTAAAAAAAAGGATGTGAAAAAGACGAACGGAGAACTTTGGCATCTGGAACACAAGGATATGACCAAAGATGGACTTAAAGAATCCTTCAGCTCCTGCCTTCAATATGGTCTTGCCAAGGATCAGTACACGGCTACCCCGCATGACGACTTTATGGCGCTCGGGATGGCACTCCGGGAGCGGTTGGTCGAGCGGTGGATCCAGACGCAGCAACGCTACCACGGGAAAAATCTCAAACGGGTCTACTATCTTTCTCTGGAATTTTTGATCGGTCGTCTTTTAGGCAGTTATGTTTTGGATCTCGGGCTTTGGGACCAGACCCAGAAGGCCTTGGAGGAGTTCGGCCTCGAGCTTGAAAGAGTCCGCGAGGAAGAAGTTGATGCGGGACTCGGGAACGGCGGCTTGGGACGTCTGGCCGCGTGTTTTCTTGATTCCATGGCAACACTTGGTATTCCGGCGCACGGATACGGAATTCGTTACGATTACGGGATTTTTAATCAGAAGATCATTAATGGGTTTCAGGTGGAATCGCCGGATGAATGGCTTAAGCACGGCAATCCTTGGGAGTTCGAGCGGCCCGAATATGCGCAAAAGATCAAATTCTACGGCAACACGAACATGTATCATGACAAACAAGGCCGGCTTTGCGTGGAATGGGTCAATACCGAGGAAGTGATCGCGATGCCTTATGATATTCCGGTTCCGGGCTATCAAAACAATGTTGTGAATACGTTGCGGCTCTGGTCCGCGCGGGGATCCGAAGAATTCGATCTGAAATATTTCAATGACGGCGATTACGAACACGCTGTTTATGAAAAAATGTTTTCTGAAAACATTTCCAAAGTCCTCTATCCCAACGACGCTACGTCCATGGGGCGTGAACTCCGGCTCAAACAGGAATATTTTTTTACCGCGGCATCGATCGCTGACTTGATCCGCCGTTTCAAGGAAGACAACGCCCTTTTCAAGAGTTTCCCCGACAAGGCCGTGATCCAGTTGAATGACACCCACCCCGCACTCGCCATTGTGGAATTCATGCGCATTCTTCTGGATGAGGAACAGGTGGACTGGGACACCGCGTGGGACCTGACCGTCCGTTCTTTCGCTTATACGAACCACACGGTCATGCCCGAAGCACTTGAGTGTTGGCCGGTGTCGATGTTCGAAAAGCTTTTACCGCGTCATATACAGATCGTTTACGAAATCAACAGCCGTTTCCTGAAAGAACTTGCGGCGGAGTACCCCGGCGATCCGGATCGCCTGAACCGGATGTCCTTGATCGAAGAGGGGAATCCCAAAAAAATTCGCATGGCGTATTTAGCGATCATCGGATCCCATTCGGTTAACGGGGTTTCTGAATTACACTCGACGCTTCTTAAAGAACAGATCTTCAAGGATTTTTTCCAGGTTTTTCCTGAAAAGTTTAATAACAAAACCAACGGGATTTCTCCCCGGCGATGGCTTATCAAGGCGAACCGTCCTCTCTCGAAACTTCTTACCGAAGCGATCGGGAACGGTTGGGAGAAAAACCTTTGCGACCTTGAACGGTTGATCCCGCTCAAAAAAGACCGGCTCTTGAAGAAAAAATGGCAGCAGGTCAAACAGGACAATAAAAAAATCCTGGTTGAGATCATTCGTCAGCAGACCGGGGTCCTGGTCAATATCAATTCCATGTTCGATGTCCAGGTCAAACGGATGCACGAATACAAGCGCCAGACCCTTTTCATTCTCTACGCGATTTCCCAGTATCTGAAACTCCGTGAGAATCCGAACGCGCCCATCACGCCGCGAACGTTTATTTTTGCCGGGAAAGCCGCGCCGAGCTATTTTATGGCAAAACTCATTATCAAGTTCATCAACAATACCGCAAACGTGATCAATCACGACAAGGTGAACCACGACAAGCTTAAGGTCGTATTTCTGGAGAATTACCGCGTTTCTCTGGCAGAGAAGATCTTTCCAGCGAGCGATCTTTCGGAACAGATCTCGACGGCGGGAACGGAAGCTTCCGGGACCGGTTGCATGAAATTCATGATGAACGGGGCCTTGACCGTAGGGACCCATGACGGCGCCAATATCGAGATCGCCGAGGCGGTCGGCGAAGAGAATATTTTCATGTTCGGATTGAGAGTCCAGGAGGCCTTGAAAATAAAGAGCGAGGGTTATGACCCTCAGAAATTTATCCAGAAATCAGCCTATCTGGGACAGATTTTTCAGATGATTCAGAACAATTTCTTCTCGCCGATGGAACCCGGTATTTTTGACCCGCTCGTTTACAACCTGAGCGTGACAGATCCCTTCATGGTCTGCGCGGATTTTGACGCTTATTGTGACGTTCAGGACCGGATTTCCGAAGAATACCAGGATCAGGACCAGTGGACTGAGAAAGCCATTCTCAATGTGGCAAAGTCGGGAAAATTTTCAAGTGACCGGACCATCGCAGAATATGCCCGGGACATCTGGAACGTTCCCACGTTAAGCAATCTGTAAAAAATTACAGGAAGTTCAGCGCGATGCTCGCTTTCCATGTAATTTTTTCGAAAGTCAATGTTGTTAACTTTCCGAAGTAAGTTTTCGTCTTCGCTTGCAGCTGCCATGCCGGTTTTTTTCTCTTTCAGGATTTATTGTTTCTCGCCCAAAGCTGGCGGATCCCCGTCACGCTGAAAAAAAGTTCCAAACTTGATATTTTTTGAGAGGTAATCCGTACTTCTCTGAATTTTCCGGAAAGAATGAAATGCGAGAGAAATCGGAGCACTCCCGAGATCAGGAACACAGTCAGGATCGTGGACCCGCGGAGCGGCGGAACGTGTTCGACAAGGAATCCTCCTCCCAAAGCGCCGAGAAAAATTGCAATACCGGTGATGAAAGAAAAATAACTCAGACAGCGGATCCGTTTGCCGGAGCTGACGGCATCATAGATGAAATTCAGTGCGCAAAGATTGAAACCTCCCCAAACAAAACCCGAAAAGATCTCCACGCAAACCAGATAGGGCGGTAGGGGGGAGATCATCCAGAGGAGAGGGATGGCCGGGATGAGAAAGCTTGTGAGCGTAAGGACTTTCGCGTTGCCGACGGCATCCGCGTGCTTTCCCCAGATAGGGAAGGAAATGAGGCCCGCGACGACCGAAGCGAAGCGGATGATCATAAAAAGAAGATAATTGAAGTGAAGGTCACGGAGCATATAGACGGTGAAGAACGGTGCGGCGAGGTTCGTCGCGAACATGATACTGGCGACGTAAAACACAAATTTCACGAAGTTGCTTTGCCGGAACCTCCTCAGAAACATGAAGAAAGTGAAATGATCCCCCGGTTTTTTAACCGCCTGGAAGGTCCTGCATCCGGGACATGATCGCTGAGGAAAGAAATCGTGCGATGGCGGCAACCGCAACTAGGATCACGAAACCCGCGGCTTGTAAAATTCCACGATAACTGAAAAGAAGTACACCGCCCCAGATCGTGCCGAGGATACCGGCGATGCCGATAATCCTTGTCCGCCATCCGAAATAATGGCCGCGCTCTTCGGCTGGAAGATAATCGCTCGTTAGACTGCCCCAGACCGTGCTGATAAGGCTTCCGAGGATCCGGAAGAGAGTCACGAAAACGATGAAGGCGGTAATCCTCCAAGTCCCGTTCAGGCAAGGGAGAAGAGCGATCGGAAGGAGACAAATCGCTTGCCCCGCCGTGCTTCTTACGAGAAAACGGAGCCTGCTGCCGAGCAGGTCGACGACTTTCGGTGTCCAGAGTTGGATGACGGAACTGGCCAAACTCGGAATCGCGACCAGGAGCCCAATTTCGACAGGGCCGGCACCGAGGAAAAGGGCCAGTGGGATGGAATAATCATCTGCCAACGACTGCATGACGCTCGCAGCGATGCCTTCCTTCCATGAGATATCCAGACTTTTCCAGAAGGGGTTCCGGGAAAGGAAACTCTGAAGCGCGGGCATTGGTTTCGGATCATCCTTTTTTATTTTTTCAGGTTATTTTGCCCAATCGAAATATACTGATATATCGTTATTCGCGAGGAAAAAGCGAACTCTCATCATGCCAATGGAACTGTCAAAAATTTTTAAAGCTCCCCATCGCTCTGACACAGGTCCTCTTCAAATTTTGAAACGGGCTAATCAGTATTTCCGGAGAGAGCGTGCAAGTTACGGATTGGTCCCGACAAGGTCATACAGCTTTTGACTCATTTGGCCGAAAATGTCTTCGAGTCTTCCAAAGAGAAATACTAGCGAAAACCCTTTGGCTTCCTCGAAGAATGAGATTAAATGTATAGTCTAGGATACCTGCGCAGGATTATTTCGGAGAAGATCAACAAGGTATTTAAAAAAATTCGTTGATGTATATAAAGATCAGATCAAGATCCGAGGTAAGTTTAACAGGGAAATCCGGGTAACATTTAGGCTGGTACTTCTTCTCAAGAAAGGAGTTTTGAAAAATGGGTATAAAGAAAAAGAAAATACTTTTTATTGAAGATGAGCCGGATCAGGTCATGATGATCTCTTTGCGGCTTGAAAAGAACGGTTATGAAGTGATTTCTTCCATGGATGGCGAGGAGGGCTTTAAAACGGCCGTTAAGGAAAAGCCCAGTCTTATTCTGGTGGATGTGATCATGCCCGGCATCGACGGTTTTGAAGTGTGCCGGAGGCTCCGTAAAGATCCCGCGACGAAGCACATTCCCATTATTTCCACGACTGCCGCCGGCATGGACGATGTGGAGCGTCAATGTATTACAGCTGGGGCCGATGACTGTGTCCGGAAGCCCTATGATTCTGCGGATCTTCTCATGAAGATCCACCGTCTGCTTGAAAAATGATTCCACGGGTTGTGAGGCGAAAAAAGGATACTCTGCATGAAATTATTGAATAGCAGGCAGGTTATTGACGCGTTGGCCAAAATCAGCGATGCGGCGACTTCAGATCTGTATTTAGAGGAAATCTTGAAATTGATCGTGACCGTGACCGCAGAAACCATGCGTTCGAAAATATGTTCGTTAATGCTGTTGGATAAATCCACAAACGAACTTGCCGTCAAGGCGACCCAATCTATCAGTGAATTTTACAACAAGAAACCCAACGCAAAGCTCGGGGAAGGGATTGCCGGGAGGGTGGCTCAGCATGGGAAGCCCCTTACGGTGCTGGATGTGCGCAAAGACAAGCGCTATCTCAATCAGGCGATCGCCAGGAAAGAGAATCTTTGCTCACTTCTGAGTGTGCCGCTTATTTTTAAAGGGGCCGTGATCGGGGTGCTAAACTGCTACACCGTTAAGCCTCATCGCTTCAGCCAAAGCGAGATACGGATCATCCGGTCGATCGCGAATCAGGCCGCGATCGTCATTGAAAATTTTAGATTGGTGGTCGAGTCGCAGGTCATCCAGGAGGAATTGGAATCAAGGAAGGCGATCGAGCGAGCCAAAGGCATTTTGATGAAAAGGGAGAACTTGAGCGAACAAGGAGCTTACAAGCTTATCCGGAAGTACAGCATGGATAAACGTAAGAACATGAGAGAAGTATCGGAAGCTATCCTGTTAAATGAAGAAATGCGAAGATTCTCATCCTCAAAAGAATAAGATCAGGATTGAAAATTAAAATCCCCGTGTTATAATCCCGGTGCTGAACACAAAGTGAGTGTTCGGCGGAAAGAAAAGCAGCGTTCTGAGAAGAGCGTTGTTTTTCTTAGACCCTTAGTGAAGGATAATGACGTCCTTTTTGGCAGGAATTTTGCCAGAAAGGACTTTTTTTTTGTAAAAAGCGGTCTGCGTCGCGAATCAGACGACGGAGAGGCTTTGATCTTCAAAACATGAAAAAAGGGGTGAAGCCATGGCAAAAACAGGGGAAAGTTCGATGGAGAAAGAGATTAACGCGTTCATGAAGAAAGTGATCGCCAGGAATCCCGGCGAAAAAGAATTCCATCAGGCAGTCCGGGAAGTAGTGGAATCCGTAACGCCATTTATCGAAAAACATCCCAGATATAAGAACGCAAAAGTTCTGGAAAGAATGGTCGAGCCGGAGCGTGTGATCATATTCCGTGTTCCCTGGCTTGATGACAAGGGGGAAATGCAGGTCAATCGCGGTTTTCGTATTCAGATGAACAGCGCGATCGGTCCCTATAAAGGCGGTATACGCCTTCACCCAAGCGTCAATCTCGGCATTTTGAAATTTTTGGCGTTTGAACAAGTGTTCAAGAACAGCCTCACCACGCTCCCCATGGGCGGTGGGAAAGGCGGTTCGGATTTCGACCCCAAGGGGAAATCCGATAATGAAGTCATGAAGTTTTGTCAGAGTTTCATGCTGGAACTCTCGCGTCATATCGGGGCGGATACGGACGTTCCGGCCGGGGATATCGGTGTG
>JBAZJC010000067.1:0-8282 GCA_041651495.1 Candidatus Omnitrophota bacterium | reverse complement strand
TGGCATCTCCTGAGCGGATCCATTTTTTATTTACCGGAACACGCCTCGCCCTGAGGGCCCTGAAAAAACCCTGTTCCTTGAGGCGGGTATCGATAAAAGGAACGCAGGCCTTCTTCGCTCCAATCTTGAATGAAACAGACATCGGACCGTGCAACATCCCGATCTTCCGGTGTCCATTTTTTACAAGATGCGCCACCGCCCGCGCCATGCCTGCGTCTGTGTCGGTGTAGAGGCTGTTCACTCCAAGTCCCGGGACCGGATCATTGAAAACAAGGACCCGTTCGTGACGGGAAGTTTCGATGAGACGCGCGACCTCGGGATGGATCCACCGCCAGGTCAGGATGAACAGTCCGTCCAAATCATGATGCCGGAGGATCTGATCAAGACTCCGGTAGGACCGGGAAGGCATCATGATGATCTTCAAACGGCCCTTCACCGCTTTGATGCGCGGCACGATCCCGGAAAGAAGCCCGAGATGATAATTGGAATGAAAGATATCTTTGGCGGGAGTGGTCAGAATTCCGAAGGTATAAGAATATTTTTTTGCCGGCTTAACGACCCAAAATCTCACGCGCCTGCCTCGGCAACCTCAACGGAAAGGGCTTTCCAGACATCGCTCGGCTCGTCGTATTGGGCCTCGATTGTGACATCATCGTTCTCGCGGATATCCTTGAGGGAAGTAACACCCGAAAAGACGGTGGCTTTATCGATCAGGATCTCTTTTTTTTCTTCCGTGTCCGTGATCGGATCGATCTCGCTAAGCGTGATCGTTTTGGCTTTGGTGTCGATCTTCTGGACCTCCCCGTCGAACCATTCCGCACGGAGAGGCATGGAAAACAAAAACGTTAGAACAAAAAAAAGGGCGAGGAATTTGGAAGCTCTCATAATCTTTTCCCTGAAGTTTTATGGTTTATGCGCGGCGAAAACCCGGAGATAGGATACTCCCAAAAAGCGCTATCCGACAATCAATAAATGGCATTCTTTCTGAAGACTGTGAGCGAGCGTTCGCAGCACATCGCCGCGCAGGAGACTGATGAGAGCGCTGCGTTTCGTGGCGCCGATCGCGACGGTTTTGACATCGAGGTCCTGGGCCGCGCGTGCGATCAACCGGCCGGGGTTATCCCCCACCTGCCAGATCGGAACTGCCGTAATGCCGAGTTTTTCCATTTCTTCCTGGGCCTTTGCGAGCACCACCACGGATTCCCGCGACGGTTCCATTTCGGTTGGAAGTTCGGGCGATGGGGGTATCTCTTCCACATAGCTTAGATAGACCGAATTCTCGCCCATCGCCTTCACGTGAAGAGCAGCCTCTTCAAGCAGCACCTGATTGAAAGATTTCAGGGCCACAAGCGCGGAACTTTTATAAAGCGAAGTGAGTTCTTTGGCTTCAGCCACGGTGAGCAAGTTGACGGTCGAAGCCAGTTCCGGCATCGGCGCCGGTGCGATCATCTTGGCTGCATAACGCAAGAGCAGACCCACTCCCAAAACCGTCAGGACGAAGAAAAGCGCGTTTTGTTTCTGGATTGCGATCGTCACTTCGATAAAAAGCGTGATGATCGCGCCTGTGGCTAAAAGGACGCGTTCCCAAAGTTTCAGCCGGATCGAAAAATTCGTGGCGCTGGTCGCAAGATTCAACGTGATAGCCCCGACCACACCGATCGCGTAAAGAGCCGCCAGGTGGACGATGTCCTTCTCCACGATCAGCACGATGATCGGCATCAGGGTCGCAACGATCAGGGCGAGACTCGGCATCCCGAACCGGTTGAGCTTCGCGAACACAGGCGGCAATTCGCGGTCTTTGGCCAGTGCGAACTGAATACTCACGAGCCCCATGATCGCCGTATTGCCGGCAGAAAGAAGGAGGCATCCGAAAATGATCGAGATCACGGCGCCGTACCAGGGGCCGATGTAATGATTCCCGAGCG
The DNA here is from genome assembly GCA_041651495.1 of Candidatus Omnitrophota bacterium. Classification (GTDB taxonomy): domain Bacteria; phylum Omnitrophota; class Omnitrophia; order Omnitrophales; family Aquincolibacteriaceae; genus Aquincolibacterium. Next base: position 6,357 of record JBAZJC010000067.1, on the reverse strand, counting down.
CGCGAAGCATATCTTCCGTGTGACCCGTCAGACCCGGAACGGCGTTCATCGCGACCCCCAGGAGGAATGTCAGGATCGCTACTTCGATCATCACCGGAAGAATGGCGCGACGGGAAGTTTTTTTGACAGGCTCCACCATCACGCCGGTCAAATTTGCAATGGCCTCTACCCCCGAGAGCGCGAGAACGATCCCGACAAAGACCGGCCAGTTCTTCATGAACCCGCCCACCGGCATTGCGAGTTGAACATGGGGAAGGCTCGGAACGGTGAAAGCGAAAAGGATCAAAGCGGTAATGGATGCAAATACGGCGATCACCGCTGCAACAGCACCGCCTTTTGAAGGCCCGACCCAACTTAAGGCTCCGATCGTAAGGATCGCCCCGATCGCCCAAAGCTCGGGACACGGCACATTGAAGTAATGGAAGGCATCAAGAACACTTAAGGAGGCCGTTACAACATAATCCGCCATCAAAAGAAAAGCACCGATCACGGCGAGGGTCTGGGAACGGTGCTTGACCGAAGAATAAACGCCGCCACCGTCGGGATAAATGCGGCAAACGATCATGTAACAGACCCCGATCAGGATCATGAGAAGGGACATAAGTCCGAGGAAGAACCACGAGGCGTGACCGGCCAGAGCGAAGGCAATACCGAGAACATAAGCCTTGCTTGTGCCCCAGTCGCCATAGAGCATGGCACCGGCGTGATACCACTTGAGTTCGCGGGGTCTTTCGACCCGTTTGATCATGATTGCCATAGTCCCAATACCTTTCAATTTTTGCAAAGCAGAAATTGGGGCTGTCCCAATTCCGATCAATCTCGGCAAAACTGAGATTGGGGCTGCCCTGATTGCTCTTCAAAAAAAGAAAACAAAAATCAGGGCTGTTCCAACTACCGTTAATGTAAAGAAATTTAAAGTTGGGATAGGAAGTTTTGTAATATAGCAGAAACGGGCAGACAATCAATAAATGCCTGCCCTTGTCTCCCGATTCATTTTCAGAAGGATTACAAGGACTGGCCCCATTAACCCCCAGCTCTTAATAAGAGAATGGAACCTGTCCCAATTTTCAAATATTTTTTGAATTGAGAATTGGGTCCGTCCCCTTTTCTATTGCACTTTCCTGTGGTGCCAAAAATTTGAGTGGTATTTTTATGGCGTTCCGCTATCATATGAGCCCATTCGACATGTACATCCTTCAAGAATCTTATTCAACCTCAACTATAAAAAATAATTATTAGCTTAAGCTCTGCATTTCTTGGTTATTCCCCCGAATGATCTACAAGACTTGAGTTATTAATTCAACTGGAGACATATGAAAAAACTTTTTACCCGACTCTCTTTTCTAGGAATGCTTTTCCTGTGGCACGGCACCGCATGGGCCAGCGAAGCGGATCTGAAGATCCCGGATCTCCATGAGGGACACTTCGCTATGTTCGGCGGTCTTTCGGGTTTCCAGATCCTTCTTTACGGAGCGATGGTGATCCTCGGGACGGTCGGTTTGTCCCTTTATCAGTTTTTAAATGTGAAGGCCCTTCCCGCCCATAAGTCGATGCTTGACGTTTCGGAAACGATCTTCCAAACCTGCAAGACCTACCTCAAGCAGCAGGTGAAATTCCTTACGATCCTGTTCGCGATCATTGCGTGCGCAATGAGTTATTACTTCCTGGGACTCAAGCACGAGCCTCTCGCAACTTTGGGATTGGTCCTTTTTTTCTCGATCGTGGGTATGGCGGGGTCTTCCCTGGTGGCGTATTACGGGATCCGCGTTAACACCTATGCCAATTCAAGGACCGCGTTCGCCTCCCTGCGCGGAAAGCCTTGGGATGTGGTCAATATCCCCATGCGCTCCGGGATGTCCGTCGGCCTTTTCCTGATCTCCGTCGAACTGGTGATGATGGTGATCATCCTGCTCTTCGTGCCACGCGACATCGTCGGGTACTGCTTTTTGGGATTTGCCATCGGAGAATCGCTGGCAGCGAGCGCTCTGAGGATCGCGGGCGGTATTTTCACCAAGATCGCCGATATCGGCTCGGACCTCATGAAGATCGTCTTTAACGTTAAAGAGGACGATCCGCGCAATCCCGGTGTCATCGCCGACTGCACGGGCGATAATGCCGGCGACTCGGTGGGACCTACCGCCGACGGTTTCGAGACCTACGGCGTTACCGGTGTCGCACTTATTATGTTCATCACCCTCGCGGTAAAAGATCCCTCGCTTCAAGCAAAGCTCATTGTCTGGATCTTCGCCATGCGCTTTTTGATGGACTTCATGTCAGGTCTTTCCTATTTCATTAACAAAGCCATCTCCGAACGCAAATATAAGGACTTGAAAGAATTCGATTTCGAGGAGCCGCTGACACGGCTGATCAAGATCGCTTCAGCTCTCTGCATCTCCACCTCGTTCGGGATGTCGTACCTGCTGGTGGGCGATCTTCCGGACCCGACGCTCTGGTGGAAGCTTGCCTCGATCATCACTTGCGGGACTTTGGCAGCTTACCTTATTCCGGAATTCACCAAGATCTTCACTTCCTCCCACTCAAAGCATGTTCAAGAGATCGTCACCGCTTCGCGCGAAGGCGGCGCATCGCTCACGATCCTCTCGGGCCTCGTGGCGGGATACTTCTCGGCGTTCTGGAAAGGCATTCTCATCGCGGGTCTGATGTTCGGGGCCTACTTGATATCGGGAACGGGGCTTCAGAACATCATGCCGCACGCTTCCATTTTCGCGTTCGGTCTTGTGGCTTACGGTTTTCTTTGCATGGGCCCCGTCAATATCGCGGTGGACTCCTACGGCCCAGTAACGGACAACGCCCAATCGATCTTCGAATTGGCCCAGACGGAGTCGATCCCCGGGATCGAGAAAGAGATCGAGAAGGATTTCGGGTTCAAACCTGATTTCAAAATGGGCAAACACTATCTGGAGGCCAATGACTCGGCAGGCAACACCTTCAAGGCCACCGCAAAACCGGTGCTGATCGGAACAGCCGTTGCCGGAGCCACCACCATGATCTTTTCGATCATCCTGCTTCTTCAGCAACACCTTCAGGCGGGCGCAATCGCCGCCGCAGCGGGCGCACTGGTTCCCGCGAATATCGGAGAAATGCTGCTAAACGAAAAGCTGTCGCTCACGGCCGCGCCGATCCTCTTGGGAATTTTGTGCGGCGGCGCTGTGATCTTCTGGTTCAGCGGCGCTTCCATTCAAGCCGTGGCCACCGGGGCCTACTCCGCGGTTGAGTACATCAAGAAAAATTTGAATCTCGATAAGAAGGAGGCCGATCGCGCGGATTCGATCAAGGTCGTGAAGATCTGTACCGAGTACGCACAGAAAGGGATGTGGAATATTTTCGTGGGGCTCTTGTCGCTCACGCTCGCCTTTGCGATGTTCGACCCTTATTTCTTCATCGCCTACCTCATCGCCATCGCCACCTTCGGACTTTTCCAGGCTATGTTTATGGCCAACGCGGGCGGCTCATGGGACAATGCCAAGAAGGTTGTGGAGGTCGATTTGGGAGAGAAGGGCACACCGCTTCATGCCGCGACCGTCATCGGCGACACGGTGGGAGATCCCTTCAAGGATACCACTTCGGTGTCTCTCAACCCGATCATTAAGTTCTCGACGCTCTTCGGTATGCTTGCCGTCGAGATCGCGATCAAGATGAACCCGGCAACGACTACCATCAGCGGAGCGGTCCTTTTCATCACAGGACTGGTCTTCGTCTGGAGGTCCTTTTACAAGATGCGGATCCCGAAGCTGCCGATCCCGGCAAAAACAGCAGCCTGATCCGGCAGGAAAGCATCAACAAAAAAGCGCCCCCGCGCTTTCTTGCGAAAGCAAGAGCGGGGGCGCTTTTTTTATAAATAACTCTCACAACGAGAAGGGTCAGAAGCTCAACAACTCTTACATTCCCCCGATTTCTGGGGCCAAATGACAGATGCAATGACCGACGCCGCCAGGATAAATAATATCACTCCCAGCGCGCTCGACGTGGGGATATGGACGAAGGACGCGATGAGCATCTTAATACCGATCAGGACCAGGATGAGTGAAAGACCGTAATGCAGGTGATGGAAGAGCCGCATGAGCTCCGCGATGACAAAATAAAGGGCGCGGAGTCCCAGGATTGCGAAAACGTTCGAGGTGTAAACGATGAAAGGATCCCGCGAAATCGCCAGGATCGCGGGGATGGAATCCACCGCAAAAATCACGTCAGTCGATTCGATCACTATGAGGATCACCATCAACGGTGTCGCAAAAAGAGCTCCACTCACCCGGATGAAAAAATTTCCGTGGCCATATTGATCCGTAACCGGCATGACCCGTTTGAAACCTTTAAGAAAAATGTTCTTCTCGGGTTCGACCTTGGCATCTTTCTCCATGGCAAGTTTGACGCCGGTCCAGACAAGAATGGCGCCAAACACGTAGATCATCCAGCTGAAATAGTGCAAAAGCCCGATCCCGCAGGCAATAAAGATGGCCCGGAAGATCAAGGCGCCAAAGATCCCCCAAAAGAGGACTTTGTGATGGTGGATGCCCGGAAGTTTAAAGTAGTTGAAGACCAGCAGGAAAACGAAAAGGTTATCAAAACTCAAGGTCCGTTCCAGGACATAGCCGGCAAGGAACTGCATCGCAAGCTCCTTACCCTTAACCAGATAAATCCCCCAATTAAAAAGGAGCGCGACCACGGTCCAGATCACACTCCAGATAACCGCCTCTTTCATTTTGACTTCGTGTTCACGACGGTGGAAAACACCCAAGTCCAATGCGAGCATCACGATAACCACCACACCGAAAACGGACCACGATAGAATATTGACCATTTAAAATTCCCGATATCCCCTTGGAGGTTATGAACTCATCGCATCTTTTAGCAAAAAAGGCCAACCCCGAAGGATTGGCCTTCTTGCGTGATTTTATCCTAAATAAAAGCAATCTGCAACGCCGACGGAATTAGTCCCATGGTTCGGACCGCAGATTAGCCCGCCCAGCTTCATAAAGAAGCAGGGTTCACCCTTCTATTTCTCCCGTTTCCCGGCACCGCCGGGTCTTAGGCGATCTTGCTCCTACCCTTAAGGATAGGAAACAGGTTCTACATCTTTGCTTCTTTCAACGCTTCTTTCTCTTCTTCCTTGATTTCTTTAACAGCTTCTTTTGCTTCCGCTTTTACTTCCTTGATTTCTTCCTTAGCTTCGGCCTTGATGTCCTTCGCCGTCGCCGGGGCGTAGAGCTCATCCACTTCGACAGCCTCGCCCACAACATTACCGGTCGACGCATCTTCCGCCACAGCCACCGTTTCCTCAACAGCAACGGGTTCCTTCTGTTGAGCAGCAAACGCAAAAGCCGGGCAAAGCATGATTGCCACTACCAAAATCGCAATGCTTTTCATGTTTGTATTCCTCCTTTCCATTCAATTTTTAACACTTAGACAAATGCATGAGACATCCTCGGTGGGGATAAAAAAAACGCCTTAAAGTTCCAAGCAATACCCTGCCTTAGCAGGCCATCACTCAAAACAAAAGACGTTATCTTCTAGGTTTCCACGTCACCGGAAGACTCGAAGCCTTACGGTGCCACCCTGCCGAAACTCCAGGGCTCTTTCGGGTCTCACCTCGCTGTAGTTACTGATTCGTGAAGGAAGTGTACGCTGTAAAACGCTCCCTGTCAAATGGGTGAAACTCTCTTTTTCAACCCATCTCTGGAAGGATCCTATTGAGACAAAAAGAGCCATAAGAGTCATAACTTGATGAAATAAAAGAGATGCGTATAATCAGCTTCTTCTTTTATCCGAAACCCAGAATTCCATCCTCCTATTGAGCATAAGCCGTGTCTGGGCATCCAAGGCAGGCATCGCGCTCAAAAAAACGAGAATAAAAGGGACGAGGAACCACTCCAGACCATGGATCAGATTCCAGAAAAACGAGAACCTTTTTTTCTTCTTGGGAAGAAGCCAAAGGCTCATAATGATAGTCCCTAAAAGGGCGATCGTGGAAAGTCCAAAGATGGCCTGGGTAAACCGGCCGGCATTGTAATAGAGAACGGTGTTCGAAAATTCATTACCGGCAGAGATCGCGGGAAGCCATCCGACAAAAGTCAGCAAGAACGGCAGGGCCGCCCAGGTGACCTGGCCCTCAAAAAGCTTGAAACCGTGCCGAAGTTTGTTGTAAAAGGATATTTTTTTGTTCGCAAGAAACCCGCGCATCACAAGCGGAAAATTTTCCACCCCCCATGCCCATCGCCTTTTTTGTTTGTAAAGACTCCCCACGGTCCCCCACCAGGAACCCGCGTCCACGATATCCATGGACAGAGTCATCGGCATCGGGACTACCTGATACTGCCCGTCGAAATAAAGGTAGGATTT
>JBAZJC010000066.1:0-8316 GCA_041651495.1 Candidatus Omnitrophota bacterium | reverse complement strand
CGTCGCTTAGCAAGGAAATCCTGCTCAAAGAGGTGGAAGGCAAGATCCTGCCGTCTCCTGATAAAAAAGTCCAGGTTGATGTGCGCGCCCGCGTGACCGGAATTGTAGACGGGCGCGTTCACATTTATGGCACAATTAATCCTTCCAAGAGTACGCATGATCTTTGGCTGGAACTGGATGCGATGGATATCGCACAGGATATTCCGCTTCCGTTCAAAGCCCTCGAAGGGAAGGCGCATTGGGTGGGGCAGGACCTTTTTTTTGAAGGTCTGAAGGGGACCTTGTACGGATGGCACGCGGAACTTTCCGGCGCTTTTTTGAATCATGAAAAACAACCCGAGATGAACGCGCATATCCGGATCGGGAAAGGCGTCCCATGGATGAAACTGGATTTTGTGTTAAGTCTGCCGCATCAGGCGCTTGAAGGGACTTTTCAACCCATGGAGGGGCGGATTTTCGATTTTCGTGGAAAAGTCCATCAGGAACGGAAGCGTTTTGTGATGGATTCACTTGTTCTGGATTCAGGGTACCGGGGCCGGGGGGAACTTGATTTTGCCAGCGGGAACTATGAATTAGGTTTTAAAAAAGGCGCGAAACGAATGGCGATCCACTCCAATCTCCGGGGGCTGGACTTCGTACTGAATTTTCATTTGGATCACGTAAAAACTTTTGGAATGGACCTCGTAACACAAGGGAAACTTTTCCTCCATTCCGTTTCGCCGCGCTGGAAAGGTCGCGACATTTTTTTTAAAGGAGAATTTGAGACGGACTATTTCGTTTTGGACCGGCAGCCGTTCGAGGACCTGAGGGGAGTTTTTGAATTGAGTCCCGCCGGGGTCACGGGCATTCGGAGTTCGTGGGGGAAAAAATTCCGGATGACGGGACAAGTGACGAAGCCCGGGAAAAATCCGTATCTAAAACTCCTGTTGAAAGTGGCAGATTTTGACCTTGGGACTGTCCATCAGTTTGCGGCAAGACCTTTGCCAAAGGCGCTCGGGGGGCTTCTGGAGGGGAAACTGTCCGTGGAAGGAGATTTCGCGAAGCCCGAAGTCTCGGGTGTTTTCAATATCCATGACGGAAAATGGGGACAACTCGATTATGACCGTGGTATCATTCAACTCCGTGGATTTCTTCCTTACTTGCCGTTGAAGGATTCCAAGATCTGGAAAGGCCGGACAGTTTTTTTTCTGAACGGGGCACTGGATTTGAAGCTTGACAATATATTCGCGGGAGTAAAAATACAGACGCCGGATAACCTGGTGATCTGGAAGGGCATCGAAGCGGTCCTTCATGAAAAGGATAGCAGTCTGGAGTTAAACAGTTCAAAACTTGGGGATTGGGGAGAATTTTCAGTGTTGGAGGCCCGTTCTCCGGGACCGCAGTCCGGGGCGGATGGGGATAAGGACAAGGATGCCGAAAAGGAAGAGCAAACGGTCCTTTTTGGTCCCAAACTGAAGTTTTGAAAACACGAAGTTTCATTGTTGTTCGGGAATGATATGGGTTTTATAGACACGTCGATGAGCGAGGAAATTTATGACGGATTGGAATGATCTGAGACGGACCGTATCGGTCCGGGTATGGTTACAAAAGTTCGGGGCCGGATGTCTGGACATTTTTCAGGGCGCTGGAGGGATTGCGCTTCTTTTTAGGGACACCTGTGTTTTGTTGGCATCCAAAAGGATCCGCTGGAGAGCAACGCTCGACCAAATGAACAAGATCGGCGTGCAGTCACTCCCCTTGGTTTTTCTTACTGCGTTTTTCACGGGCATGGTCCTTGCTCTTCAATCCGCTTATCAATTACGCCTTTTTTCCGCGCAGCAATTCACTTCCGACTTGATATCGGTTTCGTTATGCCGCGAACTTGGGCCGGTTTTGACGGCCATGGTAGTGGCCGGCCGCGTTGGGGCCTCGATCGCGGCGGAGTTGGGGACCATGAAAGTTACCGAACAGATCGATGCTTTGAGCACCTTGGCGACCAATCCTGTCCGGTATCTTGTGGTGCCCCGGTTTATCGCGGCTCTTTTTATGCTTTTTATTCTGACCATCTACGCGGATTGCATCGGGATGTTCGGCGGTTACCTTATTGCGGTTTTTAAACTTGGAATGAGCTCCCATGAGTATATCATGCGTGGGTTCAAGGCCCTGGTGGTCAAGGATGTCGTGACGGGGCTCATCAAGGCTTTTTTCTTCGGGGGGATCATTTCGGTCGTTGGCTGCTACTTCGGGTTTACGGCCCGCGGCGGGGCTGAAGGTGTGGGCCGGGCGACGACGCTCGCGGTGGTGGTATCGCTTATCATGGTCATTGCTTCGGACGCGCTTTTTTCGGCAATCTTTTATTTTATCTAAACAGAAGAACGGTACTTCGTGATCCAGATCCAAGGCATTCACAAGTGGTTCGGAACACATCATGTCCTGAAAGGGGTCGACCTGACCATTAAGGAAGGGGAGACGATCGTGATCATTGGCCGCTCAGGGTGCGGGAAAAGTGTTCTTTTAAAGCATATTATGGCGATCCTGGAGCCTGATGAAGGAGATATCAGGATCGATGGAAGTTCCATGTTCTCAATGAAGTCGGAAGAACAGGACCAGTTCCGGTTAAAGCTCGGAATGCTTTTTCAGGGTGCCGCGCTTTTTGATTCGCTGACCGTGCGCGAGAATGTCGGATTTTCCCTTTTGGAACACACAAAACTTTCCGAAGAGACGATCAGTCAGAAGGTCTTGGAAAAGCTGCGTATGGTGGGGCTCGAGGGAGTCGAGAATTTGATGCCCGCCAGTCTTTCAGGGGGTATGAAAAAAAGGGTAGGTTTGGCGCGTGCGATCTGCAATGAACCGGAGATCATTCTTTATGACGAGCCGACCACGGGTCTTGATCCGATCAACGCGGACGTCATTAACGAGCTTATTTTAAGCATGCAAAAGCAGCTGGAAGTGATCTCGATCGTAGTGACTCATGACATGACAAGCGCTTACAAAGTGGCGGATCGGATCGCCATGCTTTACGAGGGGCGGATCATCGGGATCGGAACGCCCGATGAGATCAAGAATTCCCCTGACCCGATCATTCAGCAATTCATTACCGGATCGGCACGAGGTCCGATCACGGATAAGCAGCAAAAGGAGACGGAGTCATTATGAAAAAGAAAAACAATGAGGTGGCGGTAGGGATTTTTGTGATCCTCGGGTTCATTTTTTTGACGTTGGTGCTCTTTTTTGTCAGCGGGGTTTATTTGTTCCGCTCGGGGTATACCGTGAATGTGATGTTTAACTATGTTAGCATTCTCAATAAGGGGGCGCCGGTGCGTATGGCCGGGGTCCGGATCGGGGAAGTGAGCCGAGTGGACATCATTTATGACCAAGCGAAGCAGAACAATCGTGTGAGGGTCAAACTTTTCATTGAAAAAGGCGTGGAAATCAGGGAAAATTACGCCTTCACAGTACGCGGTACGCATGTTTTGAGCGAGCCACATGTGGAGATCTCACCCAAACCCGGGGCTTTTCCGTTGCTCAAAAAAGGGGCGGTGGTGGAGGGAATGCCTTTGGTTGGCATGGAAGAGTTGATGGACCAGGCTCATGGGACCCTGGATCATATCGAATCTTCCAGTGCTTCATTGAGTAACATCCTTGGAAAGGTCGAAAAAGGCGACGGGACGGTCGGGAAGCTTTTGATGGAAGATGAGCTTTATAGGGAAATGAATGCGTTCATGAAGGATGTGCGGGCGCATCCATGGAAACTTCTTAGAAAAGACTCGAAAGATAAGAGAAAGTGGTACTTTCTCTTTTTAGCATAGTCTGTTTATAGGAACCAATGAATACTATCCTTGTCTGGAATTTTTTTCTCCAATGGTTGACAAGGATTGCCCCAATTTCAGATTCTCTGAAATTGATAAGAATTGGGATTAATTTTTCATACGCGTTATACACGCGATATCAAAGGAGCAGTGATCATGATCCTTGCCATAAGATTTATTTTTATTCTGGGCTGTGCCCTGTTCGGTTATCTTGCACAAATCCAGTGGTTTTTGAACCTTCAGATACCTTACAGTGCGTGGATCTCGGCCACCATCGGGGGGTTGTTTGGCGTTCTCATTGTTTCGATTGACATTTTTTTCAAGCAATACACGGTTCGTAACATTCTCGCGGTCATATTGGGGTTGGCGCTCGGGCTTTTGACACACCGGCTTTTCATGACGATCGTCGCTTACACCCATTTTACACCAGAAATAACACGTAATTTCGGGATCGCAACAGCGATCATTTTTTCCTACCTCGGCATTATCACGATCCTTCGCGGACAGGACGAATTCAGCCTGATGATCCCGTTCGTGCATCTTGATTCCAAAGGTCCTGGCGAGGAAATGATCCTTTTGGATACGAGCGTTATTATCGACGGCCGTATCGCAGACATCGCGAACACCCATTTTCTTTCAAGCAAGCTGATCCTGCCGCGTTTTGTGTTGAAGGAACTGCAACTGATCGCGGATTCTTCAGACCCTCTGAAACGTAACCGTGGGCGCCGCGGGCTTGATGTTTTGAACGCAATCCAGTCCAATCCGAATATCCAGGTAAAGATCCATGAGCTGGATTTTCCGGAATTCAACACCGTGGATGCGAAGCTGGTCAAGATGGGCCAGGTGCTTCAGGCCAAGGTTTTCACGAACGATTACAACCTCAACAAAGTCGCCGAGCTGCAGGGTGTGAAAGTCCTCAATATCAACGATCTCGCGAATGCGCTTAAGCCCGTGGTCATGCCGGGGGAAGAGATGGAGATCAAGATCCTCAAGGAGGGCAAGGAGCAGGAACAAGGCGTGGCGTATCTCGATGACGGGACCATGGTCGTGGTGGACAACGGCAAGCGCCGCTTGGGGCACACAGTCAAAGTCACGATCACGAGCGTGCTTCAAACGCAAGCCGGTCGCATGATCTTTGCAAAACTTTCCGATGATAACGGCCACCATCCGGAGCGTGGCGGGGAGCGATGGCGTGACAACCGGGACCGTCATGGGTACGATAGCCGCCGTCCGCGCAACGGTCAGGATCGGCAGAACCATCAGGCCTGTCAAAATCCACCGAATCCGCAGAGTTCACAGATTCACGAGGGAGGAAGGTAGGGTGAATGCGAGTCTCTCTCATCATTCCTGCCGCCGGGCTTGGTAGCCGTTTTTATCAGAGCCTCACTTGTTCTGACAAGACAGCTTCTCCGCATCGTTCCAAGCTTTTTTATCAGCTGAATGGAGAACCGGTACTTCTCAGGACTCTCCGGGCTTTCGGCAAGATCCCCGCAATCTGTGAAACGATCGTTGCTATCAGCCCAGAGATGCGTCCGGAGGTGAAACGGTGGTCGCGTTTGATCAAAAGCTCGAAAGTCCGATGGATTTTAGGCGGTAAGACCCGCGCAGAGTCGGTGTGGAACGCGCTAAAAAAAACTTCACCGCAATCCGATTGGATCATGGTACATGATGGTGCTCGTCCGCTCGTTACACCCAACGCGATCCAACAAGTCCTGAGAGCCGGTAAAGGTTGGGATGGTGTGATTCTGGCCCGTAAAGTGGTGCCAACCATCAAACGTGTGTTAACAGAAGACGGGCATATTCGGGAAACCGTGGACCGTAATGCTCTTTATGAGGCTGAAACACCCCAGCTTGCGCGACGAGAGATGCTTCTGAGAGCTTACAAACAGAATCCCAAAGCGTTTGAGGCTACGGACGAAGCGGGGCTTTTGGAGGCGGTCGGCGCCCGTGTCCGGGTAATGCCTCACGGTGACTGGAACCCGAAGCTTACCACCCTGACGGACCTGATGCTCGCTAAAGCCATGACAGAAAAAAATGTTTCACCGGAAGTCCGTGTCGGGATCGGCTTTGACACGCACCGGTTGGTCAAGGGCCGCAAGTTCTATCTCGGTGGTGTCGTAATCCCGTCACCCAAGGGCGCGCTCGGCCATTCGGACGGAGATGCCCTGTTGCACGCGCTCGCGGATGCGATCCTGGGTGCGATCGGGGCCGGAGATATCGGAGAGTGGTTCTCGGACCGCGATCCGAAATTCAAGAATATCCGCAGTACGAAGATCCTTGGAGTCATTCTCGCGGAGGCGAAACGGCGGGGATGGCAACCCTACCACGCAGACACGAACATTATTCTGGAATCACCGAAGCTCCACGTTCATAAGTCCAGGATCCGTAAAAGTGTCGCAAAGTGCCTCGAACTTCCTGAAAAAAACGTCTCCATCAAGGCCCGCACCCAGGAAGGACTTGGTCCCGAAGGGGAAGGCCTGGCCGTGACCTGCGAAGCTGTTGTTAGCATGAAGAAGGTTTTATGACAATTCGATTTCATAATACGCTTTCCGGGGAACTCGAAGAATTCAAGCCGCTTAAAGACGGTGAGGTGACGTTCTACGCCTGTGGTCCCACGGTCTATCATTATGCCCATATCGGAAATTTCAGGACCTTTGTGTTCGAGGACCTCCTGCGCAGGTTTCTGGAGTTCAGGGGTTTCAAAGTCAAGCACGTGATGAACATCACCGACGTGGATGACAAGACCATCGCAGGCGCGGTGCGCGAAAAGAAAACACTCCGGGAGTACACCGCTTTTTACACGCAGGCATTCCTGGATGATATGAAAACACTCAATATGCTTGCGTCGTCGATTCAGCCACGCGCGACCGAAGAAATTCCGGCCATGATCGAACTCATCCAAAAACTTATCGCCAAAGAGGTCGCGTATAAGGCTGAGGACGGTTCTGTTTATTATCGCGTCGCAAAATTTAAAGACTATGGGAAACTTTCCAAGAAAAAACTGGACGGGAATATCGCAGGTGCCCGGGTGGATGTGGATGAATATGAAAAAGAAGAAGGCGCGGACTTCGTGCTTTGGAAAGCGGCGAAAGAAGGCGAGCCTTCGTGGGATTCTCCGTGGGGCAAAGGCCGTCCGGGCTGGCACATAGAATGCTCGGCTATGTGCATGCGTCATCTCGGCGAAACGGTCGATATTCACGCAGGCGGCGAGGACCTTGTCTTCCCACATCACGAGAATGAGATCGCGCAATCCGAAGCCGCGACCGGAAAGCAATTCGTGCGATACTGGCTTCACGCAAAGCATCTCCTGGTGAACGGCGAGAAGATGTCGAAATCCAAAGGGAATTTTTTCACGCTCCGTGATCTTCTGGAAAAAGGATATGATCCAATGGCGATCCGTTATGCGCTTCTTTCGGTCCACTATCGTAATCAGCTGAATTTTACTTTCAAAAGTTTAAAAGAATCCCGCGAAGTGATCGAGAAACTGGATAATTGTTATTGGGGGTGTGCAAGCCGTTTGGGGCAGAATGTCGATCCAAAAGATTGGGATTCAAAATATTGCCGTGAAATTGTCATTGATCCTGCGATCCAAGGTATAACGAAATGGCTGAACGAAGATTTGAACATCGCAGGTGCTTTGGCGGATTTTTTAGAGGCGGTTTCCGAGATTAACAAATGTTTTTCACAAATGAATGAAAAAGATCTGGTGCTTTGCGTGGAGTTCTTTAAAAAGATGGATTCTCTTTTTGGTTTCGACATCGCTTCGATCGAGGAAATACCGGACAATGTCAGAACAGCCTTAGAACAATATGCTGAGGCCCGGAAAGCACGCGATTTCGCGACCTCCGATCTGATGCGCAAGAAGATTGTAGGACTCGGCTGGCTTGTCAAGGACGGCCGTCCGGGAGAGCCGTCCACGGTCAAGAAAATCCGTCGGACTTGGGATATCAAAAAATGAAAAAGGGATATTTCATCACATTCGAGGGGGCGGAGGGGAGCGGGAAGAGCACGCAGATCAAACAGGCTGCGCGATTTTTCCGCATGCGGAAAAATTCCGTTCTGCTTTTGCGCGAGCCGGGAGGGACGCGCATTAGCGAGGCCATTCGTGCGATTCTTCTGAATAAAGACCTGAAGGAAATGAGCCCCGTTACAGAGCTGTTCCTTTACCTTTCGGCGCGTGCGCAGATTGTTCATGAAAAAATTCTTCCGGCGCTCAAGAAGGGCAAGGTCGTGATCTGCGACCGTTTCGAGGATTCAACGCGGGCCTATCAGGGGTTTGGCCGCAAGATTTCGCTCAAGGCCATTGAAGAGGCGAGCAAGCTGGTACGTGGTGATTTAAAACCCGATCTTACGTTTGTGCTGGATATTGATATCAAAAAAGGTCTTAAACGCGGCGGGCGGCATGACCGGATCGAACGCGAGGCTTTGAGCTTTCACGAACGGGTGCGCCGGGGATTCCTCGCGCTCGCAAAAAAAGAACCCCGGCGAATGGTCGTGCTCGATACAAGCAAGCCTGTGGAATCGGTCA
>JBAZJC010000065.1:0-8484 GCA_041651495.1 Candidatus Omnitrophota bacterium | reverse complement strand
AGATTTCCGTTTCCGGCTTGACGCGCCGGAGCGTGCCGCGAAAAGCGGAATGAGAAGCGTGAACGTCGGCGCGCTTCTGGGGCTGGGTGACTGGCGAAGAGAAGCCTTTTTAATGGGCCTTCACGCCCAATATTTGCAGGACCGTTACGGAGAGGTCGAGATTGGCGCTTCGCTTCCGCGCCTGAGGCCGCATGCCGGGGATTTCAAAGACATCACGGAAGTGAGTGACAAAAATATCGCGCAAATCCTCATGGCTTTGAGACTTTTTCTGCCGCGGCTTGGGATTGCGCTTTCGACACGGGAAAGTGCTTTGCTGCGCGAGAATTTTTTGCCGCTTGGGATCACGCGCATGTCCGCGGGTTCCACGACGCGCGTCGGGGGTCACACGGTCACATCGCCCGAGGAAGAAAACGCCCCCCAGTTTGAGATCTCGGATTCTCGGGATGTCGAAGAAATGAAAGCGATGCTTGTTGCTAAAGGCTATCAACCGGTGCTGAAAGACTGGATGCAAATCTAATGATGGACGCATTCAGAAAAGATCTTATTAAAAAACTCGGCGAAACAAGACTCGCGAAAATCGAAAAAGCGAAAATCGGGATTGCGGGCGCAGGGGGTCTAGGCTCCAACTGCGCCGCATGTCTTGTGCGGGCGGGATTCAAACATCTTATGATCGCGGATTTTGACCATATAGAAGCTTCAAATTTGGACCGGCAATTCTATTTCGAGGACCAGGTCGGGATGAAAAAAGTCGAGGCCCTTCGGACAAATCTCCGCAGGATCAATCCTCTGCTGGAGCTTCAAATGCTTCCGGTGAAGCTCGATCGTACCAATGTCCGGGAGATATTCCGCGGCTGCGATGTCGTGGTGGAGTGTCTGGACCGGGCCGAAGTCAAAAGTATGCTTGTCTCGGAGCTTCTTCCTTCCGGAAAACTGATCGTCTCGGCCTCCGGACTCGGAGGATTTGGTTCGAGCGATAACATTAAGATACACCGTCTAAAAAAAAATCTCATTCTGATCGGCGATCTTACGTCCGATATCGAGAAAACCCCGGCATTGTCGCCCCGGGTCAGTATCGCCGCAGCCAAGCAGGCTGACGTCGTGCTCGAATTCGTGGCTGGAGCATCCTAATGGAAACCAAAATCGAGTTTATCAAAGGCGATATCACCCAAGTAAAAGCGGATGCGATCGTCAATGCCGCTAATATGACGCTTTTGGGCGGCGGCGGAGTCAACGGTGCCATTCACAGGGCGGCCGGGTCGGGTCTTTTGGAGGAATGCCGTGGGCTTGGCGGATGCAGGATCGGTGAGGCAAAGATCACGGCGGGTCATGGCCTCCCGTCGCTCCACACCGTGGGTCCCGTCTGGAACGGCGGAAAGCATCGTGAGCCGGAGCTTTTGTCCGCATGTTACCGTAATTCGCTGGATCTTGCGAAAACCCGGGCGCTTAAGACAGTGGCATTTCCTTCCATCTCGACAGGCGCCTACCGTTTTCCGGTCGAGCAGGCCGCGGAGATCGCCTTAAAGACCGTCCGTTCTTTTCTTAAAAATCACCCCGGTGTTCTGGAAAAGGTCCTGTTCGTTCTTTTTTCGGACCGGGATCTGGGGGTTTATACGTCGGCCTTCCGGAAAATATCCGGCTAGAAAATACTGGAAGCTCTCGTCGAAGACCGGGACTTGCATTTCGCCCTTCACAATAGAAAGCTATGACACAATGAAAGATCTCTTACAAGCTAGGATCTTCTCGGGTTTTTCTTCTTGGACAGCTGTTTCTTATCAAAAAGAGCTAACGCCGAAGATCCTTCGTTTTGAAGTCCAGGACGCGGAAGAGGTCCGGCCGCTTTATCTTGCTTCAGTTATTTCCAGGGATGAAAAGATGTCATGGCAGTCGTTCCAGGATGTTTTGGAGCATACGATGACTCTTGCTCAGAAGGGTATGCGTGGGTTTTTCGGTTTTGATGTTTTATCCGTCGACATTCAAAACGGTATCGGGAACCTCGATCCGAAGGCTCTTAGCCAGCTCATTATCAACCATGCCAGGGATCTTGGCCCTGATCAAAAAGCACTCATTCGTTACGGACAGATTTTTGCTCTCTTGCATTACCGCGCGCCGGCCGAGTGGGGGAAGATCGAAGTGAAAACCCATGTGGAATTTTTCAGCCAGGAAGCGGCCCCATCTCAAGCCCGTGTGACTGAGGCGAGCGTTCGGGCGGCTTTGCTTGGCAAAAATACAAAATCAAAGTCAGGAAAAGAACAATTGGATCTTTTTCTGAAAAAACTTTTAAATGCAAGTGGCAAAGAATCTCGCGCAATCTATCTTGTCCATGACCTTAGTGTTAACCCTATCTGGGATCCGGCCAATGAGGTACAGCAACGGAGGATGCATGTTTGGCTCAAGAAGGAGCAGGAGGTCCGGCGGGGGAGTTCTCCCGAGATCTATCTCTATCATGCCGGTTCCAATACCCATCGATTTCAGAGGATCGGCACTTAATTCTCTTTAATAGTCTGCCGCAATTCTACGGGCATAAGCCCGTGGAAGGTTGCTTTTTCAAACAAAGACGATCTACGTTGTCCAAGCACAGTATAAGGTTCCTCACGTTTTAAAGAGGTGTTTATGCAAGATAAGCCGGCCAATTTTTTAAAATCCGAAACCAACATTTCAAAAATCCGAAGACCAGTTTTTTGTCGTATTGGGATTTCCGCCACCTGTATTCTAAAATGCAAGATGTGTTTTGGCTGGCAAGTCCATTTTAGAAAAACTTCAGAAGAACCAACACTGGCGGAATGGTGTGATTTTATTGCTTTCTTGAGTAGTTTTAGTGACAATTCTATTGAAATGAATTTCACTGACACTGAGCCATTATTGGACGAAAGAAACTTGGCATTAATTGCCTTTAGTGCCAAAAAAGGGCTCCCCACGTCAATGCACACAAACGGGTTTCTTATAGATAAAGAAATGGCTTCTAGAATAGTGGATACAGGTCTTAATCAAATCACCTTGTCTTTAGACGGTATTACTAAGGAGACACATGACCATTTAAGAGGTGCAGAAGGCTGCCACGATACAGTGATGCAGGCGATCAGTTATCTTGATAGCCATAGAAGCGGTCTTAAGATAGGGATTGCAACAATCATCTTAGACGAGAATTTAGATGAAATTGTCAGTTTGGCTGAGTGGGCTAATCAAGATGCAAGGGTAGGGCATATAACTTTTCAAGCCATAATGCAGCCGTTTTTTACTCCACCTATTCACGAATGGTATAAAAAAAGCAAGTATGCGTTCCTCTGGCCCAAAGATATCAAAAAGATCCATGCCATAATAGATGAGTTAATAAAACTAAAAAAAAATGGTCACAAAATAGGGAATCCTGTTTCTCAATTAGAAACATTTAAAAGGTATTTCGAGAATCCAAAGAGTTTTATTAGAAAAACAAATTGTAATGTAGATTTTTGGATGAATATTAATCAATGTGGAGATGTGTATATGTGTGAAAACATGCAAAGCATTGGCAATATCAAGGGCAGCCGTCCGGAAGAAATTTGGCGCTCACAAGAATCTATCCAGAGAAGGGAAGACATAAGGAGTTGTAAGGCCAATTGTCATATCTTGGTAAACTGCGCATATGAAGAAGAGCAGTGAACTGGTATTAATTAGAAGCGGTTTCATAAGTATGCGTAACCCTATAAGCAGCACATCATTCCCGCATGCCTTAAGCGGAAATCCCGGTGCCAGCAGGACTCTCTGGGGTTTAGCTTGGGACGGGGGGCAACCACTTTTTTTAAGTGACCGGAAAGATTTTTTTAAAGGGGTTGGGGAGAGGGGACCGGAAGGTCTTGAGTTCACCGGTGGCGGGATGGGGAAACGAGAGGAAACAAGCGTGAAGTGCGAGGCGGCGGAAGGGGTCGGATTTGGCGCCGTATTTCTCATCACCCATGATGGGGCATCCAAGGCCGGATAGGTGGACGCGGATCTGATTCTTGCGGCCGGTTTCAAGTGTAACCTCCAGAAGTGCGTAGCCCCCGTTCTCGCGGAGCATGCGGTAATGCGTGACAGCAAGTTGGGCTTCGGGATGGTTTTTTGAAGTGCTGTAAATCCGTTTGAAATCGTCTTCCCTGAGATAATTTTCGATCGTTCCAGACTTTTTCTCCGGAGTTCCCTCCGTAATTGCGTAATACTTTTTGGTTGCGAGTTTCCAATGGCCCTGCAGCGCGCGTTTCGCAGCATCACTTTTCGCAAAAACAATCAATCCTGACGCATCCCGGTCCAAACGATGCACAATGAAAACACGACCCTTCCCGTCCCTGCTTTTGGAGCGTTCATATTCCGTGAGCATGAAATAAAGTGTCACCTCTTTTTCCCGTTCGGTCCCCATGGTCAACAATCCCGCCGGCTTTTCCACTACTAGGAGATCATGGTCTTCGTAGACAATTATGAGACCCAATTCGGTTTTGGAGCGTTCCGAAGAAGCGCGTTTCTTGCTTAAGATCTCGATCTTGTCACCGGATTTTAGAGGGTGTTGGTACCACGTAATCACGCGGCCATTGACACGGACCGATCCGAATTTCAGGATCTGTTTTATTTTTGTTTTTTTAAGGTCGGTGAGGGTCTTGAAGAGAAAGTCCTGAAGGTGCGTTTCTTTTGCAACAGAAAAATTCCGCACACCTTATCCCAAAATGCGGGTAATGAAAAAGCCCGGGAAAATACCCAGCGCCAGAACGCTCAAAAACAGGACCCAAAGAGCGGCCGTCAAGGTTTTGGAGGGGGAGAGGAAAGCGGGGCCTGTTGCCGGCGCAAGATACATGAGCCGGATAATGCGGAAATAATAATAAGCCGCAATCACGCTATTGACGGCAGCGAAGATCGCGAGCATGACGAATTTTCCTCCGATGGCCGCCGCGAATACATAATATTTTCCGATGAAACCTGCAAGCGGAGGAAGGCCGGCAAGAGAGAGAAGAAAAACCGTGAACATAGCTGCGGCTATGGGGGAACGTTGAGAGAGGCCTGCGTAAGCGTCCAGAGAATTGCTTTGAGTTTCACCTTCGACAAACAAAACGACCGTGAACGCACCGAGATTCGTCAAAAGATAAACAAGTAAATAGATCAGGACTGCGTCCCGGCCGAGAAGGGAAAATACCGCGAGTCCCATGAGAATATATCCCGCTTGGGCGATGCTCGAATAGGCCAAAAATCGCTTGATATTCGATTGAGAAACCGCGGTGATGTTACCGATTGTCATGGTCAGGATGGAGAGGATCACAAGCACGGGACTCCAGACGTCCGTGAGATGTCCGAAGGCTGTGGCCAAAACGCGTGTAAAGACCGCAAAACCGAGTGCTTTGGGTGCGACCGAGAGAAAGGCTGTGACAGGTGTCGGCGCGCCTTCGTAAACATCCGGCGTCCACATATGGAAGGGCGCCATAGAGATCTTGAAGCCCAGTCCGGCAAAAAAGAAGAGAATGGCTGTAATCGCCAGAGGTTTAAAGGGGGCATAGAAAAGGGCGTTCCCGACAACCAGGAGTTCCAGCGATCCGGAAGTGCCGTAAAGAAGCGACATACCATAGAGCATGATACCTGAGCAGACGCTGCCAAAGAGAAGATACTTGACGGCCGCCTCCTTGGACTTGGGGTCATTTTTCAGGAATCCCACAAGAAGATACGAGAGCAGGGAAACGAATTCAATGGCGAGGAAGATCATCAGGAGATTGTTCGCCGCTGCGACCAAAATGAGGGCGAAGGCCATGAAAAGGAAAAGGCCGTAGAATTCCCCGGCATAGCGCTTTTCGAGCGGAGAGTATCCGAGCGAGATCAGGATCGTCACGCCTACGGCACCGAGTGCGAGATAACGGAAAAAATGCGCGAAGGCGTCCAGGTGGAAAAGTCCGAAGAAGAGGGGGAGAGGCTGGGCCGGGGTTTTGATCAGGCCCAACACGAGCACAATCACAAGAAGGGAAAATTCCCCCACGAGCTTCTTCTGTTTCGTGAAAAAATCCAGTGTTAAGGCGGCGAACGCGCCGCCCAGGAGAATCAATTCAGGGATAAAATATTTTAAACTTTCAACAGCATTCACTGGATCGTGCCTCCAAGGGTTTTTAGAAGGCCGTCGAGTGTCGGGATCATATAATCCAGGATGATTCGAGGATAAACGCCGATCCCGAGAATGAGGACCATGAGAGGGACAAGCGTGAAGATCTCCCGGGTGTTGATATCGGTGAGTTGGGCCCATTTCGGATTAAGTTTTCCAAGAAGGACACGCTGGATCATGTAAAGAAGATACGTCGCGGCAAGGATGATGCCGATCGTTGAGATCCCGGTTACAACCTTGGAATATTGATAGGAGCCCAACAGCGCCAGGAATTCGCTGATGAAGCCGGAGAGGCCCGGAAGACCGAGTGATGCGAGCGCAAAAAAGGTCAGGAATCCCGCGTAACCCGGTATCTTGGCGCCGAGTCCTCCAAAATCGTTTAGGTCGCGGGAATGGGCCCGGTCATAAAGAACACCCACCAGCAAGAAAAGCCCGCCTGTGATGGTGCCGTGTGTGAACATCTGAAGCATGGCCCCGCGAAAACCGTTCGCATTCAAAGCCGCAAGTCCGAGCAGAACGAATCCCATGTGGCTTACGCTCGAGTACGCGACCATTTTTTTGAAGTCCGTTTGTGCAAGCGCTACAAATCCGCCGTACACGATACCCACGACAGCCAGGACCGCCATGGCGGGTTGGAACCAATGCGTGGCTTCCGGGAAAAGAGGATAGCTGAAGCGGAAGAACCCGTAGGTGCCCATTTTCAGGAGGACACCCGCGAGGATGACGCTGATCGGGGTCGGGGCTTCCACATGGGCATCAGGAAGCCAGGTGTGGAACGGGAAGATCGGTACTTTAATCGCAAATCCGAGAAAAAAAGCCATAAAAACAATTTGCTGAAAAAAGAGGCCGCGGGGCATCCCGACGAGTTGCGTCATGTCGAACGTGTGTGGCGCGGCAGCGAAATAAACGGCGAGGATACCGAGGAGCATAAAGAGACTTCCCGCGAGCGTGTAAAGGAAGAACTTGATTGCGGCGTATTCGCGGCGCGGCCCGCCCCAGATTCCGATCAGAAAATACATCGGGACAAGCACCACTTCCCAGAACACGTAAAAAAGAAAAAGGTCAAGCGCAAGGAAAGTCCCCATCATGCCGGTCTCAAGCAGGAGATACAGGAAATAATATTCCTTTTCGCGGCCCTCTTTGCCGTGCGCCTGAGGAAAAGAGGCGAGACACGCTATCAAGGAAATGATTGCGGTGAGGAATACCATGGGGAAACTGATTCCGTCTGTTCCGAGGAGGTATTGAACGCCGAATTGTGGAATCCATGAAGCGCGCTCCACCATTTGAAAGCCGGCTTGAGCGGACTGGAAAAAGGTCAGCGCGTAACAGGTGAGCGCGGTCACAATGCCGGTGGTCGCAAGCGCGATCCATTTGATCCAATGGGTCGTGCTTTTCGGCACGAAAAGAACGGCGAAAGCGCCGATGAGCGGTGTAAAAATGATCCAGGACAGAATATGAGATGTCATAAAGGCTCCCTTTGAGTACTAAGTCAATTTCAGTTCAAAAGCAAGAAAAGCGAGAACGCTTAAAAAAGCAATGAGTAAATAGTTCTGAATAAAGCCTGTCTGGATGCGTTTGGTGACTGAATTCAGGAAATAGACCAGGGTCCCCATGAAATTCACGGCACCATCAACAATATAAGTATCGATCCATTGCTTTACGCCGCTCAAGAACATCGTCGCGTGTCCCGTGTTGTTTACGGTGCCGTCGATCACAGTTTCGTCAAAGCCAAACAGGATGCGACCGAGCGCGTTGAAAGGTTTCACAATATAAGCGGAATAAAACTCGTCGAAATAAAATTTATTGAAAGAAAAACGGTAAAAGGAAGGGAAGTTCTTTGCGACAGCCGCTGCCCAATGCTTTTGCTTGAGGTAGATGATCCCTGCGAGTGTGATCCCAAGGACAGCTACCATGATTGAGCAGGCCATAACCCAAGCGGAAGGTTCATATTCCGGATAGTGGACCGTCTGTGCCATGAACTTCTGGAACCAGTGGTGCATGAGGGGCGAGCCGGGGATACCGATCAAAATCGAACCGATCGCGAGGCACCAAAGCGGTACGGTCATGAGGGCCGGAGATTCGTGCGCGTGAACCCCGGCATTCCGGGCCGTGCCGAAAAATGTCAGGAAAATAAGACGGAACATATAAAAGGCCGTCATGAACGCCGTAAGAAGAAGCACGCCGAAGACCAGGAAATTTCCGGATCCAAAAGCGGCGAGCAGGATTTCATCTTTGGACCAGAACCCGGAAAGCGGCGGAATGCCCGCCAAGGCAAGGCTTGCAATGATGAAAGTGACCGCCGTATGAGGCATTTTCCTGAAAAGTCCGCCCATTTCGCGGATATCCTGAACATGCGCGCCATGGATCACGCTACCGGCGCCAAGAAACAGCAGGGCCTTGAA
>JBAZJC010000064.1:0-8488 GCA_041651495.1 Candidatus Omnitrophota bacterium | reverse complement strand
TCTCCATCGTGCCAAAACCCCGGTGGAGATCGCCCGCCGCGATATTGCCCGTTATACGGAACTTGTAGCGCAGGACCAAAACGCATTAAACCTTCTGGCCGGTTCTCCGGTGCCGGAAGATCTCTTGCCTTTTGCCTTGGCAAGCGTTAAACCTCCCAAGGATATTTCCTCTGGCTTGTCTTCCGAGGTGCTTCTCAGACGGCCG
Organism: Candidatus Omnitrophota bacterium; assembly: GCA_041651495.1. Lineage (GTDB taxonomy): Bacteria > Omnitrophota > Omnitrophia > Omnitrophales > Aquincolibacteriaceae > Aquincolibacterium. The sequence continues at coordinate 8,283 of JBAZJC010000064.1, read as the reverse complement.
GATATTATGGCCGCGGAACACCGGCTAAAAGGCGCCTATGCCAATATCGGGGCGGCCCGGGCTGCCTTTTTTCCACAGATTTCACTGACAACCACTCTCGGCACTGCCAGCAACGAGCTTTCAGGTCTGTTCAAAGCCGGCACGAGCACATGGCTCTACGGGGCGCAAGCTACGATGCCGATCTTTGATGCTCGCACCTGGTTTGCATACAGGGTTAGCAAGGCGGATCGGGAGATCTCGCTGGCTCAGTATGAGAAAGCTATTCAGACAGCTTTCAAGGAAGTAGCCGATGCCCTTGCCGTGAATGGCACCGTGGGAGAGCGGGTGGCTGCGCAACAATCCCTGGTCGATACGGTCGCCGAAACCTATCGCCTGGCGAATTTCCGTTATGAGAGGGGCATTGACAGCTATCTGGGCGTTCTCGATGCTCAACGGGAACTTTTTGCCGCGCAGCAGGCGATGGTTTACCTTCGCCAGGCGAAGCTTGCCAATCAGGTGCATCTTTATGCCGTCTTGGGCGGAGGCGTGGAATATTCGAAAGCATCTGAGACTTCTTTGATCAAAAAGTTCTTCCGGATTTTTCGTATTTAATATTGAGTCCTTGGATTCAGAAGCCCAAGCGATGATGAATCTTCAGGAGGAAGGAACCGGCATCATTAGAGGAAGCGACTCTTCTATGATTGCAAAAATCGGTATTTATACCGGACAAGTCCTGATGTGTCTCGAAGCGCCTCAGGGGCAGATGTCCATGAATGCTCTTTTTGGAGTATCGATGTTTCCTTGAAATTGTTGTTAATAGCATTGGAGTGACTTGTACGAGAAAGACCTATGCACATTCACGATGCGGATTTTCTGAGCAGTGCCATTTCTCTTAATAATAATCCTACAAAAGACAACAATGATGACACCCACTAGACCAACAAGGTGATGAACTCTATGTCTTGGAACTGGATTGGTTTTGGAATTTTGATTTTAGGATGGATTGTGATTTTATGGGGACTCATCTGCTTTTTTCGAATTGTAGATGATGATGACAAATGAGAATTTGAAATTTCATTCGATCCGATGGAAACTTTTTCTCGCTGTCGCGTGCCCGCTATTCATTATTTATTTTCTTATTCTTGCCACGGCTTTCTACGATCTGCGCAGAAGCGCTTTTGAGGGCATCAACCGCTATGTGGAAGAGTTGGCGACGCTCTATGCGGGGAAATTTGATGCGAACTTTTCCTCAGCTGCCCGCGCTGCAGAAGCAACCGCTGTTTTTCTTTCCGGGAAAGAGACAGTATCCCAAGAAACTCTTTATCGATTTCTCCAAAATAACGTCGTGAAAAATCCGGTTATTTATGGCTCTTCAATCGCGTTTGAAGAAAATGCCTTCCGGACAGGGAAAAAGTTGTTTGCTCCTTACGTTCATAAGATTATTTCCGGAACAGATGACCTGTCTCAAATCGGGAGCGAGAGTTCTTTTCGGGAAGAAGATATAGCGCAAAAGGATCCTGGCTATCGGAATTCAGAATGGTATCGCTTGCCCCAAAAAACGGGAGGAAGCCATTGGACGGAACCTTATTTTGACGTAAAGGCCGGGAATGCGCTTATTTGTACTTACTCGGTCCCGGTCTTTAATCATGGGAAATTTCAAGGGGTTGTTTCGGTTGATATCCGGGTTCAGGATCTCCGGAAACTAATCAACAAAAACAGTTTTGTCCGTGAAAATACATTTGCCATCTTTAGTCGTGAAGGGCGCTTTATAAGGCATCCCGATCCGAAACTCAACATGCAAGAAACCATCTTTTCTGCTGCAGCAAAATATCATCGTCCCGAATTTGTAGCGCTCGGCCTCAAGATGATGGCAGGAGAAAAAGGCGTTGTTCTGATGAAAGGGGTTCTGGATTCTCAAAGAGCGATCCTGTTTTATGCCCCTATCCCTAGCACGGGATGGTCGTTTGCTTCGATCGTTCCTGAGAGTGAGGTGATGCTTCCCGTTTGGAAGAAACTGGCAAAATTCGGGTTGAGTATGGTTGCGGGTTTCATCCTGATGGTTGTGATGCTTTTCAGACTTTCTTCAAAGATTACAAAACCGATCATGGACCTTGCGGCTGCTGTCCCAAAAATCGGCGAGGGGAATTTTAATGTTGTAGTGAAAGAGCGTTTCGGCCGAGATGAGCTAAGCGAATTAACCGAGTCTTTCAATAAAATGGCCCATGATCTCCAGGCCCATACGGAAGCTTTGGTTCGTGAGACAGGTATTCGCCAGCGCATGGAAGGGGAGCTTCAGTTAGCACGAAACATCCAAATGTCTCTTTTGCCCAAAATCTTTCCGGTAGCTAAAGAGTTCGATTTTTTTGCTGAAAATCAGCCTGCATATTATGTTGCGGGTGATTTTTATGATTTCTTTTTTGTCGGAAAAGAGACCTTTGTTTTTTCTATCGCGGATGTTTCCGGGAAAAGTATCTCGGCAGCTATGTTTATGATTATGGCCCACACGCTGCTTCGTAAACTTGCCGTTTCAGGAAGACCCCCGGCAGAGGTGATGGATGAGATCAACCGCTTTCTTCTTGAAAAAAATGAGACAGGAATGTTTGTCACGATGTTCTTAGGTTATTACGACATTAAAAAGGGGACAATCCGGTATGCGAACGCCGGGCATCCACAACCTTTTTGCATGGACAAGGAGGGGGCTCTCCGCAAATTCGGCATAGTGACCGGCGTCCCCTTGGGAATTTCGGATGGTTTCAACTATGAAGAAAAAAAAGAGGCCTTAAAAGTAGATGAAACGCTTGTTCTTTATACGGACGGTTTTCCCGAAGCAAGAAACTCCGCTGGAGAATTTCTTAATGAAAAACGTTTTCAGGACCTCGTGAAGAGTCAGTCGCAGACATCGCCTAAAAGATTAGGGGAGATTCTTTTTCAAAAAGTGTCGAATTTTCAGCAAAAAAAACTTTCGGACGATCTCACTCTTATGGTTTTATTGCGTCTTTGTTAGGCACCACCTTTCGTGGAAATGGTTGAATTTTGCGGGTCTCAACCTGAAATTGTATGCGGGTTGATCGGAATTTGGCTTGCGAGCCAGGTCTTTTCTTTATCTTTCTCTGCGCGCCAGAGATAAATCCTTGAGCCTCAAACCAGCAAATGGTTTGGGGCCTTTTTTATGTCTCAACGTTTCAAAGGGTTACGCGCTGGCCCGAATTTTTCGGTTAAGGAAAATAATAAGTCTAAAATTAAATTGTTAAGTTATTTGCTAATTTTCCTCCCTTCGTTAAAATAGCAGCATGAAAAAACAAATCTCTGCCCGGGCGCGATTCCATAGCGGGGATCTTCGCGAAGAATATTACCTGAAGAGGACCCTTGAATTCGGCCAAAGCTACAAAGAATTCGAGCGGTCTTCCGTCGAAACCACGCTGAACCTTGTCCGTGCCTGCGACATGGTTTGGGTCCATTTCTCGAAGTTGATGCGTGTCTACGGTTTATCCCCCGCGCTTTTTAATATGCTTATGATCCTTCGTCAGAACAAAGGGGAAAAACTCAAACAGCATGACATCAGCAAGCTGCTTCTTGTAAGCCGGGCCAACGTGACGGGACTTGTGAATGCACTTGTCCGGAAAAGTTTGGCGAAGCGGGTGATCGACAAAAATGATCGCAGGGCTTGGCTGGCACAGATCACCGAAAAAGGTAATGATCTCCTCGAACGTTATCTCCCCATCCATTACGGCGAGATCCGACGGATCTTTTCGGATTTTGATGCCGCCGAAAAACAGCAAGCCAATAAGCTGTATAACAAATTTAAAAACGGTATCCAGAAATGCGCAGAAAAGAAATGATGCATAAAAAAACAATATGTTTCCCCGGAAAAGACATGTTGGGTTTTTCGATTATTTTTTTGTCCATGCTTATCGCGGCCCCTTTTTCGGCCGAAGCCTCGGGAGGATCTTTTTGGGGAAAGATATTTCCTTTTTGGAAAAGGGAAAAAGTGGAGGAGGTCCAGTCTTCAAGATTGAGCCTTCAGGATGCGCTCCGGTTTGCGCTTCGGAACAATCTTCTTACACGATTGGCGCTGGAACAGATCAACGAATCAAAGGGCCAGAGACTGCAAATCGTCTCCGATCTTTTGCCGCATGTGGAAGCCGGCATTTCAGAGAATCGGGTCGGGCGAATGAACCTGGCAGCGATGGGTTTTAAAAATCAGCCGCTGGTCGGTCCTTTTGATACTTTTGACGCACGTTTTAAACTGACCCAAAAAGTTTTCGACCTGAGCGCTTTTTCCCGGTTCCAGGCAGGGAATGCGGCCGTGAAGGTCAAACAGTATGAAGAAGAATTTGCCCGTCAAAAAGTCATTTTGGAGGCTTCCCTAGCTTATCTTACTGTCCTTCAGAATCAGGGGGAATTTCAAGCGGCGGAAGCGAACCTGGAACTTGCGGGGCGTCTTTTACAACAAGCGGAACATCAGCATGAAGTGGAAATCGCGACCGGGGTGGACGTTGCCCGTGCAACGACAAAAAAAGTCGAAGAAAAGTTTTTTCTTGAACAAGTGCAACTGATGCTTACGGAGTCTTTCTTGCAGCTTCAGCGGGTGACAGGGCTCCCGTATGAGGACAAACTTTGCCTGAGTGATTCGCTTTCTTATCTGGAAGAGACGGAGATCTCCGTCGACGAAGCGATCCGTATTGCGGAAAGCGACCGCCTCGAAATGAGGATCCTCAATGACAAGATTCGTGCGCAGAACTATCTTTTAAGGGCCGCAAAGGCGGAAGTGCTTCCCAAGGCGGAATTAAGCGGTGATTATGGTCTGAGCGGTAATGGGCCGAGGCGAGATGACCGGGCAACGGGCGAGATCATGATCGGTGCGAGTATACCGCTTTTTGAGGGGGGGCGGATCTGGGGAACGATCAAGGCAGAAGCAAGCCGCAAGCGTCAGCTTGAAAGGGAGATGGAAGATCTCAAGAGGCAGATCGAGGAAGATGTGCGGCTTGCTTTGATGAAGATCAAAACCGGGCGGCAGCAAGTCAGGACTGCAAGGTCGATCCTGGATCTGGCCCGCCGGGAATTGAAGATGGCACAGGACAGATTTTCTGAAGGGCTTGGGGACAATGTCGAAGTTGTCGGCGCACAGACGACACTTGCACGGGCCCGCGATACATATGTTATGGCGTTGACGCAGTACCATATCGCACGCCTTAACCTGTTTTTCGCCCTCGGGCAGGCCGGCTCATTCTATTTGCAAAATGCAGATCAAAAAAAGGAGTGATACAACGTGTTTGAAACATTGAAAAATCTGAAAAAAATGAATGCCCAGGAGTTTAAAAAGAGACTCTTTGCGGAGGACCCCGCCTTCCGGTTCATGGTGACCTGTGTAGGAGGATTTCTTCTGATCCTTGTTCTGTCGTTTGTCCATCATAGCCTGTCTCATGTTTCCACAGACGATGCCTTTGTGGAGGGGCATGTGATCCCGATCAGTCCCAAAGTTGCGGCGCATGTGGTGAAGGTTCTGGTGGATGACAATCAAGAGGCCAAAGCGGGGGATCTTTTGGTCGAGCTTGATGTGAATGACTACCGGGTCCGGAATGAAATGGCGAAAGCAGAATTGCAAGGAGCCGAAGCCGAGGCGGAAAAAGCCAAGACTGATGCTGAACGGTATAAAAAATTGAATATCCAGGACGAAGTTTCCAAACAGCAGCTCGACATGGCTGTTCTCCGTGTGCAAATCGCGGATGCGAAAGTGGCCGCGGCCAAAGCGCATGTTGAACAAACCGGACTGGAAGTCTCTTACACGAAGATCTACGCGCCGATGGATGGCCACGTGACAAAAAAAAGCGTGGAGATCGGGGCGTTGGTACAGGTGGGCCAGCCGTTACTGGCGATCGTTTCCTCTGAAAAATGGGTGATCGCGAACTTTAAAGAGACCCAGCTGACCCATATGCGGCCTGGGCAAAAAGTGAAGATCAAGATCGATACTTACCCGGGCAAAGTTTTTAAAGGTCACGTTGATAGTATCCAACGCGGGACCGGAAGCCGTTTTAGTTTGCTCCCGCCTGAAAACGCGACAGGCAATTATGTAAAGGTTGTTCAACGTGTACCCGTAAAGATCGTTTTTGATGAAAAAACAGGTAAGAAATATCCGCTTATGTTAGGAATGTCCGTGGTCCCGGAAGTGGAAATTTATTGATCATGGAAAGTGATCGACCGGGAAACGGCAGCTCATCCTTTGCGAAAGAATGGCATCCCCGCCATAACCCCTGGATCATCGCATTTTCCGTGATGTTGGCGACTTTCATGGAAGTGTTGGATACCTCAGTTGCGAACGTTTCGTTGCCGCATATTGCAGGCAATCTCTCGGCAAGCAACCATGAAGCGACCTGGGTGCTTACCAGTTATCTTGTTTCCAACGCCATTATTCTGCCGGCGGCAGCCTGGTTTGGCGGATTTTTCGGCCGTAAGCGTTTTCTAATCGCGTGTATTATCCTTTTCACCATGGCTTCAGCTTTTTGCGGTTTGGCGAACAGCCTGGGTTTTTTGATCGTGGCGCGGGTCATGCAAGGACTTGGCGGCGGAGCCTTACAACCCATTGCTCAAGCAGTGCTGCTTGAAAGCTTTCCGAAAGAAAAGCATGGAATGGCCATGGCTGTTTACGCCTTGGGCGTGATCGTGGCCCCGATCGTTGGTCCTACAATCGGAGGGTGGATCACGGACAATTATTCCTGGCGGTGGATCTTCTTAATCAATCTTCCGGTGGGTATTTTGGCTGTTTTTATGATCAAAACTTTTGTAGAAGACCCGCCTTATATCAAAAAAAACAAAGCAAAATCTATTGATTATATTGGATTTTCACTTATGGCCATAGGTCTTGGCCTGTTACAAATTGTTCTGGATAAAGGGCAGGAAGTTGACTGGTTCGCGGCGAACTGGATCGGCTGGGCTACGGCCATCATCGTTCTGTCGCTGACCGCTTTTGTGATATGGGAACTGCGGGCAGAACATCCGGTGGTCAATTTACATATTCTCAAGGACCGGAATTTCGCGACCGGCGTTTGCATCGTGACCGTGATCGGGGCGGTTCTGTACAGTACCACGGCGCTTTTGCCTCTTTTTTTACAAACGTTGATGGATTATTCAGCACTTCTGAGCGGTTTGGTCCTCAGCCCGCGCGGGATCGGCGCTTTTTTTACGGCGGCAATCGTCGGTCGCGCCCTCGGATTTCTGGATGCGCGTGTTTTTGTTGCGGGCGGCTTGGCTCTTTTAGGCTGGACCTGTTATGGATTGGGCAATATCAATCTCGATATCGGGATGTGGAACATCATCTGGCCGATTGTCGGGACAGGGATCGGGATCAGCGCCATTTTTGTTCCATTGGCCACCCTGACGGTAGGAACACTGCACAAGGAGGATATGGGGAATGCGACCGGAATCTTCAATCTGATGCGCAATATCGGTGGTAGCATCGGGATCGCTGTCACGACGACCATGCTTGCACGGTTAAGCCAGGTTCATCAGGCGACCATGGTCACTCATTTGACCCCCTATGACCCGATGTATCAGATGACATTTCACAAAATACAAGATGTCTTAGCGGGTGCGGCAGGCGGTTTTTTAAATCCACTGACTTATGCTTTGATCTACCGCGAGCTCATACGTCAAGCAACGCTGATGGCTTTTGTGGATAATTTCCGCGGTGTCGGACTTATCTGCCTAGCCTGCGTTCCCAGCGTTTTTTTATTTCATAAGGTAAAAATGAAAGGAAAAGAGCCATTGATGGGCCATTGATTTAAAGAGCATCGTAAGAAAACGACCCTCTTTAGCAGGTCTTTGAACGTTTTAACTTTCTCAAAGGTCATAAGCCAGTTGCGAAAATCCCCCACGCGAATAAAAATCCGAATATGATTTAGTGCTTTTTATTTACCTCTTATTTGTCCTGAGGCACAACAGAATGAAAAAGGTCACCGGAGTTTGCCCGGTGGCTTTTTTTGTTTTTTAACAGCGCGAATGTCTTAAATTGACTCCGCCTTCGCCGTCCTGCTGGCATACGGGGGTAACGACTAGCGGCATCATTCCAGGAAAAAGTTGAAAAAGCGGTTGCATCATTAATTCTTTTTTAGTAAAGTAAACCAAGAACGGAATCTTGAAGGATTCGGAAGCTTCGCGTTCTAACCAAGAGGAGGAGAACCAATGAAAAAGATCATGAGTCTGGTAGTGATACTCTCCATGCTTCTCGCGCCGATGGCTTTTGCGGCGAGTCCGTGGACGGAAAAAGCAACCTATGGCGAAAAAGTCGTGGGCAAATTGGGGTATGGC
>JBAZJC010000063.1:0-8609 GCA_041651495.1 Candidatus Omnitrophota bacterium | reverse complement strand
GCAAAATAAGCTTTAAAAATAACAGCGATAGTTTTAAGTCGGCAATTTTGCGGAATTCCTGCGACCGCACATCAAGGAACAAAAACTTGCCCCCTAGAGAGCCCGTAGACATTCGATCGATGATGCGGGCGGGCGGCGGGTTCGGGTTTTCAACGTTCGCGTTAAGAGGGCCCTTTCTTAGCGAATACTCATCGTTCAAGGATTTTTCCGAAGAAAATTCCGGTTGATTTTGTCTTTCTCCGGAAAGACGGCGATTCATAAGCGATAAAACCGATTCATTTCGGCATCCCTAATTAAAGGCACCTTTGTTTGCGCAAGAAACTCGCCTAATCAAGCCGAACAAACATTTTCCGTCACTTTCCTTCAAAAATTTCAGAAGAACCTTTCTTAAGAGTTTCTAGGGGCTGAAAATTCCGTCGCGAAAAATCGTGCAACTTTTTTCGAAAATTTGAGGCATTTTAGTGGTGGGCGCAAAACGCGACCGTAAAAATTCAGGTAGGAGGAAAAAAGGTTGGGAAAGAATCTAGGGAACGAAACTTTGCTAAGAAAAGGGCCTGGTTCATTCGATCGATCATTGGGGCGGCCCCGCTTCGAAAAACAAGCGAGCGAATGTCTGAGGGCCTCTCTGGCGCAAATTCAGCAAAAAGAACCGCGACCAAGAAACTTTTCGGCTTCGGATTCTCGAGTTTTTTCATTTTGAGCGCCTTGTGTTCGAGCGCTCATTGGGCACTTGCTCAAAACGTTGCAACCGATGATGAAAATCTGATACAGGACATCAGGATGAAATGCAGTGGCATCAGTTTGATTCAGTCGTTCAGGGAAGTGCAAATGGATGTAACGGACAAATCGGCCGAAGGCGGTGTCATCATCGGTTACTTTGATGGCAACGAATTAAAAAAGATTGTTGAAAAACTTTATGGGGAAACGGCACGGCAGTCGGAAGAGTATTACTTTTGGGAAGGAGGACTGATCTTCGTCCTGTCTCGAACAGAATACTATAAGTATCCGATCAATGATGACCATGAACCATCGGAGAAGTCGATAGGGTCGCGGAAGAGCGGCATTATTTCAAAGGAAATCGAATGATCCGATGGGTCAAAACGGATGGGGAGGTAGTTTCCAAAGACCATCCGGAATATTCTCAGCGGGAAAAAGCAATGATTGATGCTGGAAATGAATTGATAGCTCGGCTAAGAGGGAGGGTTGATTGAAAACCGCAATTTACGCAAGGGTCAGTTCGAATGACCAGAACACGGAAACGCAGCTGTTCTCGTTAAGAGAGTACTGCAAGAGAACAGGATGTGAAGTGGTAGATGAATATATCGATCACGGATTCTCCGGCAAAGACGACAAACGCCCCGGATTTGAGCGAATGCTTGCTGATATGCGTGCAGGAAAATTCGAAAGCGTTGTGTGTTACAAGTTGGACCGGATCGGACGAAGTCTGAAACATCTGCTGAATCTCTTCGAAGAATTTCAAAACAGGAAAATCGGATTTGTCTCGTTGTCCCAAAACATCGACACGCACACGCCGGAAGGCAGGATGTTCTTAAAAATGTTGATGGTCCTGGCTGAGTACGAGAGGGAGTTGATCGTCAGCCGGACGATGGAGGGGCTTCGCAGGGCACGGAAACAGGGTAAAACGCTGGGCAGGCCGACAGGAAGGTCTGACAGCAGGCCGCGATCGAAATCCGGGTATTTCCTGAGATATGCAAGCAGCAAAAAATCGTCCCCCCAGATTTTTGGGGCTGTCTCAGGGTAAGAAATCGCTTTCGAAAAATCGAACGATTGTTTGGGGATCGAAAGGCCGTGCGCAATGACAAGGAACAATATGAAAAAGTTTTTTTATTTATCAGTTACGATAGCGGTGCTTATTTTTTCGTCTTGGGTTGGAGATGGTCTGGCTTATTTTGAGCGATATCCACCGTATAAATTTAAAGATGGTCAGCCAGCACATTTGAATGTTCAGCCGTTGCTATCGGACAATGGAGACTATAAATCAAAAGATGGTTCGGTCGTTGTGCATTTGAAAGAGCCAAAACTATACGAAGTAGAGTTCTTCCTTGAGGTAGACAAGACCATGTTGGTGTCGCCTGATCACAAGAGGGAAGATTTCCCGCGCTCAGTATTTCAAGCCGATCTGGACAATAACGGTCTTGAGGATTTTATCGTGTTTTATAATTCGAGGGGCAGCGGTTTAGCTGCGCATCAGGACAGGGTTGAGATTTATCTTAGGAAGAATAAGAGTGGTTTCGAAAAGATTTCTTACGATACATTTGATGCGAGGATTGAGGACTTCATCGGTCCAGACAGGAGAGGCCAATACAAAGTAATTATCACAGGGTTTTATCAAGGGAGTAGGCACAATTATGTCAGTTACAATGTCTACGAGTTCGGAGACTATCGGCTCGTTAATGCCGACGTGAAGGTTAAAGGATTCCCAAAATTCATATGGTATACGGATAAGAATAACGACGAGGATACAACGCATCTTACGATTAAGGAACGACTGCATCGCTCGCGAGAAAAGAACCGTTCAATTTTTTATGAGAAAGTAAAACAAAATACCGGTTATTAATATGTCAGAAAGGAGGTTTTAAATATGGCGGCATACAACATAATTATGTGGGGAGTCAGAGTGGTATTCACCCTTGTGGAGCACTTTCAGAATATCCCGCAAGTGAGATAATATGAACAAGCAAATGCAGTTGAGAATGTCCTAGATTGATATCCTAGAGATCTGGAATGATGATGCTGAGAGAGAGGACGAGGGGGGCGGGTGTGACTTATGACAAAGAGAAGCTGAAAACCTGGGCTGAAATGGAAAGGTGGGATGAGTGTCTCGAGCGAAACGGGGCGCTGAATAAACTTTCATCTAAAGAAGGGTTTGACCATGTGCAGAAAGAATATTTTTCATTATTAGATGAGAGAATAAGATGTTGCAAGGAACTTCTGAAAGAGCACGATGATGCCTGCATCTACTTCACACTCGCAGAACTTTATGACAGGCAGAACCTCGATGAGAAGCCCGATCTCCTGTTCAAAAGGTCTGTGCGGCGTTACTGCCTCGAATCGATCCGGAGAAAACCCGACTATGCGCCCCAATGGGTCTTGCTCGCAAAGGCGTATGCCTGGATTGCGGAACTCGGCGGAGAAAGTGATGAGATGCCGGAGCTGGAGATGTCTTTTTGGGAAGACGGCATTCAAGTCCGTATCGAAAGAGGAGACGGGAAGCCGCAGGAAACCTTGCGCTGGATTGAGATGGCGATCCAATGTATGAAGAAGGCGATCTCCATTGATCCTGATGAGATGGGGGTATCACAGATTCTTGAAGAGTCTTTATCACATAAAAAGCGAAGCGTATGAAATCCGCGGCAGAAACGGTGAATGATAAACAGCATTAGGGAATGGCCGGCAGAGGAAAGGCCGAGAAAGAAATTAAAAATAAAGGGAGCGGAGACGCTTTCGGACGCCGAACTTCTGGCCGTGCTTTTCGGATACGGAACACGGGAGAAGGACGCCGTCAGTTTTTCACGCGAACTTTTGCTCGCGTCCGGAGGGCTCAGGAATCTGCTGAATCGGGACAACGGAGCGGTCGGGAAAGTGAAAGGAATGGGGGAAGCAAAAAGCTCGATGCTTATCGCCGTAAGGGAGATCGGGGTCAGGTACCTGCGGGAGAAAATGGTAGGGCAGAACTTCGTTCGCAGTCCGCAAGCGGTGACGGATTACCTTTTCGCGGCCTTACGTGATCAGAAGCGAGAAATTTTCAAAGTACTGTTCCTCGATAAAGCGCTCAGGATCATTTCCGAGAAAGACCTTTTCTACGGGACGGTCGATGAAGCGGCAGTGCATCCGAGGGAGGTGGTGAAAGCTGCTCTGGAGCGTCACGCATCCAGTCTGGTTCTGGTTCATAACCATCCCTCCGGCAAGATCGAGCCGAGCCGTGAGGATTACGAGATCACCCAGAAGATCAAAGCGGCCTGTCTGACCGTTTCGATCAGGGTGCTGGATCATATCATCGTCGGGGAGAACCAGTACTTCAGCTTCTCGGAAAAGGCAACGTTGTAAAAAAGCTTGACACAAACATTGCTATAATGATATAGTTTGCGTAAATCACGCGAGGTTACTTATGAAGCAAGCGACAAAAGAAATGAAGGCGCGGGAAGGTTTCTTGTTAAACGAAGCCGTGCAGAAACTCAAATCGTTTGGGGTTGATGCTACGCCGCGACAATTACGCCACTGGGACAGAATGGGGCTGTTGAGGCCCGTGAAAGACGATTCGGGATATAGACGATTTAGCTACGATGAAATCGACAAAGCGGTCTTTGTTTTTATTCTGAACAGAATGTTCGGTTTTTCTTTAGAACGGATTAGGGGATTTCTGGTCTGTCTTCATTCCGAAGCTGCTCTCAAAGAACTGTTAGCTAAAGATGTTTTACAATTAATGTCTAAGTATCGTGATTCTCAAGGCAAAGAACGCTGGTGTCTTAAAAGAGAATTGAGAGATGAGTTAGACTGCATCGGAGAAGCTCTTAACAGGATTAAAACCGGCATCCAAAAGTTTGATGAGATGTTCAAAACAGCCAAAGGGAGTTTATACAACGCGGCCATTAAGCATAAGCCCGGGTGAATATATTTTTTAACCAAACGCTGACACTATGTCATACATAGTAGTATCGTTTAATCTCAAACAAGGAGGGGGAAATGGAAGGTTCGAACAATCAACCACAAAAAGAAACAAACCAGTTTATTGAAATGTTAATCAGGCCGCTGAGGGATCAATGCCCTCACATCGATTCCTTGATGACTAAATCGGAGAAGGGCCGCAGGTTCAGCGAGCACGAAGCAGACCTTCTTATCGATTGGCTCTCTTTCTTGGGAGAAATGGGGACCACAAAGTTACACGCGCTCTTGAGCGGTGAAGAATGGTACAGCCGCGATCTGATTAAGGAAAAAGTCCATGCTTACAGGGAGGAGGGCCATAAGCCGATTCCGTGCAGCCAGTTGAGAGAAACCGGGGCTTGTCAGTGCGAATGCGCGCTTTTTCAAACGTTAGGACAGGAGGGTTCGCCGATTCAGTTTTTCATAGATGATTCCAAAACGATCTGGATTTTCAAGATCATTAAAGAGGACGACCGTTGCTTGATCGTCCGGGCCAACAACGGAACTGCGCTCAAGTTCTCTCAGTTTGAGATTAACGACGGGAAAACATGCTCAAGGATCGAGTGCTTTCAGGACGAGCAGTTGGTCTATAGCGACAGGGTTTCGTTGTCTACCGGCAAAAGCCGCACTCAATTCGCGAACAAATGTTTGCAGATGGGAAAACAGAACGATCTCAAAGCAATGGACATCGAAAGGTGCTTGACTTTAACAGAAGAAAAGCTCAGAGAGAAAATCTATGACGCGCCGGAACGTGCTGTCGAACAGAGCGCCAGACCGAAAATGACGCCGGAACAGCGTGAAGAAGCTCTGGCTTTCCTTAGAAATCCTTCCCTAAAACAAATCATCCTTGGGGACATGGAAAAGCTGGGGCACGTCGGCGAATCCCTAAACAAGTTCCTGATCTATCTTGTTTGCGTTTCCAGGAAGCTGAAAAAACCGCTCGCCTGTCTTATCCGGGCCACCAGCGCTGCGGGAAAGAATGCCGCCGTCGGGACCGTGCTGGAACTAATGCCGGATGAAGAAAAGAAAGTTATCAGCAGGCTAACCGCCAACGCGCTGTACTACCTGTCTAAACAGGGGTTAGCGCACATGGTCGTTGCGATTGCCGAAAGGTCAGGTTCGGAGGAATCTGATTATCCGATCAGGACCCTCCTGAGCGAAGGAAGGTTGGTGAATTTCGTTCCGATACGAAATGCTGATACGGGGCAGATTGAAACACAGGAAATTGTTGTTGAAGGACCCATCGCGCTTCTCGAGACGACCACACAGCCTACAGTGAACAATGAAAATGCCACTCGCTTGTTCAGCATTTACATCGATGAATCGGAGGGACAAACAAAACTGATTCACGAAATACAACGGCGCGACAAAACACTGGAAGGTCTTTTAGAAAACACAGAACGCGAAGCCGTCCGCAGTAAGCACCAGAACGCGCAAAGGTTGCTGAAAAAGCTCGATGTGGTCATTCCTTACGCGCAACTTCTCCAATTTCCAACGCACTCGGTCCGAACCCGACGGGATCATGAAAAGTTCCTGTATCTTATCATGGCGATCGCGTTTTTAAGGCAGTATCAAAAAGAACCTAAGTGTGCAGGGTCCAAAGTCTACATCGAGGCGGACATTACCGATTACGAAATTGCCCATGAATTAAGCGAGCTGGTTTTGGGCCAAACGATCGACGAGGTTTCCAGGAAAAGCCGGGAGCTTATGGAGATCATCAACGATATGGTAATGAAAAAATTCAAGGAGAATAGCGGCGAGTTGTTCGATGAGAAAAAGGGGCTTCTTCCCACCAACATTCTTTTTACAAGAGCTGATGTGCGGCCTCTTGCCACGGGTTGGAGCGATGCAAGTCTCCACGCTTGTCTAAAAGAATTAAGTCGTTACGAACTGCTCCGGGTGGCCTACGGCGGGAAGCAAGGCTCAACCTATAAGTACACATTAATGGGTGACTCCAAGACCTCGTCCCAAGGTCTCAACAAGTTGCTCACCCCGGCCGAATTGCGCGAGCAGTTAGGCCTGCTTCCGTCGACTTCCCCGCAACTTTCTCAAGAAAGTCATGGAGCTTAGAAATGGGCGGAAACCAGACTTTTCGGCTTTTCAGGGTGGGGGCGGGATGTGTGTATGCATTCAGCGCGGGTCTCTATACACACACCCGCGAGGGCGGCAAAAAAGTTAAAAACCGGATTACTCAAGCACGTGTCCACGGGTACGAGTTTTTTGAAAAAGCGTCACAGAACTGACTTAATGGCATTGCCAAAGAAAAGGAGCGGGGAAATGGAAGCTGAATTAAAAAAGCGAAAGTTGTTAAAGGCCGGAGAAATGGCAGAACTGCTTGGAGTCCCGAAGTCCTGGATTTATCAAAGGACAATGCAGGGGCAGGAAGCTATCCCACATATCAAGATGGGTATGTATGTGAGGTTCGATCCCGACGAAGTGTTGGGGTTCTTCAAGACCAAGGGGAAACAGCCAGCGTAACGCGCGAGCGGTTATTTATATGGGAATTTTCCAGAGGCATGGCAAATGGTACATCAGTTACTTCTTTAAAGGACGGCGTATACGCAAGAAAGTAAGCACCTCAAAAAGTTTGGCCAAGCGCGCTTTGCAAAAGATAGAGGTCGAAATTGCCGAAGGGAAATTTCTTGATGTACAAAAGCCCAAGAACATCCGGTTTAAAGAGTTTGCGGATATCTATGCCGAGACTTACGCTAAGAAGAAACGGTCTTGGGAAACGACCGATATTCATTACCTCAAGAAACTGGTGCCGTTCTTCGGCGGCAATTATCTTTGTGCGATCACGCCGGAGATAATAGAGCATTACCGGACGGAACGGCTAGGGCAAAAAACCTACAAAGGAACGCTGGTATCGGTAGCGCATGTGAACCGAGAGCTCGCGTGTCTCAAGTGCATGTTCAGCCTTGCCGTTGAATGGGGCCATGCTTCAGAAAACCCGGTCAAGAAAGTCAAGCTTGGCAAAGAGAATAATGCGAGAGTAAGATTCCTCGAAAAGGACGAGCTGAAGAAGTTGCTCGATTGTTCGGGTGAACCGCTGAGATCCGTCGTTCTCTTCGCGGTTAATACGGGCATGAGACTGGGTGAAATACAGGGTCTGAAATGGGAGGATGTGGACTTTGCCAGGGGGTTTATCACTCTTCGCGAGACAAAGAACGGTGAAACACGTTATGTCCCGATGAACCGCACTGTTAGGGAAATGCTTCTCAACGAGCCAATAAAAAAACAGGGTTCTTATGTATTTGGCAATAAGGCTGGATTACCTTATAATCCCAGAGTTCCGTTTGAGCGGGCACTCAAAAAAGCGGGCATCAATAATTTTAGATTTCATGATCTAAGGCATACGGCGGCATCTTACCTGGCTATGGCTGGGGTTGATTTGAATACGATTCGGGCAATCTTGGGTCACAAGTCGATTCGTATGGTGCTGCGATACGCGCATTTGTCAGACACGCATCAGGCTAATGCTGTTAGTATTCTTGACAAGCAAATGGACGCCATTGTGCCCCCAATGTGTCCCCAGAGCTAAAAAGCGGCAAGGCGTTGAAAATCAGAGAAGTTGTAAGTAATTACGCATTAATATGATACATCGCGGAGGGGTCGCATAGCCCGGTTTAGTGCGGCGGTTTGCTAAACCGCTGTGGCGCCTAAAGCGTCACCGGGGGTTCAAATCCCCCCCCCTCCGCCATTTTCACGAGGGCGCCGCGCCTCCAAACGTGCTAGCTTTTATTTCATTCAGTTTTATTCAAGCCGGACGTTAATAGTATCCCAGTGAGCCCTCGTATTTTTTAAGGACCCGCAGGAAAATCGAAACAAAAGCTCAACCCGCGCGCCGCAAAAAGCCGCAACAAGAAAAGGAATCCCGCCATGGAAAACCCCACATCGAACAAAATGAATTTCCTCAAAAACACCCAAATCATTATCCTCGGGCTGTG
>JBAZJC010000062.1:0-8774 GCA_041651495.1 Candidatus Omnitrophota bacterium | reverse complement strand
TCAAGAACGAACGCACAGTTCATTAGGGCGGATGACCCCTGAAGAGTTTTATCAGAAAGCAAAGCTGTTAACCGCAGCCCCGGAAAACTCTAATTCATGCCGGTAGTAAAAAAGGGGTAAGCTCAGTATCAGGTAACTTTGGTTTAACCTGTAATGTCTTTGGTTTGGGTAGCTGAGCCCATATGCTCTCGGAAAAACACAACGTTAATATTAGTGTACATACTAAAAAAACACAAACGCGCTGTTTTCCATTTTTATCTGAGAGCATCATAATTTGCCTTTCTTATTCTTATGCCGAACACCGAAACTAATCGTACTTGCTTCCTTCCGGTCTTACTGGTTGTTCGGCTTCCTGTTCGAACTTTTGTTCGGACTTCTGTTCAGTTTCTTTTTCAGCCTCTGCAACCGTTTTGGTTACAGACGTAACCCACGCATTCCACACCCGCACCTCATTTGTTGTCAGTCCAGCGGGCGGTGTCGGATTTTCTCCCGCTTTTATGGCACTCTTCCAGCCCGCAGGGACTTCCACCGTCACGCTTAGAGGCTCACCATTGGGACCTATTCCCTGTACATATATAACGTCCTCAAAAGCCTGAACATTAGTAATACCTTCAAAAACCTCTACTCCGAGTCCTGTGCCCCTAGCACCGCAGATGGCAGTCGGAGTCCTCACTTGGAATTTGGCTCCATTTTTAAGTCCTTTGAGCTTAGCTAGGACTTTGCCGTTGGGAAGATTGATCTGTGTCAGTGAATGAGAGAGAAGATCTACAGCGAGAGTCGTGTTTTCCCCGACATTAACAACATTAAGCATTGCTTTATCGAAAATGAGATCCGCGGATGAGGCAGCACCCGTCTTTAATATCGCGCCTTGTTTGAGTTCCATGTCGTTCTCGGCTGCTATCCATTTGCCTTTGCCTTGCAAATCGACATTAACATCGCCTTTAATGGAAATCACTATCGCTTTGAAATCGTTATCAGCCGCATAGGCGCTCATGGCAAAAATCCCGACAAGTACGAGCGTCAAACCAAAACATAATATTTTTTTCATAACCCCTCCGCGCAAGAGTTCGAAATCGAACAGGCGATAAATGTTAGCATTTCTCACTCTGTTTTGCAATATTTTTTTAGTATTTCGTCGTAAACTTTAGCATTTGGCGCAAGGTAATGAAGCCTTCCTTGATAAGCAAAAGGAGGGTTCACGTTCCGAAACTGATGCCAACGGCTTCACTGGCCACAACAAGAGGAGTGTCAGGCATCACAACTTTCAATTTGTGGACTGCTTCTTCGATTGGAATAGATCTGATGGCATTCCCTTGCACGCAAACCATTTGAGCCCACTTCCGTTGATGGATCAACTCCACGGCATGCGTCCCAAAAAGCGTTCCCAAATTGCGGTCCGCCGGCACCGGAGAACCTCCCCGCTGAATATGCCCCAGACTCGCTGAACGGGTCTCGAGGCCCGTGCATTTTTCAAGACGCTCTTCAAGATATTTTCCGACACCGCCGAGCTTTATGGGATAGGGATTCTTGGGATCACTCTTTTTCTCAATGACCTTTCCGCCTTTCTCCCTCGCCCCTTCGGCCGCAACGATCAGGCTAAATTTTTTCCCGTGCTGGGCCCGCTTCTTGACGGCCTTGCAGACCGCGTCCATCGAGTACGGAACCTCCGGGATCAAAATGATGTCTGCGCCACCCGCAGAACCGGAATGAAGCGCAATCCAACCAGCATTTCTCCCCATCACCTCGAGGATCATTACCCGGTGATGCGCAGCAGCCGTTGTATGAAGCCGATCGATCGCTTCCGTACAGATACTAACGGCTGTATGAAAACCAAACGTGTAATCCGTACCGTTCAGATCATTATCTATAGTTTTTGGAATCCCGACAACCGGGATTCCCTTGCGACAAAGCTGATTGGCTATAGATAGCGTCCCATCGCCGCCAACCGCAACCAGAACGTCCAAACCCCATTGCCGGAAATGTTCAATCGCCTGGTCAGAATGATCTTCAAAAACAACTTTCTTTCCCTTGACCACGGGCACCTTGAATGGATCCGCACGATTTGATGTCCCGAGAATGGTCCCACCCAGGGTGAGAATCCCTGACACTTGGGCCTGGGTCAATTCATGGCCGCGTTTTTCGATCAGCCCCGCGTAGCCGTCCTCGATACCAAAGATCTCCCACCCATAGTTTGCAATGGCAGACTTGGTGACAGCGCGGATGACCGCATTTAGGCCCGGACAATCTCCGCCCCCAGTCAGTATCCCGATTTTCTTGATTTTTTTAAGTTTCATGGGGCTATTGAAGCAGCTTTAACTCTTCGCCGGTATTCGGATCATAGGTATAATTCGAAGGAAAGGTCTGCCCTGTTCTCGGATTATATTTTGTATTCAGTTCCTGCTTTACCGCGGGCTGAGTATAGGAAGCTTGCGTCGTAGCCGTTGTTGTCTGGGTCGCAGCTGTCGTTGCAGAGGGCGTTGCGGCATACTGACTCGATTGATACTGTTGCTGCATCATCTCCTGCCGCAATTCTTTTTTCGTCTGCTCTTTTTGACGACGCGCCATCTCGCCTGCAACCACACCTGTCAAAAGACCGGCACCTGCGCCAATGGCTGTACCAACACCCGCATGCCCCGTCGCGCTTCCGGCAAGAGCTCCAATTCCCGCGCCAAGCGCCGCGCCCGCCAAGCCGCCCGTTTCACGTTCCGTAAGGCCGCTCTCCGTTGCACATCCGCTAAAAATAAGTGGCAGGATTAAAATAGCTGCCAGTTTTCTTGTGAAGAATTTCATGATTTTCTCCTTTGCTAAGTTTAATAATGACGTAATAATTCGACCTTGAAATTTTGTTTATTATAGTCACTTTTCTGATTTTAAAAATAGATTTTTAGACACTCGTGGAAGAATGTTTGGCTAAACCCTCCATCCATCCCAAAAGGATCTTCGCGATCTGCACTTTAGACCGGTTCGCTATTCTTCGAACCTTGCCGGCAGCATCGATCAAATGAACTTCCACGCGCCGTTTTCCGAACGGGATATGGCCGTTGGGGCCGTAAAAATTCGCCACAATGCCATCCAGTTTCTTCCTTGTAAGCTTCTCTCTGGCACGACGTATCAGGTCCTGAGTCTCGAGACAAAAGCCTATGACAACCCTACAACCTTTTCGTTTTGCGAGCAACGTCAGAATGTCCGGTGTTCGTTTAAGTTTGAGCGTCAATCCCTTTGCGCTCGGGATCTTGTTCCGACCCGACGCAGCAGGCATGAAATCGCAAACCGCTGCTGTCATGATTAGACCGTCGTGCTTAGGGAAAAGTTTCGTACAAATTTTCTTCATTTGCATGGCCGAAATGACGGGATAGAATTCTACACCTTTGGAAGGCTGGAGGTCCGTCGGACCGCTAACAAGACTCACCTGGTAGCCTTTTGAGACGGCTACTTTTGCAAGCGCATAGCCCATTTCTCCCGTCGAAAGATTGGAAAGAAATCGCACTGGATCAAGCATCTCCCGTGTCGGCCCGGCGGTAATGAGGATCTTTTTGAAACGTGGCGCCACTTAAGTTACCTGCAACTGGCTTTTGGAGAAAGAATATTTTCCACCGAAGTCAGGATAGATTCTTCCGAAGCGATATGGCCGACACCTACGCGCCCGCAGGCCAAGTCCCCTTCGATCGAATCTACGAAATGATATTTAAGGGCCTTGAGCTGAGCGATGTTTTTTTGGGTTACCGGATGCATATACATATTGTCGTTCATGGCCGGAATAACCAGAATAGGTTTCCGCGTCGCGAGAACAAGACAACTGGCCAGATCATCCGAAATACCGGTCGCCATTTTCGCGATGAAATTCGCGGTCGCGGGAGAAACGAGTACAAGATCCGAGAGATCTGCCAAGGAAGTATGGAGCACACCAAAGGGAGCGTCCTGCGGGAACATCTCGGAATAAACACGCTCACCGCTCACAGCACGAAGCACGGTCGGCGTCACGAACTCCCTGGAACAGCCCGTCATGACACACACCACCCGCGCGCCCTCATCTTTCATTTTTTTGATGAGCTCCGGAGCCTTGTAGGTGGCAATACTACCCGTCAGGATGTGAAGAACCGTTCTACCCGAGAGCCTTCTTGCCTTTGCCTTTGATTTCAACATAGCTAACCTTCTTCGCGGCCATTTCAAGCAGAGCGATGGTTGCGACTTTTTTAGAATCTGTTTTGATGAGTGGCTGCGCGCCTTGCGCAAGTTCATTCGCCCGCGCCGCGGCAGTTAGTACACTTTTGTAGAGACTTTTGTTTTTTTCCGATAAAATCTTTTCTAATGCGATATATGCCATGGCTAATTTTTTCTCCTTTGTTTTGAAGCATTCAAAATAATTCCTTCAATCTCAAGCACCGCCTGATCCAGATTCTGGTTAATAACCGTATGGTTATAAAGTTTCGCGGCCCTAATTTCATCTTGTGCGATTTCGATCCGCTTTTCGATTTCCTCGAGATTTTCCGTATTCCTCCCTGCGAGCCGTTCCCGCAATACCTTGAACGATGGTGGAAGAATAAAAATACTGAGAAGCGAACGTTCCTTCCCCCAAGATTCCATGATCTGTTTCGTTCCCTGCACATCGATCGTCATGATCACGGTCTTGCCTTGGTTAACTTGATCCTCCACAAATTTTCGGGGAGTGCCATAGAGATTGCCATAGATCACAGCATGTTCCAACATCTTCTTTTCGTGTACTTTTTGTTCAAAATCCCGATTGGAATAAAAAAAATAGTCCCGTGCGTCTTTTTCATCGACCCGGGGTTTACGCGTAGTTGCCGAGATTGAACGCACCCAATCCTGATGTCGTTTGAGAAGACGTTCGACAATGCTTGTTTTCCCACATCCCGAAGGCGCAGACAGGACCACCAAGATGCCCTGGCCCGAGTCTGTTTTCTTATTCGACATTCTGAACCTGTTCACGGATCTTTTCGATCTCGCTTTTGATCGCGATGGCTTCCTGGGAGACTTCAAAGAGCTGAGCCTTGGACGATATGGTGTTCGCTTCGCGGTTCATTTCCTGGCAAAGAAAATCCAGCTCGCGGCCGATCTCGCCCTGTCGCTCAAGCCACTTCGTAAAAAGTTCTAAATGACTTTTCATGCGAACCGTTTCCTCGGTGATATCCGAACGCTCAGCTAGAAACGCAATCTCTCTATAAAGTCGCTCCGTATCGAGTTTTTCATTTCCCAGAAGGTCTTTGAGGCGGTTTTTCAATTTTTCAAAATAGATCTTCTGATTGCCCTGTACTAACATCTCAATTTTATGTGTCGTCTTGGCGATATGGTCCAAACGTTGCCGAAAATCCTTATCCAACTTTTTACCTTCTTCTTCTTTATGACGAACCGCTTTATCCAAGGCCTTCTTCAAAAGCCCGTTGAGTTTCGCCCAGTTCCAGATCTGCGGACCTTCCGCGACTTTTTCTTTCATAACGCCGGGAAGCCGCATGATCCCTTCGACCGTAAGTTTCCCCTCCATCTTGAACTTAGATTTTATCTTTTTGGCTGACGCGAGATACACGCGAACCTGGTTTTGATCAAGTTCATATGCAAGAGATTCGCCGTTGCGGCCTTCCTCCGAGATGCTGAGTGTTATCTTCCCGCGGCGCATCACGGACTGGACGAGTTGGCGCGCCTGTGGTTCAAGCGGAAACATCACGGGCGGAAGTCTCATGGAAAGTTCGAAATATCGCTGATTTAGCGATTTTATCTCAACGACCCATCGCCTACTCCCGACCACAAACGACACGCGCGCAAAAGCGGTCATGCTTCTTATCATAATTATGGAATCTCAGGAAAGTTATAGGACATGTCGTTCTGTGGACTGCGTATTATAAAAGTTTCCGCGGGACTGTCAAGAGAAAGCGTAGAGACTTTCTTTGTAAGTGCTTTATCTTCAACAGGTTGGATCTTATGCGCTCTGAGAGGAAGCTATCGTACTCAGGATCTGGAGAACGGCATCCTTGGGATTAGCGGCTTGTGTGATGGGACGTCCGATCACGATATAATTCGAACCGGCATTGAGGGCTTTCTCGGGGGTGTGAATGCGTTTCTGGTCTCCCTTGTCCGCATCCGGGGGACGGATACCCGGGGTCACGATCAAAAACTCCTGTTTAAATTTCTTACGAACCCAGGAGGTTTCCTCAGGCGAACAAACAATCCCGTCAAGTCCCGCTTTTTTTGCCAAGTCGGCCAGATGCAATACCTCATCTTTTACGCTTCCCCCGATCCGGAGTTCGCGGGAGAGAGACTTTTGGTCATGACTTGTCAGAATAGTCACGGCGATCAGTTTTGGTTTTTTCACGCGTCCCGAAGAATATTTCTCCACCGCTTCACGGGCCATCTTCATCATTTCAAATCCACCAAGGGCATGGACATTCACCATATCTACTTCATGTTCACAAACCGCCGCAAGCGTCCGGCTCACGGTGTTCGGAATGTCATGGAGTTTGAGATCCAAGAAAACACGGCCTCCATGATTTTTCACCAGGTTCACAGCCTTCCATCCGTGAGCCGTAAAAAGTTCGAGTCCAACTTTGTAATAATGGACAACGCCCTTAAGTTCCGAAAGCCATTGTTCTGCCACTTCAAGCGTTGGCGCATCGAGTGCCACAATTAAACGTTCTTCCGCGGAAATTTCACTCATCGGTTATATCCTTCTCCTTTTTCCCCAGCAGGCCTGTAGCTGCCTCGCAAGTCCTCAAGATGCCAAATCCTTTCCTTCCGGCAGAACTCTTCGATCCCTTTCAGAATACGAAGCGTCGCCTGCGGTTCTACAAAATTCGCCGTCCCGATCGCCAAAAGATCCGCGCCCACGATCAGGAATTCCAAGGCATCATGGGCATTCGATATGCCGCCGGATGCAATGACCGGTACTCGGAATTCTTTTTTGACCTGATAAACATAGCGAAGCGCGACCGGTTTGATCGCAGGGCCGCTCAAGCCCCCGAAATCCTTCGCGATCCTGGAACTTCTCGTACAAGGATCGACCGCCATTCCACGCAACGTGTTGATCAGGCTGATCCCGTCTATTCCCTGCCCGATCACCTTGCCCGCGATCTCGAGCACATCGCCAAGCTCCGGTGAGATCTTGGCAAAAGCAAGGAGATCCGTTTGATCGCGCACAGCTTTGGCCACGTCCAGAATGCGCTCTTGTTTTTTCATGAAATTGACGCCGCCGGTTTCGACATTTGGACAGGAAAGATTGATTTCGAGTGCCTTCACAACATCCTTCATGCCATCGAAGGTCTTGGCGAGTTCACCAAACTCTTCCGCGGATTCTCCGGCAATACTCACGATAAGCGGAACACCGAGTTTCTTGAAATAAGGGATCTTATGCTCGATAAAATCCTCAAGCCCTTTATTTTGGAGCCCGATCGCATTGAGCATCCCGGCCGAGGTCTCACAGATACGCGGCATGGGATTTCCGGCGCGCGGCTTGACGGTAATGGTTTTGGTAATGATCGCCCCTAGCTTCTTAGAGTCAACATATCCGGCATACTCATCCGTGGTCCCGAAAGTCCCGGAAGCGACCGTAATGGGATTCTTGAGCACCAGATTTTTGACTCGAGTCGTCAGATCGACTTTCATAGCTCAAGATCCTCGAATTTGAACACCGGCCCGTCCGCGCAGGCTCGTTTGAGACCCGACCGGGTCTTCACCATGCATCCCAGGCACGCCCCAACCCCGCAGGCCATGCTCTCGTCCCAGGACACCTCTCCTTCAATGCCGTATTTCGCCGCGATTGCGATCACGGCTTCCATCATTTTTTTGGGCCCGCAGGTTTGGATAAAAAATTCTCCGGGATGCTGGTCCATCAGGATCTTTTCAAGTAGCAAGGTAACACGACCCTTTGTACCGTATGAGCCATCCTCCGTGGAGCAAAGGATCTTAGCACGGACTTTTTTCAATTCAGGTTTTGGCATGAGCTCGGCTTTGGATTTTGTACCGATTAAGAGATATTCCGTGGGATATTTTTCGGCAAGAAAGACAAGCGGTGGAACGCCCACTCCACCCGCGATTAAAATTCGTTTTTTTTTGCCGAGGTTCTCGGCGAATGCGTTCCCGAGCGGGCCCATTACTTTGAGGACATCTCCTTTTTTCTTTTGAGAAAGAATTTCCGTACCGCGACCAAGTACTTCGTAAAGGATCTCGATGCGTTTTCCGGTGATACGGTAATAGCTGAAGGGACGACGCAGGTACGGGTCATTGCCGTCGTTGATGCGAATTTGAAGAAACTGGCCGGGCTGAACATTTCTGGAAAGATTCGCGGATTGAAAAGCTAATTTAAAATATTTGCCATTGACCCTTTTATTCTCAAGAAGAGAAACATCCTCGTCGTACTTTTTTATGGTCATTTTTCCCCTAGAAGTTTTTGCCCGCGTCATTTTCAGAGGACGTATTGATAACCCTTCACGAATGTATGCAGGACCTTGCCTTTGAGTTTCTTGCCATAGAAGCAGGAATTCAGGGATTTCGAATGAACGTCATCCTCCTCAAACACCCAATCTTTTTCCACATCCACCAGGATGAAATTGGCCTGTTCGCCGGTTTTAAGCCGCCCGAAATTCGTCTTTTTCAGAATCTCCGCAGGCGTCAGACTCATTTTTCTTACAATTTCTTCCAATTTCCATTTTCGGCCATGGAAAAGTTCCGTCATAATGACCCCAAAGGCCGATTCCAACCCGATCGTACCAAAGGGGGCGACTTCAATGTCCCGGTCTTTCTCTTCAAGAGCGTGCGGCGCGTGGTCC
>JBAZJC010000061.1:0-8923 GCA_041651495.1 Candidatus Omnitrophota bacterium | reverse complement strand
GAATAATTGCAACAAGATGCTGTGGCGAACGGGGGGAGTGATCGGCAAGACTGGCTGGACGAGGACGGCGCGCCATTGTTTCGCCGGACGGGTCCAATCGAACGGCCAGGTGATCTTTGTGGGGCTTATGGGAAGCCAGAGAAGGCAGTATCTTTGGTCGGATCTGCAGAGGATCGAATCCGTTTCCACCGGGAAGATGCCCAAGCCCATCGTTTCAGCTCCGGCAATGCCAGCCCGGAAAGAGACTTTGAAGATCCAGAAGGCGCTTCAGCGTGCCGGATATTTCAAGGGGAATCCTACCGGGTTTTACGGCAAAAGGACCAAAGCGGCGGTCCGGGATTTTCAAAAATCCAAAGGACTTTCCGCCACTGGAATGGTCGAACCGGACACATGGAAAAAACTCAAGGCCTATTTATGAAAAATGTTCTATCGCACCTGTTGTTGTGTTTGATGGTTTTCCAGGCAGGCTGTTCTCAAGGGCTTTCGCAACAGACGTCTGAACAGGTAAACACGGCCCCGGCGAAGGCAACGATTTCTGAAAAAACACCGTCAAAATCCGATACGCCCCAGGTCGCCATGGTTGCAGATTTTGAAGCGGAGGGCGGCAAGATCATAAATAATCTCGGCGGCGAGAGTGGCGATTGGAACATGAACCTCGCGGACATCAATAATTCTTACACGGATCCGCAAGTGGTGTCGATGGCGGGGAAGGACGGGAAGATGACCAGGGTTCTGAGTCTCGCTTATAGCGTGGATTCTGATCTTCCGGCCCGGAACGGATTTTGGACCAAGCTGGCGGGTTTTGATGCGAGTTCTTACGATCATCTTGAGTTTGAGGTCAAAGGGGATGCCAAGGCGGGTTTTACGGAGCGGTTTCGTCTCGAGGTGAAAAAATGTATGGATCCGAAGTGTGTAGAAAAGGTGAGCGGGGTCGCAAAAGTTCCCGTGACGGGGACGTGGCAGACGGTGAGTATTCCGCTGAATGCTATGACAGGTCTCATTGATTTTTCCAATCCCAAAGTGTGGAAAACGCCCCGTATGAGTTACAAGCCTTTGGATGAGTTCGTGATTATCTTTAGTGACAATTATGTCACGAAAAAATCCGGCAAGATCTATCTCGACAATATTCGCTTCGTGAGGACCGGATCACCGGGCCCCAGCGCCGTGGATTTTCCGCCGAGGAAGATCGAAAAAACTCCCACGCATCTGGAACATCTCGAGTTTGAGAAATTCCTCGTGAACCGTCTGTGCGGATTTCCAAAAACCTTGAGTATCAAAAAAAACTTCCCGAAGGATGACAAAGCGTTCTTAAGAGAAGTCGCCAAGGACACGTGGGAGTTCTTTGACAAAATTCTGGATTCGGAACATGGCCTGCCGCTTGACACCGTCCTTCTCGGTGAAAAAGGGCCGCTCGACGCAGCCACCTGGGTGGGGGATTATACAAGCGTTACGAACGTCGGGGTCTATTTGATGGCGGTTGTGAGTGCGTATGACATGGGTTTCGTTACGCGCGAAGATGCCGTCAAGCGTATCCAAAAGACGTTGACCACAATCGAGAAGCTCGAGTATCACGCGAGCGGATTTCCCTACAATTACTACGACACGACCACGCTGGAGAAGACGAGCTATTTTGTTTCGTTCGTGGATAGCGGTTGGCTGGTGCTCGGGCTCTATGTCGCAAAAAACGCCTTTCCTGAAGAGCTTGCCGGACAGGCGACCCGGCTTTTGAAGCGCGGGAACTTCAATTTCTTTTACGATCCGCTTGAAAAACAAATGTTCCACGGTTTCTACGGTAACCTGAATGTGTATTCGGATTATCACTATGGTGTTTTTTATACCGAACCCCGCGCGGCTAGCTATATCGCCGTCGCCCGAGGGGACGTGCCGGAAGCCCATTGGTTCGAGGGGTTGGTCCGGACATTCCCGGCCTCCTACGCATGGCAATCGCAGCCTCCCAAGGATCGTGTGGAAACGATACTGGATGGGTACAAGCATGTCGGCGGGTATTACGAGTGGAAAGGTCTCCGTTATGTTCCGAGCTGGGGCGGTTCTGCTTTTGAAGCTTTGATGCCCCCGATTGTTTTGAAAGAAAAGGAACTTGCGCCGGAAGGGCTTGGAGCGAACAATGCCGCGCACGTTCAGGGCCAGATCCGCTACGCGTTGGAGGAATTAAAGATGCCGGTTTGGGGGATGAGTCCTTGTTCCGTCCCAGAGGGCGGCTACTCGGAATACGGCGCAAAGCCGATGGGTGTGAAGGGTTATAAATCTGGTGTTGTGACACCGCATGCGAGTGCTTTGGCTTTGGAATATGCCCCAAAGCAGGTAGTTGCTAATTTGCGGAAGTTGATCAAACTTTATGATATTTATGGGGAGTATGGGTTTTATGATGCTGTGACCGTGGCGACCGGGAAGATCGCACGAAAATATTTGGCGCTTGATCAAGGCATGATCTTGCTGGCGATTAATAACTATCTGAATCATGGCGCTCTTCGCAATCGGTTTCATGAGGATCCTGAAATGAAAAAAGGCGAAAATCTTTTGACCGCTGAAAAATTCTTTGCTGCGGCGTCCCAGGATTCTTCCTCGAGTTCGAAACCATGATTGTTAAAGAAAGTCCTCCCGGCGTTTACCGTCTCGAATTCCTTGGGAGGGGGGTTGTTGCCGGTTTCCACTCCCGCATTTTTGATCATTCAAAACGAGAGGAATTTTTACATGAGTTGGGTCTGATTCCTGACAACCTGATCATGGTGAAACAGGTCCATGGTAGCACGATCGTGGTGGTCGAACGCCCAGATACGGAGTTGCTGGAAACTCCCGCTGACGGATTGATCACCAAAATTCCTGGGCTGGTGCTTGGAATACGGACCGCAGATTGTGTGCCGGTTTTTTTCTGGGATCCTGTCCGGAAGGTCGCCGGGATCGTGCATGGGGGATGGAAAGGCGTGAAGGATGGGATCGTCGCACAAATGCTCAAAATCTTTGAGAAAAGATGCGGGACGAAAACGGAGGACCTCCGTGTAGCAATCGGGCCTTCAATCCGCAAGTGCTGCTATGAAGTGGGCAAGGAGTTCCTTGGTTATTTTCCAGGTTTTTATCACGGCAAGGATGCCGCTGGTGGCAATCTGGATCTTGTGGGAGTGATCAAGAGCCGGCTTTGGAAACGTGGGGTTCTGGAAAGTCATATTCATGACACGGGTCTTTGCACGGTTTGCGAGAACAAAAAATTCTTTTCCTATCGCATGGAAAGTCAAACCCAAGAGCGTATCCTTTCAGTCATTAGTATCATCTAAGCGCTTAAAGATATTTGTCCAGAAGTTCACTTCATGTATAATGGCGCTCTTTTAGTACAAAAATACCCCTGACCCTAACGAGAGGAAATAAGATGCAAGCTAGAGATGCAAAAAAAGGTGCTATTGTCATTTTTCAAAATGAAATGCATATGGTGACCGAGGCCACCCATCGCACGCCCGGAAACTTGCGGGCTTTTTTCCAGATTACCCTGAAGAATCTCAAAAATGGCCGTATTGTCCAAACCCGGTTTGCCCCGGACGAGCCGCTTGAGAGGATCACCCTGGATCCAAAAACATGTCAGTTTCTGTATAAGGATGGCCAAGGGTATCATTTTATGGATATGGAAAATTATCTTTCGTTCATGCTGTCCGAAGAGATTCTGGGTGATAAAAAGTATTATTTGAAGGAGGGCATGGAAATCAAGATCGATTTCTATGAAGAAAAGCCCATTTTCCCGGAGTTGCCCGGAATTGTGACGCTTAAGGTCACTGAAGCTCCCCCTGGAGTTCGGGGGGATTCCGTTTCAAATACGGTAAAGGTCGCCGTTTGTGAAACAGGTCTTAAGGTGAATGTCCCGCTTTTTGTCGACGAAGGGACCGAGATCAAAGTCAATACTGAAACAGGCGAATACGTCGGACGAGCGTAAGTTTTGATTGCAAGAATAAAAATACATTACGGGGTATTTAGCTCGACTCGGACAGAAACGACAAATTTCTGTCGAAGTCGTGTCGGTTTGTTGGGATCCGGTGCAGTGGTTAAAGTTTGTAATTCCGTGGGCAATTAGCTCAGCTGGTTTAGAGCACTTCCTTCACACGGAAGGGGTCAGAGGTTCGAATCCTCTATTGCCCACGGAATTACATGCTTGCTGGTTGCTTAGCATTTGCTCTTCGTGAGCAAGTACGGCAATTGTGAAGACTGAAGAGGTCATCGTTTCTGCTGAGCACACGCTTCACATGTGTGAGGCCAGTCCCAATACCATTCGATTGGCCGTCTAGCGAAAATTGGGACAGTTTTTGACAACCGTATAAGAAATGAAAGACAAGGGCAGAGGTTCAAGTCCTCTATTGCCCAGTGATGTGTTTTTAATTAACTCCATCCGGGTCTATGACCCGTGAGCCCGTGAGATCGTAAGCAGGCCTGCACCTGACGGCGACTTGTGGCAGCAAGGCGTTTGTTGCCTGGTTTTTATTTTTCTGTGATGCTACGGGAAGATAGACAAGCTTGAAAAGGTGGTATAGACTGATTATATGAGTGTTCCTGAAGAGAAGCTCAAAACAATGAATTATCGGAAGCCCTTCATTGTCGTCCTCATTATCGTAGCCGGTCTCATTCTGTGGTCTCATTTTTCTCCCCAATCCTGTAAACCTCTCGCTTTTGAAATTCTTGGATTTGAAGGGGACGTCCAGATCTATGACCTTCAGAGCCGTTCTTGGCGCGCGCCTAAGCGCGGAGAGAAGTTTGTGACATCCCAGAAGCTTAAGACCGGCGCAGATGGTGTGGTCAATTTTCAGGTTAAAAATGAGATCAATTTACGCTTGAAGAAGAATTCTGAAATTCAGAACGAAAAGTCCTGTCTGATGAGAAAGCGGGAGGTTTATGAATTGCGTTTGTCCCAAGGAGTCATCTTGGGTGCGACGACACGTCAATTTGAACGCAAGCAGAATAACGATAAAGCGATTTTGAAAATCCTGACCCACGATTATGTTGCGAATATTCACGGTGCTATTTTCCGTGTGCAGGCCGCCCCCCAGGGACAGGAGAGCAAGATAGGCGTTCTCCGCGGTTTTGTGGGGGTTTCAAAACCATCACTGTTTTTTCACCCCAAAGGGGTTCGTATTCGGGGGCTTGAAGAGACGAGCGTAGTGAATGGTGTTATCCTTCCAGCTAAAAAGGTCACCACGAAGGCATGGGACCTTATGAATGAGTCCTACGAGCTCCTCGGGAAAACAGCAGTCATGGAGGCTGAGCAGGCCGATCTCTCCAAGCAAGCCGGAAATTTTTTTAATGTTGTTTTTGATCACGGGACTTTTTTTACGCCAAAAATCGGGTATGCGGGGCGGGAATTTTTCAAAGATCCGGATTCGGGACAGATTTTCCTTGAAATCGAATACGATGTTTTTCCGACGGGTTCGTTCTGCGGTATCTATTTCAAAACACGTGATTTTGATATTTCAAAATATAACGGTCTTTCTTTTGAGATCCGCCGTAAAGCTGACGAAGGTGCTCCGGAGAGTTTTTTCATCGAATTGAAGTCCAAGGGCAATGTGGTTCGCCGTTACGCCCCGAGGACTTTTGAGAAGACATGGAAACTTGTGGAATTTGATTTTCATGCTCCAAAGTCTCTTCCCGTGAATGAAGTGGTTTTCGTATTTACGAACGCGCGTGTTGGGGAGGCGAAAAAGGCCGTGCTCGAATTACGCAATATCAAGTTGGTTCCTCTCCCAGAAGCTACCGTTACAGCCCCGCCGGGTGCGGCAAAAGCGGTGGCGGTGTCTCCGACTCAGCCAGTGCGATGAGCCCCAGTTGATTTCACACGTCACTCTTGCCGAAAACATTCCTACGCTGGTTTCCAGAGGGGTTTTGCTGGAATCAGGTCTTGCTGTTTTCCATCTTTGCAGTTGACGGCACCTGCTTGTGACAGCTATATTCCGCAGTCATCGTAGACGGCGGTCATTGTGTCGTTATGATGTGGTACTTGCGCACGACGCTTTTTTTAGTCCCTACGGGGTTGAGCGCGAATGCAGAATCGAATTTAATTTATGCTGGGGTGGCGAAACTGGCAGACGCGCTAGCTTCAGGAGCTAGTGGCCGCAAGGCCTTAGGGGTTCAAGTCCCCTCCTCAGCACTTGTTCTTTATGAACAAGTACCACGCCGTCACGATTCAAGGAAATCGTGACGGCGCTGGCATTTTTTTTCGAGAGGGGAGCCAATCGCTTACAGGATCGTCAAGATCCTGAAGCGTAGTCCTGGCGCATTGGGCGCTAGGGCAAGTCCCCTCCTCAGCACCAAATCTCATGATTTGGTGCGGCGTCGTGGCAGAACAAGGTCAACTGCCTACGGTGACTGCACTTTTTATTCAATGTGAGAGTGCCACTTCCTATGAAAAAGAAAAAAGATCTGACTCCCACGACAAAGCCTGTCCGAAATGCGTTCGAGGTAATTTCCGAGAACCGGAAGGCACACTACGACTACTTTATCCACGACAGGTATGAGGCGGGTGTCAGCCTCATGGGCCACGAGGTTAAATCTATTCGCGAGCGGCGCGTGAACCTGAAAGACAGCTACGTGCGCATTATGCGGGAGGAAGCTTTTCTCTTGAATTGCCATATTTCCCCCTACTCGAAGATCCAGGGACACCAGGAATTGGATCCGATCCGGACTCGCAAATTGCTACTCAAGCGCAGTGAGATCAACCGTCTGATGGGGCAGGCGGGGCGCAAAGGGGTCGCAATCGTGCCGCTGCGCATGTATTTCAAGAAGGGGTTTGTGAAGGTTGAGATCGCACTCGGTGAAGGTAAAAAACAGTACGACAAACGGGCGGCTATCAAACAGAGGATCCATACCCGTGAGACCCAGTCCGCCATCAAGAAAGCCACACGACGCTGAGATCGTGTGTTGGGAAAATCTTTGTGCTGTTCGACCTATCCTCCTCATTGAGCCATTTCTTTTAACGTGCTATACTTCATTTGTAGTTTCGATCTTTAACATCGTCGTTCTTCGGGGGTGAATAGGTTCGACAAGGGGTACTGCATTTAAGGGAGCATGCAGAGGTTCGTCAGGTGCCTCTTAAAAAAACGTGGCAAAACACAAATGCTGAAAAAACCAGCTGGAACGAAAGGGCTGTTGGGCCGGTAACGGTTCCGATGCCTTTCGCTCTTCCTTTCGCTGCTTAACTGCTAGCGAACGTCCCAGGGCCGATGTCTGCTGAGCTTTGAGGACGAAAAAGCAGGCTGCTCTTTGGGCCCCGTCGCCGGGTTCAGGGAAAAGATCTAGGCGGATCGTTCTTCAGGATCTCGTTCGCAGAGGCCTGGGGAATTAAATCCATTGCGAACTGAGCATGGAGACCCCTTAATGACGAATCCTTTGGACGAGGGTGCAATTCCCTCCACCTCCATTTTTTTATCCTAGAATAGGATCAGACGACGTCCGGATCGGGTATACATCGAAGCCGTCTGATCCCTATAATTGTGTAACAGAATATCAGAGAGCCATCGCCGTTTACGGCGATGGCTATTTTGTTTTCTGCGCTTTTAAAACTCGTTGTGTTAAAACCGTGCTAAAACCGTATTGGATTTTTTCAGTTCGGTATCTTTCATCAAAATACCCTTTATGCGGTTCATGATCTCCTGCTACCCCGCTCAGACGAAACTCGCTTGATTATTACTAATTTTTCAATTGGAAATCGGCATGTCCCGATGAACTTTTCAGAATTTTAAGATTGTCCATCGGACATCCTGTTTTTCTGCGAAGGCCGTTCTAAAGGTGTTCTTGAAACACATGTTGTAGGTGGAGGGGCTGATCAATCATGAAAAGCAAAAAGTCGCATTCTAATTTGCTATAAAAAGCTATAAAATATTAGTTTATGTTTCTAATATTTATAAACTATTTCGAAGGACTTGCTAAGAGAATGTTCATATGTTATTTTTTAACTAACAACTCGTTACAGGAAAGGCACTTACGACATTTAACCATGCTACAAAATAAGAGAAAAATCTATTATTTTCATTTTCTTCGGGCGATCAGTGTCTTTGTTCTTTTTTGCTTTACAACCACTACAATTGCTTGGGGAACACCCACACTTAGTACGGAGTACGGAGTACGAAGTACCGAAATCCCACTATCTTCTCTCATTCAAAAGATTTCCATTCCTCAAGAAATAGGCCTTATTCGGGACACCTATGCCGCACCGATGGAGAATAACCCAGCGCGCACACCGCACGCCACACCTGTCATTGTTCACATCGAAGAAGCCCACGGCCAGACAGAAGGACAGGATAACATTGAAAAGATTCTTATCCATCTTAAAACCCGGTATGGACTCAAAACGGTTTTTCTCGAAGGGACTTGGGGGAAGCTTGATCCCGAATCCCTCCGTTTTTTAAAGGATCCAAAAATCAATCGCGAACTTCTGAACGATCTTAATAAAAAAGGGTTGATCGGCGGAGCTGAAATGTTCCTTTCGGAAAATTGGGACTCGTCGCTTCCACCAAAGGACGGATCCGTCCAACGCGTTGTGGCGGACGGGACTGGGGACTCGCAAAAACGATTATCGAAAACGAGTCTCGAGGTACAAGCCCCGAGTCCCAAGCCGCAAGGTTACGGCGTTGAAAATGTAAAACTTTACCGCGAAAATCTGGAACAATTCAGAAAAGTCTATGCCGCGAAACCGCAGACGGATGCTTTTTTGAAAGACCTCCGCCAAAAGATCACGGACGGATCTTCCCGCGAGTTCAATCCGGAGCTCAAAAAATTCTTCAAGGATTGGGCTTTCAGGGCGGAAATCGCGGAACAGCCGTTCGCGGGCCTCGATAAGCTTCGCGAGAATGCCGGCAAGTATCTCAGTCTCGACCTTTCCGATGCTCGCGAGCAGTACGATTGGCCGCAGCTTGTCAGATTTTTCAAGCTGAAAAAT
>JBAZJC010000060.1:0-9011 GCA_041651495.1 Candidatus Omnitrophota bacterium | reverse complement strand
TTACATTAACAGCTTTTTATAGAAAGCGAGTGCCGCACTAAACTTCCTTTAAATCTTTATGGGTCGTTCAGTGCGGGAAGTGTGTTAAGACACGCTAAGGAGGCCGAGAGCCAAGGTTTCTCATCGAGGCCGACGCTCGCGAGTGAAGCCATGCCACGGTGGGGCATGGCGAACGTTGGCGAAACACACTTACCGCCGGAACACTTGATCAAAAGAAAAATGACAAGCTGAAGTGGGATGCGTGGTGCACCACAAAAAGGTTTGTCGACAACGTCAATTCTTTCTATAATCCCTCCATGCGAAAAGCGCTTTCCTATATCATCCCAGCGTTGATCCTTTTCGGCGTGCTTGTACTCCAGTACAGTTTTCCGTCCCAGATCGAGTCCTTCCAGGCCAAGGTCTTCGACATTTTTCAGAGAATCAAGCCGCGCGTCTATCAAAACACACCGGTCCGCATTATTGATATCGATGACGAAAGTCTTGAAAAACTGGGGCAGTGGCCGTGGCCGCGTATACTTTTAGCAAAACTTGTTTCGCGACTTTCCGAGGGAGGCGCACGGGTTATTGCATTTGACATCGTTTTTGCGGAACCGGACCGCACCTCCCCGAAAAACGTGCTTCCTTTCTGGAGTGAGAATCCCGCAATCGCATCGATCCGTTCCAAGATCCAGGGACTCCCGGACCATGATACGTTTTTTGCCGAGGCCATTTCCAAGGCCCCCGTGGTTCTCGCATTCGGCCTGACGCCGGAAAAGCATGCGTCGATCCCGCTCCTTAAAAGCGGTTTTCTCGAACATGGTCTCAAAGGAGACAAGGCCCTTGATCACATTGGACCGGTTTTCTCAGGAGCGGTCACCGCACTCCCCGAACTTGAAAAAGCTGCGCGCGGAAATGGCTGTTTCAACACAGGCGCGGAACAGGACAGCACGGTGCGCCGCACCCCGACTTTTTTCCGTTTGAACGATTCCCTTTATCCTTCCCTTTCGATCGAGACCCTGCGCGTGTTTCAAGGGGCTTCAACCTACAAGATTACGCTTGCGGGAGCGACCGGGGAAACTTCGTTTGGCGAGAAAACCGGTATGGTTGGAATCAAGGTCGGATTTCTGGATATTCCCACGGATAGTCACGGGGTGATCTGGCTTTATGATACCGGTTATCAACCGGAACGGTTTATCCCCGCCTGGAAGATCCTCTCCGCTGATTTTGATCTTAAACAGTTGAAAAACAGCGTCCTTTTCATCGGCTCCAGCGCAACCGGCATCAAAGACCTTCGTGCCACGCCGACCGAGCCGCGCGTACCAGGGGTCGAGATTCACGCGCAACTTGCAGAACAAATGTTCCTCGGCGAATTCCTGGAACGACCGGATTGGGCCAAGGGCCTGGAATTCACCTTCATGATGCTGTTGGGAATTCTGCTGATTTTGATTCTCCCCAAGGCGGGCGCCATACGCAGTGCTTTGATCGCTCTCGTGGCCATTGCCTTTGCTATCGGGTTCTCGTGGTACGCGTTCACCCACCGACACTTTTTGGTCGATCCTGTTTTCCCGTCACTCGCTGTGTTCTGCATCTATCTGACGTCTTCGTTCCTGAACTTTCTTAACACGGAAAGAGAGCGCAGCCAGATCCGCGGGGCCTTTGGCCGTTATCTCTCCCCGGCGCTCGTTGAAAAACTTGCCAAAAATCCAGGACAACTTAAGCTTGGCGGCGAGATGCGGCCCATGTCTTTTCTTTTTATGGATATCCGTAATTTCACCGGGATCGCGGAAAAGCTCACGCCGGAAGAACTCACACAATTCATGAACAGTTTCCTTACACCTATGACCGATATCATTTTGCAACGCGGCGGGACGATCGACAAATATATGGGTGATTGCATCATGGCCTTCTGGAACGCGCCGTTCGAAGATAAGAACCACGCGCCACACGCGTGCGAATCTGCCCTAGCCATGCAGAAATTCCTCCGGACCACTCCGGGATTCGAGAAGATCCGTGTCGGGATCGGGATCAATACCGGGAACGCCTGCGTCGGCAACATGGGCTCTGAACAGCGTTTTGACTATACGGCACTCGGCGATGAAGTAAACCTGGCTTCCAGGATTGAGGGGCTTTCCAAAAATTATGGCGTGACGGCCATCGTGGGCCAAAACACCCTTTCCGCAATACAGGGATTCGCGACACTTGAGGTCGATCTCATTCGCGTTAAAGGAAAGACGAAGCCCGTCAAAATCTTCGCGCTTTTGGGAGGACCGGATCTTAAGAAGGAGGCGGCTTTCACAACACTGACGATACACCACGGACAAATGCTCACGGCTTACCGGAAACAACACTGGGATAATGCCGAGGAGGCTCTGAAAGAATGCGTGGGAATTAAAATCCCCGAAATCGAACTCGCCACGCTTTACGAGGTCTACGCTTCACGTATCCGAACCTACCGGAAAACCCCGCCCGACGCATCCTGGGACGGTGTCACCATCGCGGATTCAAAATAATTTCACCCGAAAATTACTGTCTCGAAATGGTTTTGTATTGGTTGCTGGTGTTATTGTTCGGGTTGTTATTGCTCGAATGGCCCTTTGCGGAATTTTTTGCGGATTCCTGGGCTGAGTCCTGAGCGGCGGTCGTACTCGTTTGATTCAGATCATCTACCGTGTTCAAAAGATTGAGCAGTTGCTGAGTATCCACCGTTTTACCGGTGTCCTGATCCGCTGTCCCGGCGATGATCCCCGTCGTGCTCGTCCCCGAACCGGAGGCCCCGCCCCCTGACATTTGCTGTCCCAGCGCTCTGGCGATCCTCGAAAGATCCGCTTCTGAAACCTGAAACACGTGGACGGGCGCGCTATTCGGCCCGTTCACGATCGTAGCATTCCCGATTCGATCGATGTCCACGCCCACAACTTTGCCATTCACAACATTGGTCACATAGATATGCCCCACACCCACAGGACCAAGCAGAACAATCATTGATTTCTTCCCGTCGATGATTCCCGCCACATTGGTACCGCGAAAGCCGATGGCACCAGCCGGAAGATCAACCGACATGTTTTCCGGTTTTTTATGCGCCACTTCTCCGGACACGACGCGGAAGATACCCTTCATCACGCTCGCCTTCACCTTGCCGTCATCATTGGACGGGTTATACACAAATTCATCGACCGTGATTGCGCCTAAAGGCCCGAGCGTAAAGACCGTTTGATCCAAAAGCAGGACCTGTAGCCGTCCATCCATCCCTGTTTCAATCTTGTCACCCACGAACACTTTGTCCCCGCTTTTGAGTGTATGCGGGGCCTTGCCCGGCGGTGTCACAGTCTTGACATCGCCTTTTACCGCCGCCGCGACACCCGCCTGCGCCGCTCCTCCGGTCCCGGCAAACAAACTGCCGGACATTCCCATCACGAAAATAAAAAATGTTATTATACCCATCCAAAAATATTTTTTCATAGATACTCCCTCATATTTTTGGTACCCATTTTTCAATGACTATCCCGAAATGTTATTTCCTGTGCTTTCAGAGAAAGAGTTGGAGACGGCGGCGGCCGACGGTCCGTCAGAGCGCGCTCCTGAAGCGCTTCCGCTGCCAGAAGCCGGACCATAACCAGGACTCGTCGGAGTATAAGTTGTCTTTACCGTCGCCTGATCCGCCGTTACTTCGTTATTATTGGATAGCGTAAGTTCGATCTTGTTAAAAGTTCCGTAATTCCCC
This sequence comes from Candidatus Omnitrophota bacterium, assembly GCA_041651495.1. Lineage (GTDB taxonomy): Bacteria > Omnitrophota > Omnitrophia > Omnitrophales > Aquincolibacteriaceae > Aquincolibacterium. The sequence continues at coordinate 5,311 of JBAZJC010000060.1, read as the reverse complement.
TTCACGTCATTCCAATTAAAAACCGCAGGCCCGCTCATATTGGAAAAATTTTTGGCCCCCGTCTCACCGCTTTGGGTCCGGTCTGTGGAACCTCCCTGCGTAATTTCAATCCTGGAATTTCCCCCGCCGATTGTTTTTGAACCAAAATCAATATCGCACCAGGCTTTCATTGTGCCGCTCGAGCCGCTTGTCGGAACATAGGTCCCGGTGGCAAAAAAGTGATAGATCCCGGTCGTAATCCGGGTCAATTGTTCCATGGTCGTAATACCGTTCGCAACAGTGTTCGAGGAATTCGCTGAATATTGCGCGGCGGTGTCGGTGGTGTCTTCATTGCTGTCGCTGAGATCTCCCAGGGTATTCACGGCATCGCTCGTCCTGCCGGTCAAGGCCGTTTCCTCTCCGGACCTGTCGGTCGCGGAACTGCCGCCCGTTTCTTCCGATTGGGCCCCCGAAGGCGCAAGTCCGGCTGTTAAATTGCTAACATCCGTTTGTGAAAGCTGAAACACTCCGGAAAGGTCTCCGTTAGCACCGACCCGTACGCCGAATCCGGTCCGATTCACTTCCTGCTGGGCACTGGCATGGGCTCCTGTTCCGTTGATGACAAAACTTCCGATCTTTTCCCCGGCATCATTATTTTTCCCGGGACCCAAAAGTGCCACGAGCGCACTGCCGTCCTGATTCACCTGTCCTCCAACGATGGTCCCGCGAAACCCGAGATTGGCCACAGGAAGTTTGACCATTACACCGTTCGGTCTCTTTGCCGCAATCTTGCCCGAAACATAACGGAACACACCCTTGGTAATACTCGTTCGCATCGCTCCTTCATGGCTTTTCGGATCATAAACAAATTCATTGATGATGATCGTGCTGTTCGGGCCAAGGGTGAAAACGGTCTGGTCAAGAAAAAGGATCTGGAGATGTCCTTCTTCGTCCGTCGTGATCTCATCCCCCATAAAAACCGCTTGCCCACTCCGAGCAACACGCCCGATCTGGCCGGGAATTTTGAGTTCGATCCTACCCTGTGCCGCCGCTATGACTCCGATTTTTTCAAATACAGGAGCGACCGCGGGCGTCGCAGGCGCCCCCAAAGGCATCTGCGCGAAAACGGACGGAGCTGAGAGGATCAAAAAGAACGCCAGAAACGAAGCGGATATCTTTTTCATGTTAGCACTGTTCTCCATTTGATTTTAGGGGTTAACAGCACTTGTTCTCAAGTAAATATTTGAAGGATAACAAGTGCAGTCCAAGTCACCTTCTACAAAAAGAAATAAAGACTTGGGCAGTACTATACCGCATACCCCTAGATTTAAATGTTATGCGGTATTAGAACTCCAGTCGTTTTGTTAAAAGACCTTCGATCTTGTTATTGGTATAGGTGTAATTCGTGATGCTGGAAAGGGCGTGGTAATATTCGTAGGAAATCGTGAAAACAATGTCTTTGAGGGGCTTGGGAAAGATCTTCCCGATCAGGAGCGTTTCAAGCGGCGCGCCATAAGTTATGCGATACCTTATGGAATTGTCATGACGGTGCATGCTGGAAACGGAAAATTCCGGCGATGGATAATTGTCAAAATACGCGTTCAATGAATTGATGACGAATTGCCCTTTCGGCCATATCCAGGTATGGGTATTGTTTAAACTGACGCGGTCGTAGGCGTAATATTTTTGTTTGGCGAATTTTTGGGAATAACCGATGCTCGAGCTCCACCGCATGGTCGGAATAAAATTATAATTGAACCCCCACACGTGATCGAACTGTGGTCCCTTGCGGTTATAGGAATCGTTATTCTCCGAGATATTCATGAAATCCTGCCGTTCGATCCTGAAATCATAGAACGCATTGAGTTTCTTGGTGAGATCCCGTTCGAAAAGGAAATTCCCGCCCTGAGACCGCAGGAAACCTTCACTGGAAAGATAGAGATAATTGTAAAAAAAGGACGGGGTGAAATGGAACCACGAACTTTTGTAGGTTCCGCCGAGCTCAAATTGAAAAGAACCGAGGCTCAGTGAATGCACGTTCGTCTGATCCTGAAGGAAATATGTGAAGTTCCCGAACAACGAATGCCCCGCCTGGAACCCGAGGTCATGCGTCACATCCAAACTGGAGACATTCAGAAAATGAGTGTCTCCGCGCCTCACATTCGATCCCTGGGTGGGCAAAGCAATATCCCACGCGAGTTGTTGCTTGGAGTGAGGCGAGGCGTTGCGGTTCGTGTCATAACCCCAACCGTTGCTTTGACGCAATCCGAAATGGGTCCGGCGTTTCCGGGACTTGATCTTTTTTTCATAATCACTTACCTGACTCCGGATCGCGGGCGGGAGTGTGACAGTCCTAAGAACATTCAGTTCTTTCTGCGCTTCATTCAGGCTGTCCAAACGGTATAAAACCACGGCATACAGGAGACGCACGTCCGCGAGATTGGGATTCACAAGGAGGATACGCTCCAGGGTCGCGGCAGCACCCAGAAGCTCCCCTTGAGCGATTTGGTCCTGCGCGTAGCGGGCGTTTAATTCAATATTGTCCGGATCCTTAAGGATATCCTCGTAGGTAACACCAGTCTTAAACTTGTCCGTCTTTTCTTTCTCTTCGGACTTTTCCGCGACGCTGGCAGCCTGCTTCACCCCACGCGTTTCGCGACGTACGTTTTGAACCTCGTTGGTGATATCTTCGGTAAAACCGGCGGGAATCGTGGAAAAAAGAAAGGCCCCAAGGGCAAGACAGGAGAGGATCCTGGATTTCATGAGAGACTAGATTCACCTTTCTTTATTTAAAATGACGGGATATTGAAGATCGGCATCGATAAAATTGGCTACGATTTTTTGTAGTCTACCCTCGCCTATGCAGAAAAGCAAATCACAAATCCCATAAGGTGGAAAGTGTGCGGAGTACGGCTCAAAAACAACGAACGACGACGTACGCCGTACCCATGCGTATCGTTCCCCGTTTCCCGTTCTCCAGTTTTCAGGTTATACTACCGCAATGTCCAATTCTCCATCAGAAAATTCAACGGTTAATGGGACTAGTCCCAATGCTGATCAATTTCCAACGCATGGAAATTGGGGCAACCCTGACTACCATAAAGAAAAAGAAAATAAAAGTCAGGATAGTCCTGGCAACCTTCCATCAAAAGAAAAGGGAGGCCAGGGCATGTCATTTCAATTGGACCCGTTCCAGCTTCAGGCTATCGAGTGGATCGAAAAAGAACATTCCCTTCTTGTTTCCGCACCCACAGGTTCCGGAAAGACACTTATTGCCGAAAAGGCCGTCGAAAAAGCCCTTTCGCGCGGCGAGCAGGTCATTTACACCGCCCCGATCAAGGCCTTGAGTAATCAGAAGTTCCGCGACTTTCAGGAACGTTTCGGCAAAGAAACGGTCGGCATCCTGACCGGGGACGTCTCGATCAATCCCGGAGCACCGCTGCTCATTATGACGACCGAAATTTACCGGAACTCTCTTTTTGAGAACGCAGAACGCATCCAGAAAATCGGCTGGGTCATTTTTGACGAGGTCCATTACCTGGATGACGCCCAACGCGGTACCGTCTGGGAAGAAGCACTCCTTTTTACGCCTCCCGAGATCCGCATCCTCGCGCTGAGCGCCACGATCCCGAACGTCCAGGAACTTGCGGCCTGGATCCGGCAGATCCACCAGCGCCCTATCGCAGTGATCGAAGAAACGCATCGCCCCGTCCCGCTCCATTTTCTTTTTCAATGTCAGGGAAAAATCCTCACAAACACGAAATCGCTCCGAAAGGAAGGTTATCTCCAACGCGATAATTGGCAGCTTTCTATACGTGAAAGACGCCGCGGGTTCCAGCCGCCCCGCGCGCGGCCCAACCGTCTCCATGACATCCTGAAGCATCTCATCAATGAGGACCAGCTTCCCGCCATTTATTTTGCATTCGGAAGGAAGCGCACGGCCATGCTCGCCTGGGAGGTCACGCATTTTGACCTCATGAGAGACGCCGAGCGTCGTGAGATCCGGGCGCTCTATGACGAACTCCTGGCACGCTACGACTTGGCCGGCGATAGGACCGCCGAAGAAATACGTCCGCTTATTGAGCAAGGTATTGCCTATCATCACGCCGGCATGCTTCCGACCCTGAAAGAAATCATTGAACGGCTTTTCACGAGCCGTCTGCTCAAACTCATCTTCACCACCGAGACCTTCGCGCTGGGGATCAACATGCCGGCGCGCACCGTGGTCTTCGACGAGCTTGAAAAATTCTACGGTACGGGATTCAAGCCGCTCACCACGCGTGATTTCTTCCAGATGGCCGGACGCGCGGGGCGACGCGGCATGGACCCTGAAGGGTTCGTTTATTGCCGCATTCATCCCAGCGATATCGCATTCCCGGAAGTGGAGCGCATTCTTTACGGAAGCCCGGAACCCGTGCGCAGTCAGCTGAACGCCGCATACGCAACGCTCCTGAACCTTTACAGAACGCTCGGGCACAGGCTCCTCGAGATCTATCCGCGGTCTTTCCATTTTTTCCAATCTTCCAAACGGAAACGCGATGAAGGACTCGAGCTTTTAAAGAACAAGCTCGCGCTCCTGCAGGAAATGGGCTACATCACGGACCAGGGAACGACCGAAACACAAGGGATGCTTACCGTCAAAGGAGAATTCGCGGCCTCGGTCTTCGGTTATGAGTTGCTTCTCACGGAGATGTACACCGATGGCGCACTGGAGCAGCTGGACGAATCGAAACTAAACGTCTTTCTGGCGGGATTGATCTTTGAGCCGAGGAAGAACGATGAAGCCCCGCGGCTCGGTAAGGACCACGGCGAGCTACTGAAAATGACACAGCATTATCACCGGATGATCCACAAGTGGGAATCCAATTTCCGCATCACGCCCCACACCAAGCCCCCCTATTTTCATCTCGCACGTCCTATCGAAGCGTGGACGCAGGGCAAGGATTTCGAGAAGATCTGCCAGCTGACCTCGGAGGACGAAGGAAGCCTCGTGCGCTACATCCGCATGGTGATCCAGCTCTTGCGGGAGATCGCGAACGCGCCGCATGCATCCGAAGGGCTTAAAGCAAAAGCGAGACGGGCGCGGGAACTGATCGACAGGGACGTGGTGGACGCGGAAAAACAGCTGCGGAAATAGAAGCGCGGAGTTTATTTTTCAGGCCCGTGTCTTTCCGTCAGTCCGGCTTTTTCATCTTCTTGACGGATCTTTTCCAGAATGACCGGCAATTTCCATTTCTCAATGCGGCACACGGTATCGTAAGGGCAAAAACTTTCACAATCCCGGGGCCGCACCGGGATCTCGGACGCCGCAATCTCTTTCATGAACTTCCGG
>JBAZJC010000059.1:0-9273 GCA_041651495.1 Candidatus Omnitrophota bacterium | reverse complement strand
CCCGGGTCAGCGTCTTTCAGGTTTTTGATCCGGGTCTGAATTGTTTTAAGAAGCTCAGGATTCATGGGCCCCAGATTAGAACCCGAAGAGGAAGCCGCGTTAAATGGAACCGGAGAAGTCGCGGAAAGCCGTCCCCAAAGGTATTCAGGTTTGTCGAAAGTTTGTCCGATCAGTGAAGACCCGATCGGCCGGCCATCCTGGAAGATCAAACTTCCGTTGGCCTGATCCTTGAAAAATGTTTGCGCGACCACAGTGATCGACAGCGGATAAAGAAGGCCCGTGATCAGTGTTAGCAGGAAAAAAGAGATCAAAGCGGGTCTCAGTTGTTCTCGTATCATAGGTCTCTCTTTATGTCAGGTGAAGTGCAACAAGCAGCATGTCGATCAATTTTATTCCGAGGAACGGAGTGACGAACCCTCCAACGCCATAGATCAAAATGTTGTTCCGTAAAAGCCGGCTGGCTGATAACGCCCGGTATTTCACACCGCGCAGTGCAAGCGGGATCAGGAACACAATAATCACAGCGTTAAAGATAACGGCGGAAAGGACCGCGCTTGCGGGGGTCGCAAGATGCATGATGTTCAATCTGGAAAGCACGGGGTAAGTTCCAACGAACGCCGCGGGAATGATCGCGAAATATTTAGAAACGTCATTAGCAATACTAAAGGTGGTGAGGGAGCCCCGGGTCATGAGAAGTTGTTTTCCGATCTCCACAATCTCAATGAGTTTGGTAGGATTGGAATCGAGGTCCACCATGTTTCCGGCCTCTTTGGCGGCCTGAGTGCCTGTGTTCATAGCTACGGCTACGTCCGCTTGCGCAAGGGCGGGGGCATCATTCGTTCCGTCCCCGGTCATGGCCACCAAACGTCCTCCGGACTGCATGTCCCGTATCAATTTCAATTTTGTTTCAGGGGTTGCTTGCGCAAGAAAATCATCCATGCCCGCTTCCGCCGCGATCGCGGCGGCGGTCAGTGGATTATCTCCCGTGATCATCACGGTCTTGATCCCCATCCGGCGGAGTTCCATGAACCGTTCTCTAATGCCACCCTTCACGATATCCTTTAACTGGATCACGCCAAGTACATGACTGTGTTCCGCTACGACGAGCGGAGTGCCGCCGCCTTTAGCGATCGAATCAATGTTCGCGCGCAGATCATCTGGGAATGCCCCGCCCAATTTCTGGACATAAGCTTCGATGGCGCTCGCAGACCCTTTCCGGATCTCGCGTCCATCTCCGAGATCTACACCGCTCATGCACGTTTGAGCTGTGAAAGGAATAAAGTGGGCGCCTATTTCATGGATATTACGTTCCCGAATGCCGTACTTTTCTTTGGCAAGGACCACAATGCTCCGGCCTTCCGGCGTTTCATCAGAAAGGGAAGCGAGCTGTGCGGCATCAGCCAGTTTTTCTTTGGTGACGTCTCCGGCCGGGATAAAGGCCACAGCCTGACGGTTTCCGAGCGTGATGGTCCCGGTTTTATCAAGGAGCAGCACATCCACATCGCCTGCCGCTTCAACGGCGCGTCCGGACATAGCAATGACATTTGCCTGGATCATCCTGTCCATGCCCGCGATCCCGATCGCGGGAAGAAGTCCGCCGATGGTTGTGGGGATAAGACAGACCAGGAGAGCGACCAATACTGTGACCGTGATTACGGTTCCGTGGCCCGCAGAAGCAACGCTATAAATTGAAAAGGGAAGAAGCGTGACGGTCGCCAAAAGGAAAATAAGCGTAAAACCGGCCAGCAGGATACAAAGAGCAAGTTCATTCGGTGTTTTCTGCCGCTTCGCACCTTCGACCATGGCGATCATCCGGTCCAGAAATGTTTCTCCCGGATTTGAGGTGACCCTCACGATCAGCCAGTCCGAGAGGACACGTGTTCCGCCGGTTACAGCGCTTCGGTCGCCACCGCTTTCACGAATCACAGGAGCACTTTCTCCGGTGATCGCGCTTTCATCAACGGAAGCCACACCTTCGACCACTTCTCCGTCCATCGGGATAAAATCCCCGGCTTCTACTAGGACAACATCCCCCTTTTGAATGGTTGTCGTGGAGATAGTTTCATATTTAGCGCCATACTGCGGCTTGGAAAGTTTTTTTGCCGACGTATCTTTCCGCGCTTTTTTAAGGCTTGCCGCCTGTGCTTTCCCGCGTCCCTCCGCCATAGCGGTCGAAAAGTTCGCAAAGATAAGCGTGAACCATAGCCAAAGCGCAATAGCCAAAATAAAACCGGCAGAGGCTTCTCCTTTTCCGGACAGAGCCTGGAAATAAAGCCCGGTGGTGAAGATGCTTCCGATCAATACGACGAACATCACGGGGTTTTTAACCTGTTCCCGGGGGTCGAGTTTTTTGAAAGAATCGAGGATTGCCGGCCAAACGATCTTGGGATCGAATAAGGAGTGTGTTTTATGTTTGTGGGGTGTACTCATGTAAGGCTCCTTCAGCCGGCCATCATCAGGTGTTCAACGATAGGACCGAGGGCGAGCGCCGGAAAAAATGTCAAAGCGCCGACCATAAGAATGACCGCGACCAGGAACAGGATAAAAAGAGGCGTATGGGTCGGAAGAGTTCCTGAACTTGCAGGGACGATCTTCTTTTTTGCCAAAGAACCTGCGATTGCCAGCGTCGGGATCGCGAGCCAGTACCTTGAGAAGAACATGGCCAGCCCCAGGGCGATGTTGTAGAAAAGATTATTGACTGAAAGTCCGGCAAAAGCACTGCCGTTATTATTTCCGGCCGAGGAAAAAGCGTAAAGCACTTCACTGAATCCATGCGGTCCAAAATTGAAGATGGCTCCTTTTCCGGATGGGACCGTGACTGCAACAGCAGTTCCCATCAGGACCACGATCGTCGGGATCAGAATAATGATCGAAGCCATTTTCATTTCGTAGGACTCGATTTTTTTTCCTAGATATTCCGGTGTGCGACCCACCATAAGGCCCGCGACAAAAACAGTAACAATGACGAATGCAATCATGCCATAAAGTCCTGATCCGACACCTCCAAAAACAACTTCCCCCAGCTGTATAAGCCACATGGGAACCAGCCCTCCGACAGGCATGAAGGAATCGTGCATGGCGTTGACAGAACCGTTCGAAGCGGCGGTTGTTGCGATGGCCCAGATTGCGGAATCCACAATTCCGAAACGAGCTTCCTTGCCTTCCATATTGCCGCCCGGTTGGAAAGTTGTTTCTGATTGATGGATGCCAAGTTTGGCGAGAAGGGGATTACCGGCCTGTTCGGTATGCACGCAGACTAAAAGACAGGGAATAAAAATAATCAGCATGGCAACGAGCAAGGCCCAGCCCTGCCGTTTGTCATGAACCATCAAACCGAAGGTGTAGCACAATGCAGCAGGAATTATAAGAATAGCGAGCGCTTCCAGAAAATTGGAAAGAGGCGTCGGATTTTCAAACGGATGGGCAGAATTGACATTAAAGAAGCCGCCTCCGTTAGTGCCGAGTTGTTTGATAGCTGCTTGGGAGGCTGCCGGGCCAAGTGCTAGTTCCTGTTCGGTAACCGGTTCGTTGTTGGCCTCTTGGATGGTTTGCAGGAGCACAACCTTCTGGCTGGAACTGAAAGTTTGAACGACCCCTTGAGAAACTAAAACAATGGAAAGAACAAAGGCGAGCGGCAAGAGAATATAAAGTGTGGATCGCGCAAGGTCGACCCAAAAATTCCCGATCGTTTGAACCTGTTTTCGGATAAAGCCGCGGATCAAGGCAACCAGGACGGCCATTCCCGTTGCGGCTGAGACGAAATTTTGCACGGTCAAAGCCAGCATCTGTGTCAAATAACTCAGCGTGGTCTCGCCGCCGTAACTTTGCCAGTTCGTATTCGTCGCGAAACTGATGGCAGTATTGAAAGCCAGATCTGCCGGGACAGCCGGCACGTGCGTCGGATTAAAAGGAAGAGCGGCCTGGAATCGTTGAAAAACGTAAACGGCAATGATCCCAAGAATGTTAAAAAGCATCATCGCAACGGTGTAAGTTTTCCAACTCATTTCATCTTCCGGTTTGATGCCGCAAAGTTTATAGAACCAGGACTCCAAAGGCTTGAACCATTGGTTGAGCCCGGCCGGCCGCCCTTCATAAATGCGGGCCATGTAAATACCGAGAGGTTTGACGCACAGGAGAAGAACTCCCAGGTAAACAGAGCACTGGATAAGATTATTTGCGTTCATGAAAATATCTCCGGCTTCAAAAGAGCAACCAGGAGATAAATAAAAAGGACTACCGCGACGACCCCGCCTATCCAATAAATAAGTATCATACAGAACCTCTTTCTACAGTCGGTCGATCAAGCTGATCAGCAAAAAGGTTATTCCAATAAGTCCTGCGAGGATCAAAACGATGGCTATATCCATGGCTGAATCTTCCATGGGTTAAAAAGGAGGGAGCGAAATGAAAAGGATTTTGTGAACAGAACTTTATGATACATTAGAGACCTCTCCTTCGCCTGCGGGGTTAGCTGACGGGCTAAGGTCGAGGATCAGACCTCTTATTGCCTGATTTCAGGCAGGTAATTCGCCCCTTATGGTTCATGGGTCCCCCGTTCCGCAATATGGCTGCGGACTCGGCATATAGACGCGGTACTATCCTGACTTTTATTTTCTTTTCTCTTAAGCTAGTCAGGATTGCCCCAATTTCAGTATGCCTGAAATTGATATGAATTGGGACTATACACTTTTTTTCTGAAAAATCAATCTCTCCAGCATGTTGGCACAATACGTCAATAGAGCCAAGAGATTGAAGGGATGTGTTGACCGCGGAGTTTTTTTTCTGTATCTGCAGGCGATTGCGCGTATAATAAAGCCCTACTTTCTTCAAACTTCGAAATAATAATCCAGAAATGATCATCATGATCGTTCCAAAGGCGGTTTTAAGAAAAGATGGCGTTATTTTTTTATGCTCAAATTCTGCTCCATGTTTTGGGAGGGATCGCAGGCTTTCTTTTTGAACAGCACGGAGAAAAAGCGAATCGCGCGACGCATGGTTTAGCTGTTCTGGCGAGCGTGGCGGGTGTTCTCTTTTCGCTCGGCATCCTTCTGGAGGGGAAATCCTGGGTCTTCGAATTGCAGGGGAGTTTTCCGGTAGGCGCTTTACGGTTCGCGGCGGGTCCCTTTTCGGCTTTCTTCCTCCTGATTATTTCTTTCCTTTCCCTGGCCGCCTCCATTTTTGCCATCGGTTATACCCGGGAATTTCAGATCAAGAAGAATATCGCGCTTCTGGGGTTCTTTTACCATTTTTTCATACTCGCCATGCTGTTTGTAGTAACAGTCCAAAATGCCTTTTATTTTCTGTTTTTTTGGGAGCTTATGTCCCTCGCTTCCTATTTTCTTGTGATCTTCGAACATGAAAGACCCGAAGCGCGATCGGCCGGCACGCTTTACCTTATCATGACGCATGTGGGGACTGCTTTTATTACCGCCGCATTTTTGCTTCTTTATATCCATACTGGTTCTTTTTCATTCGACGTGTTCAGGGCCGCCGCCGGTACGTTTTCCCCGGTTCTTAAAAATGTTATTTTCCTCGCGGCGCTCATCGGGTTCGGGACCAAGGCCGGTGTGATCCCGCTCCACATTTGGTTGCCCCAGGCCCATCCTCAAGCACCGAGCCATGTCTCAGCGCTCATGTCGGGCGTCATGATCAAAACGGCTGTCTACGGGTTACTCTTGTTCCTTTTTAATTTTTTAGGAGAAGCACCCGGTTGGTGGGGACATGTGATCCTTGCGGTGGCCATTCTTTCCACGCTCCTCGGTATTCTTTATGCGCTGATGGAAAACGACCTGAAAAGATTGCTCGCCTTTTCCAGCATTGAAAATATCGGGATCATTCTTCTGGGCGTTGGCATGGCGCTTGTTTTCAAAACACTTCACCAGCCCCTTTATGCGGGTTTTGCCCTTATCGCGGCTTTTTATCATGTGATCAATCACGCGGTATTTAAAGGTCTTCTTTTCCTTGGCGCGGGCTCTGTTCTTTCCGGAACACATACGAGGAATATCGAGAGCCTTGGTGGATTGATCCGGAAAATGCCTTGGACTGCCGCTTATTTCCTGATCGGCGCCATGGCGATCTCCGCACTCCCGCCGCTTAACGGTTTTATCAGCGAATGGCTGACTTTTATCGCGCTTCTTTTAGGATTCGAAGGCGCGGGAGCGGGCAGGCATTTCTTTTCACCGATTCTTGCCTCGCTCCTCGGATTTGCAGGCGCTTTGGCTGCCACTTGTTTTGTGAAGGCTTTTGGCATCGGTTTTTTAGGAAAGGCCCGTTCCCGGCACGCGGCTGAAGCGCATGAAGTGAGCGGGTCTATGAAATTAGGCATGGGGATTCTTGCGGTGAGTTGTTTGGGATTGTCTCTTGCGGCTCCATGGGTTCTAAAAGTCCTCGGGACAGTTTCCCGGGCACTTTCCGGTGGCGACGTTCCGATGGAAGCCCTGGTTCAGAAATTATTTCTAATATCCCCATCAGAATCAAGCCAGTTTTCCCCTTTTCTTACGGCCATGATCCTGTTGGGTTTCCTGGCTGGAACAGCGATCCTTCTCAGAATGGTCCTTGGCAAAAAACTTGTCCGTGTAGGTCCTAGCTGGGATTGCGGCATGCCGGGGCTCGAGCCTCGAATGCAATATACGTCTACGGGTTATTCAAAACCCCTGCGCCGGATCTTTTCTTTTCTTTACCAGCCGACACGCCGCGTGGAGCTGGAAGATGAAGGCCATGAAATGCTCCGGACTGCCCAACGGTTTGAGTCAAAGATCACGCATCCTGTCGACGAATGGGTCTACCGGCCTTTGGCGAACCTGGTCGCGACGTTTTCCAAAAAGGCAAAACAAATCCAGACCGGCCACATTCAGCTTTATTTAAGCTACATTTTTATCACGTTAATCCTCCTCCTTCTTTTTCTGGGAGGGCGTTCCTCATGACCACGCTCCTCCTGTCGCTTTTTCAGTTCCTGCTTCTGATCGTTTTAGCGCCCGCGGTCAACTGGTTCATCAGAAAAATGAAAGCCGTTTCTCAAAACCGCGTGGGACCGGGGCTCTGGCAGGTTTATTCGGACCTTTGGAAGTTGTTCCGCAAGGACATGGTGATCTCGGAAACGGCGTCCTGGATTTTTCATGCGATGCCTTTTGTTCTTTTCGCGGGAGTCCTTGCAGCGGCTTCAATGGTTCCCGTTCTGTGCACACATTCTCTTTTTGGTTTTGTAGGAGATGTGATCCTTTTTGTTTACCTTCTGGCTTTGGGCCGTTTTTTCATGGCGCTAGCGGCTCTGGACACCGGCACGACCTTTGGTGGTATGGGTTCAAGCCGGGAAATGACGCTTTCTTCGCTCGCGGAACCGGCACTTCTTCTTTCTTTTTTTGCTTTGGGTTTTCACGCCAAAGTTTTGTCGCTGGAGGGAATGATCGCGCATTTTTCGGCCGTATCGTCGATGCAAGTGTTGTTTTTTACTAGTCTGACGTTTGGTGCACTTCTTATTGTGACCATCGCCGAAAGCGGGAGAATTCCCGTGGACAATCCGTCCACCCATTTGGAACTGACCATGATCCATGAAGCGATGATCCTGGAATATTCCGGAAGATATCTGGCCCTCATCGAATGGGGCCATCAAATCAAACAACTGGTCTTTCTGACTCTCTTGGCAGATCTTTTTCTCCCTTGGGGAATTACGGGGACCTGTGGCCTGCCGGCCCTAGGATTGTCACTGGCCCTTTATCTCATAAAGGTTTTTTCCCTGGCATTTGTGATCGGATGGATCGAGATTCATTCCGCAAAACTACGTCTTTTCAGGGCCCCGGACCTGCTGGCGGTCGCCTTTGTCCTGTCGATCCTTTCTCTTTTGGGACAATTGATCATCGGGAGGGGAGTATGAATCCGGAACTCGCACCCTCGTTAATCCATTTTTTAGGAATGATGCTCCTGATCGCTTCTTTCTGGATCCTTGCATCTCCCCAGATCGGGACGTGTATCCGTGCCTACGCAACGCATTCTTTTCTGCTCGCACTCATTACGGCGGTGATCGCAATCACGAACCATATCGAGCATTTACTGATCCCCGCGCTTTTGACGCTTGTTCTGAAAACGATCGTGATCCCGCATGTTTTTTTCCGGATCATCCGGCGGCTCGGTATCCGTAAGGAAGTCGAAAGTTATATCAACATTCCTTTTTCGCTTCTCCTGGCCGTGCTGCTTGTATTCGTTTCATTCTATGTCACAGGGGACGGCAAGATCCTGAAACCGGTTGCATTCAGTGAATTCATCCCGCTCGCCATTTCGACCGTTTTTTTCGGCATGTTGATGATGACGACCCGGAAAAAGGCGATCAATCAGGTCCTCGGCCTGCTTCTTATCGAAAACGGTCTTTTTTTAATGGCGGTCACCATGACCTTTGGCATGCCGCTTTTGGTCGAGATGGGGATCTTTTTCGACGTGCTGGTTGCCGTGATGATCATGGGGCTTTTTGTTTTCAAGATCCGCGATGCTTTTGAAAGTATCGATGCGGATGATATGACCGTTTTGAAAGGATAATATAATGACGATCGACAGGGTGCTTTGGATGCCGCTTATTTTTGCGTTTCTTTGTCTGACCCCTTGCCCCAAGAGGATGACGCGCCTGACGTTTATGGCCGGTGCCATTCTTTCCGCAATCGGGGCATGGCTCTTTGTTTTTCAGACCCCTTGGACACCCCGTGTGTTCGCTTTTGGCGGAAATCTTATGATAGATTCGCTATCTGCGGTTTTTGTGCTCCTGATCGTGACCGTGGGGGTGTTTTCAGCGCTTTATGCGAACGGCTATCTTTTTAAAGAAAGGGACTCCGGCATTTCCCCCTTAAGGCTCCGTCGCTACGCTTTCTTTTTTCATCTTTTCCTTTTTACCATGCTTCTGACCGTTCTTTCCAATAACTTGGGGGTGATGTGGATCGCGATCGAAGGGACCACGCTGGCGTCGGCTTTTCTGGTCAACGTGGATGACAAGAAAAGTTCGATTGAGGCGGCATGGAAATACCTGATTCTTTGCAGCGTCGGCATTGCGCTCGCGCTTTTCGGGATCATCCTGGTCTATTATTCGGCGATCGCTCAAGCGGCAGCGGGCGAAGGCGGTCTTTTGCTGAATTGGACCTTCCTTATGAGCCATGCCAAACAGTTGGATTCGCAAGTTCTCCGGCTTGCCTTTATCTTCATCCTCGTGGGTTACGGTACCAAAGCAGGTCTTGCGCCGTTCCATTCCTGGCTTCCGGACGCGCACAGCCAGGCCCCGGCCCCCGTGAGTGCACT
>JBAZJC010000058.1:0-9308 GCA_041651495.1 Candidatus Omnitrophota bacterium | reverse complement strand
AGGCAATGGCAATATGGGCGGGGCGGGAACGGTGGCGTGGATGTTCGAAAAAAAAGGGTTTATCGTTATTTCTAAGACTGCGACGACTGAGGATCAGCTTATGGAAATCGTGCTCGGGGCAGGGGCCGAAGATATGACTTCGACCGATCAGGTCTTTGAGATTACGACCGCACCGCATGACCTTTGGGCGGTCCGGGAAGCCGTGGAGAAAGCGAAGATCAAAATCGAGAGCGCGAACCTCACCATGATCCCCAAAAATCTCGTGGGCGTGTCAGCAGATACGGGACGCAAGGTGATCCATCTGATCGAAGCTTTGGAAGAGCACGACGATGTCCAGAATGTTTATTCGAATGCGGATATCCCCGAAGAAGTCATCAAGGAGATGTCAGCGTAATTCTCATCCTTTTTAAACCCGGTTTGTCACAATCCAAACCGGGTTTTGATCTTGGAGGCCTTTCATGCGTGTTCTTGGTATTGATCCCGGTACGCATCGAACAGGCTTCGGGATCCTGGAATCCAATGGCCAAAGTTACAAGCTCGTGATTTGCGGCACGATCCTCGCTGCTGCAAAAGACACCATTGCCAAACGCCTTCTTCACATTTTTGAATCCCTCCAAAAAAATATCCAGAGTTACAAGCCTGATGTCGTGGCGCTCGAGACGCTTTTTTTTGCCAAGGACATCCAGGCGGTCGAGCGGATCGGCGAAGCGCGAGCCTGCGCCATGCTCGCGGCTTCTAAACAAGGTATTGAAGTGATAGAATACGCTCCAACCGCGGTGAAAAAATCCGTAACCGGCAACGGCCGCGCGGCGAAGGAACAAGTTCAGTTTATGGTGAAGCGGCTTTTGAATTTAAAAGAGGCGCCGGCGCTTGATGCTTCCGACGCCTTAGCCATCGCGATGTGCCATTTACATTCTTCTAAGCGGAAGGTTTCATGTACCACTACTTGAACGGAAAGATCGCGGAGAAAACACCTACGGCGGTGATCCTGGATGTGAACGGGATCGGCTACGAGGTTCGTGTGTCGCTTTCCACGTTTTCAAGTCTCCCGAATCTGGGCGAAACGGTCAAGCTTTTCACGCATTTTGTGGTGCGCGAAGACGCACAGCTCCTTTATGGTTTTGCGACGGAGGAAGAACGTGAGGCGTTTAAGCTTCTTATTTCCATTTCAGGCATCGGTCCCAAGCTTGCGATCACGCTTCTTTCGGGCGTGACGCTCCAGGAACTCAAGCGCGCCATTCAGGAAAAGAATGTTCCCGTGCTGACCGCCATTTCCGGGATCGGGCAGAAGACCGCCGAGCGTGTGATCATTGAACTGAAGGACAAGATCGGTAAGGCGGAGGTTTCGGCGGGAAAAGAGTTGATACATGATGCGAGCATCTCCGATCAAATGGTGGAGGATTCGGTCTCGGCACTCGTATCTTTGGGTTATACCAAGCAAAAAGCCAAAGATGCGATCCAGAAGACCCTGAAAACTCTTCTTGGCAAAAAGCCGTTGGTGGAGGAAATTATCAGGACAGCGCTGAAGCACGTATAAAAAAGGAGGATTCGAGTGGAAGAGCATGAAAAACTGGTTTGTGTTAAAACTTTTTCCACAGAAGAAGAAGCACAGATCGCGCAAGGATTTTTAAAAAGCAGCGGCATTGAAGCGATGATCTCAGATGAGGATGCGGACCCGGCACGGGCAGGGTATGTTTTTGGAACGGGCGTGAAGCTTTTAGTCCGTAAGGAAGATGTTAAAAAAGCATCAGAAATCTTTAAAAATAAAAAATAGGAAAAAATGGCGGACGACAGAATGTTAGATCAGGAATTCAAGCCGGAAGAGATCGAGATCGAGGTCACGCTACGTCCGGCTACGCTCGATGAATTCATCGGCCAGACGCAGGTGAAGGAAAATCTCAAGGTTTCTATCGAAGCCGCGCTCGGTCGCAAGGAATCGCTCGATCACATTCTTCTTTTTGGTCCTCCGGGCCTTGGGAAAACCACACTCGCCAATATCATTGCCAACCGCATGGGCGCCAAGATCCATCAGATCTCCGGTCCTGTGCTGGAACGCGCCGGGGACTTGGCCGGTATTCTCACGAACCTTGAAAAAGGTGACGTGCTTTTCATCGACGAGATCCACCGTATTCCGCATGTGGTAGAAGAATATCTTTACTCGGCCATGGAAGATTATTCGATCGAGATCATGATCGATAAAGGGCCGCATGCGCGTTCGGTCAAGATGCAATTACCTCGTTTTACACTCATCGGTGCCACGACCCGTAGCGGTCTTCTCACCGCGCCGCTGCGTTCCAGGTTCGGAATTATCGAACGGCTGAACTATTATGAGAATGAAGATTTGGCCACGATCGTGAAGCGTTCGGCAAAAATATTGGAGATCGGGATCGATGAAAAAGGCGCGATCGAACTTGCTGGCCGTGCGCGCGGCACGCCGCGTATCGCGAATCGACTTCTGCGTCGCGTTCGTGATTACGCCCAGGTCAAAGCCGATGGGAGGATCACGGCTGAGGTTGCGGACAAGGGCCTCAAGATGCTCGGGGTTGATCAGGAAGGCCTGGATCCGATGGATAAAAGGATCCTGCAATATATTCTCAAGGAATGCAAGGGCGGGCCGGTGGGCGTCAACAGCCTTGCCGTGGGCGTGGGAGAGGACGCCGAAACCCTCGAAGAGATCTACGAGCCTTACCTCATTCAGCGTGGTTTTCTCAAGCGTACCGCCTCCGGCCGCGTTCTGACCGAGCGCGCCTATCTTCATTTTGGGGCCAAGCCTCCCGCTTCCAACCAACAGCTCTTTTAGTCGATGCCTAAAAAAATCCTGATACTCTCGGGAAGTCCGAAGAAGAACGGGAACACGGCCGCGCTCGTGGAGTGGTTCACCGAGGGCGCCGTTTCAAAAAGTGCCAAAGTGGAGTTAATTCACACCGCGTTCCTTAAATACAAGTTCCCGGGCTGTACGTCCTGCCGTCTGTGCCAGAAGCAAAAGGCCTACGAGTGTGTCATCGAGGATGACGCCAATCTTGTTCTCAGAAAAATGACATCCGCAGATGTAATCGTGATGGCCACGCCGCTTTATTTTTTTGCGGCAAGCGCGCAGCTCAAGGTCCTGATCGATCGCATGTTCTCGCTCTACAAGTGGGACAATGCTGCTAACACGATGAGAACCGTATTGAGAGGAAAGATGCTGGTTCTTCTCGCAAGCGCTTATGAAGATGTCGGAATGGACGCGCTTGAAAAACCGTTCGTTTTGACAGCGGATTACACAGGGATGAAATACAGGTCTTTTCTTGTGCCGAATGCGGGCGAATCAGGAGATATCAGGAAAAAATCCGGTGTTCGCAAAAAGGTCGTAGCTTTCGGGCAAAAATTCGCATAGCCCTCCATCTATTCTCCGGACCCATCCCGCCCGATTTTCGTCATATAGGATGAATACATTGCCTCTCTCAATGTTGCCGTGTTATATTACAAAAAATTTCGAAAGGAGCCAGCATGAGCGATCTTGCAAAAACGCTGATCTTTTTCGGCCTGATCCTGGTAGGTATGGGGGTCTTCGCGGCTATTTTTTCGAAAGTGCCGATGCTCGGGAAACTTCCGGGTGATATCTTTCTCAGGAGGGGCAGTTTTGCCCTTTATTTGCCTATAACCACTTGCATCCTGCTCAGTCTGATTCTCACGCTCGCCTTCACGCTTTTCGGAAAAAAATAATATGTTTGAACTTCTAACCTCGTTCTGGCGGCCTTTGATCGAGATTCTCTTCATCTGGGTGCTGATCTATTCCGTGATCCGGTTCTTCCAGGGCACGCGCGCCATGCAGGTTCTTCTGGGGCTTGTCATCCTTGTGGTGATCTTCCTCGTGGCGAAGTTTTTTGAATTGAATAGCATCATCTGGGTTCTCTCCAAGGTCTTCGCCGTGGGAGTCGTGGCATTCCTCATCATTTTTCAGCCTGAAATGCGACGCGCCCTTGCGCGTATCGGGACCACAATGTCGAGTGGATTTTTAAGCAAAGGGGGCATGATCGACGAAGTAACCCGCGCCTGCGACCACATGTCGCGACACCGGACCGGAGCTCTTATCGCCCTTGAGCGGGATGTGGGTCTCAAGAACTACATTGAAAGTGGTATGATGATCGACGCGAAAGTGAGCACGGAGCTTCTGCTCAGCCTTTTTGACCCGCACACCCCCACGCATGATGGGGCTGTTATCATTGCGGGAGACAGGATCGCTTCCTGCGGTTCGCTTTTCCCCCTTACACAGATGACTAATCTTCCAACGTCGGTTGGCACGCGCCATCGGGCCGCGATCGGTCTTACAGAAGAAAATGATGCCGTTTGTATTGTGGTCTCGGAAGAGACAGGCAGTATTTCGGTTTCAGTCTTCGGGAAATTGACCAAGGCGCTTGATCTGGAAGATTTAAAGCGGATTCTCGAAGGGCTTTTAAAACCCGCGGAAAACAAAAATGTCTTCATCGATTTTATCGGAAAGAATAAAAAACTTTTTCAATTTCACGGAAAGACCCCCACGACATGATGCAATGGATAAGCCGTAATTGGGGCTTGAAGGTCATTTCGCTCGTTCTTGCGGCCGGGACGTGGTATTACGCGGTCGGCGAAGAAAATATTGAGGTTACACGTGTGATCCCGCTCAAGATCCAGATGGCCAGTCCGCAGATGACAGTTTCTGAGATATCCACAAAGGTCGTGCAGGTTACGCTTTCGGCTCCGCGCACGCTGATCGTAAACCTTGCGAGCCAGGACATTCAGGCCGTGCACAAGATTGGTTCCGAGATCAAGACCGCGGGCGAATATTCATTCCGCCTCGAGCCGTCTGAGATTCGCCTGCCGAACTTCCAAATCCGTGTCGTAAAAATTGTGCCCGAGACCGTGACCGTAAAGGTAGACGAACTGATCGTCCAGAAACTCGAGATCCAGTCGGATTTTGTGGGGGAACCCGCGGTCGGTTACAAACTTCTTGCGGATGAGTTGCGTATGGATCCGAACGCCGTTCTTACGCGGGGTCCCAAGGGCGTTCTGGAAAAAATGACATTCGCGAAGACCGAGCCGATCGATCTGGTCGGCCGTATCCGCTCTTTTTATCGCACCGTCGAAGTAAAGTTGCCGCCCGGCGTAAAACCCATGAGCGAATCGCTTGTGAATGTTTATATCCCCATCCGCGAAGAATTCGGCGAAAAGGAATTTAAGGACGTTCCGGTACGCATTTTGAGGTCCCCCGCGGCGAGCGGCGTGGTGGATCTCAGTCCGGATAAGGTAACCCTTGTGCTCAAGGGGTCCAAGCTTTATCTTGAAAAACTTGCTTCTGAAACCTTATTGGCTTATGTAGATCTCGCGGACCTGAAAAAAGGGGATTACGACCTGTTGCTTCAGGTTGTTTTACCCGAGAACGTGAGCCTGAAGGACAAAGAACCGATCAAAATCAAAGCCGCGATCCGGTCTCTTACCCAGTGATCCCTTTATGACCGTCCGCACTGTTCCTAAAAAACTTGGCGTCAATATCGATCACGTCGCAACCTTGCGCCAGGTGCGTCTCGGGAAAGAACCTTCCGTTATGGAGGCTGCACTTGATGCTGAACAAGGCGGGGCCGACAGTATCACGGTGCACCTGCGCGAGGATCGTCGCCATATCCAGGCCGCGGACGTTTTCGAGCTTATAGAGAAAATCTATGTTCCTCTTAATCTCGAGATGTCCGTCTCCCCCGAGATCCTCAAGATCGCACTCAAGGTCTGCCCGGGGAAGGCATGCCTGGTCCCCGAAAAACGGAAAGAACTGACGACCGAAGGCGGCCTGGATCTCTTTTCAAAAAGAGACCCTTTGATCCGGACAATCGACGCGCTTTTGGCGAAAAAAGTCGAGGTTAGTCTTTTTATCGATCCGGTTGAAAAGCAAGTGCGGGAAGCTGTCCGGCTTGGCGCGTATGCGATCGAGATCCATACGGGGTCTTATGCGAACGCCGCGGGCAGGAAAAAAGAAAAAGAGCTTTTTCGCGTTCGTGAAGCCGCGCGGTTGGGCCAGGAACTCGGGCTCCGTGTTCATGCCGGACACGGCCTCAATTATGAGAATATTTTCCCGTTGCTTACTCTCCCGGAGATCATCGAGTTCAACATCGGTCACTCCATTGTCAGTCGTGCTGTGTTCGTGGGACTGGCCAAAGCCGTCCAGGAAATGAAACGAATCGTTGGCGGCAAGTGATAAGAGGTAAGCAGAACCTCAGTATGGAGCAAGGTGTATGGCGTGCGGCAAACTGAAAAGCATACACAAAATGTTACGCTCTGCACGTCCTTTCCGATGGTTACCGCCTTCAGGTAAAAATGGATATTCAAACAATTGCCGGTAAATTAAAACGTCCTGCGACGGCACACAAAGGCACCTTCGGCCGCGTTTTTATTCTTGCGGGATCCCGGGGTATGACAGGTGCGGCACATCTGGCAGGTATGGCCGCCCTGCGGTCCGGGGCCGGGGTTGTGACGATCGGCATTCCGGATGCCGTTTATCTCGTCATCGCCAAGCGCGAGTCCGAACTGATGACCCGGCCGTTTCCTTCGACCCATAAAGGGACGCTTTCACTGAAAGGTTTTCCCGGGATAAGGCGGTTTTGTGCCACACAAAACGTGCTTGCGATCGGCCCCGGACTTTCCCAACACATCACCACCCAAAAACTTATCCGCAAGGTTCTTCAAATAACGGAACTTCCACTTGTGGTCGATGCGGACGGGCTCAATGCTCTGAAGGGGCATCGCAAGGTTTTGGATGCTTGCCGCGGTCGTGCGGTCCTAACGCCGCATCCTGGGGAATTTGTGCGGGTTTTCGGCGGCAAGCTTGATGCTTCGGATATGCTGAGAAAAAAAAGAGCGTTGAGTACGGCACAAAAACATGGAGTGGTGATCGTTCTTAAAGGACATCGTACGGTCATTGCCACATCCGGAGGAGATTGCCATATCAACACGACCGGCAATCCCGGTATGGCGACTGCGGGTTCGGGGGATGTGTTGACCGGAATGATCGCAGCGCTCATGGGCCAGGGGCTCTCGCATTTTGAGGCGGCGTGTCTGGGCGTCCATGTTCACGGGCTGGCTGGGGACATGGCCGCAGAAAAGATCGGCCAGACGAGCCTGACTGCGGGCGATCTATTGCGTTTTCTTCCGGAAGCCTTCAAGTCGCTCGTGCCTTGTTGACCATTCATGGATCCTTTTGCTTCGTATCAACATTGCACCCTGTGTCCTCGCGATTGTAAAATCGATCGCACGAAGGGTTCGCCGGGTTTCTGCGGGGAAAGCGCGACCTGCCGCGTTTCTTTTATAGGACCTCATTTCGGCGAGGAACCTTCTTTCACGGGATCCAAAGGTTCCGGCACGATTTTTTTCAGCGGTTGTTCCAGCCAATGCTTCTTTTGCCAGAACTACCAGATCTCGATCCAGCATGCTGGTCGCGCGATCACGCCCGAGGAACTTTTTTCTGAAGTACGAACACTCCTCCTCAAAGGTGTCCATAATCTCAATTTCGTGACACCGGACCATTTCTGGCCGCATATCCAGTCGCTTTGCCGTGCGCTGCGGGAAAAAGGGATCCAACTCCCCAGGCTTTTTAACTGTTCCGGATATCAAAAGCCGGAAAGGGTGGAAGCCTATGCACAGGAGATGGATGTTTTTCTTCCGGATTTCAAATTCGCAGAACCTGAGCTTGCGAAGATGTGTATGGGAGACGCACGGTACCCCGAGATTGTTTTAGAGGCGCTTCGGGAGATGGTGAAACTCAAGGGCTTTCTGGAACCCTGGGATACTACGGGTTTACGGACTGCCAGCTGCGGAGTCCTTGTTCGTCATCTGGTTTTGCCGGGGTATATCGAGAATAGCCTGAAAGTTTTGAAGTTTCTTCACAAGGAGTTCGGTCCCGGGCTCCCGCTTTCGGTCATGAGCCAGTTCCGGCCGGTGTCGGATTGTTTCCGGCGAAAAAAGCTTCAGCGAGTCCTCAGTTCCGAGGAATATGATCGGGTTCTGGATCTCGTGGAGAAGCTTGGTTTTGAAAAAGTTTATATGCAAGACCTCAAAGAAGGGACGGCCTTTTTGCCGGACTTTAAGAATCCTGAGAATCCGTTTCCTGGAAACAAAAAGACGGAGGAACAATTCTAGAAAAAAACTCAAAGCGCAAAGTAGTAGCTTTTTTAGGTCTTGTTGATCTTTGCGTAGAAGTGAGTAGCTCATCGCTGCTATCAGAGCTATAATTAATACATCCTATTCTCGAGGCAATTATGACAAAAATGATCACGTTATCCCCGTCGGCATTGAACCTTTTTAAGGACTGTTCCCGGTGTTTTTGGCTGGAGAAGGTCAAGAATATCAAACGGCCTCGCGGCATTTTTCCCTCGCTTCCGGGCGGTATGGACCGCGTGATCAAAACCTATTTCGACACCTTCCGCGGCAAAGGGATGCTTCCTCCGGAACTTCGCATCGACGCATTCAAGGGCATTCATCTTTACGACGATCAGGCCCAACTCGAGGGCTGGCGTGCCTGGCGTACTGGGCTTCAATATCATGAAAATGGATCGATTCTTTCAGGCATGCTCGATGATCTGCTCGTCAAAGACGGCGTTTATATTCCGTTCGACTACAAGACCAAAGGGTCTCCCACGAATGAAGAGGACGCGACCAGGTATTATCAGACCCAGCTGGATTGTTACGCACTGATGCTGGAGGGGAACGGGCTCAGAACCGCCGGGTACGGCTTTCTTCTCTATTACTCGCCTAAGGAAGTCATGGAAAATGGCCAGGTGTGTTTTGAGATCCAGCCGATCAGGATCGGAACGGACACGGGGCGTGCGAAGGCTTTGTTCCATCAGGCGCTTGCGATCTTGACGGGCCCCGCGCCCAAGGCTGCACCAAAGTGCGAATATTGTGGATGGCTTGAAAAATTCAGAAAGTGATCCTGGAATCAAAATCTGGTTTGGAGGGTATGCAAAGCCGGGTTTTAAAAAGAACGGGGGATAAAATATGCCACAAAAGGCCGAGTTAAAAGTTTTGGTGGAAAAACCCACGAACCAAAAGCTGAATGCCTTGAAGGTTTTTTCGTGGCCCGTCTGGACCAAAGAGGTTTCGAGCTTTGACTGGTATTACGATGAAAAAGAAATCTGCTATTTTCTGGAGGGAGAGGTTACCGTGAAGACTTCGGACGGCGAGATCTCGTTTGGTAAAGGGGATCTCGTGACATTTCCCCAGGGATTGAAATGTGTCTGGGATATCAAGACGGCCGTCAAAAAACATTACAAATTCGGATAAACAGGATTTTTAACGAAAGGTAT
>JBAZJC010000057.1:0-9395 GCA_041651495.1 Candidatus Omnitrophota bacterium | reverse complement strand
GCGGTCTAAAAGAAAGCGTCCTCAAGAAAACTGCACGGCTGCCCCGTAAAAAGCGCTAACTGGAAATTCTGCTGGCTGGAGTTGCCAGAAAAATGTTACGGTAACGCTTTTAGATAGGTTTGGATTCTGTTGCGGATGAGATGGAATTTTTTTGCGGCGAGCCATTCTTTGCGAAAAACACTTGAACCCACCGCGATCGCACTGGCGCCGTTCTTGAAATAATCTTTTATGTTCTCCGGCGTCACTCCGCCGCACGCCAGGAGTTCGATCCTGGGGAACGGGCCTTTGATCTCCCTGAAATAATCCGGTCCGAAACAGCCGGCGGGGAACACCTTGACCATGGTCGCTCCGGCCTGCCAAGCCTCGTAGATGTCCTGGGGGACAAGTGCTCCGGGAAAAACAGGAATCTTGTGCCGGGCGCAGTATTTGATCACAGGCGGGACCACGACAGGGCTTACGATGAATGTCGCTCCGGAGCGAAGCGCACTTTGAAGATCCTTTAGTGTCAGGACGGTTCCGGCCCCGATCATCAACTGCTTGCCGTAGCGTTTGACCGCGTTTCTGATAAGCCCGTCCGCGCCTTCTGTGTTCATCGTGATCTCAATAGCTTGAAGACCGCTGGCGATCACGGTTTCGAACAAAGGCTCCAGTTCCGCGGGTCTGATCCCTCGTAAGATCCCAAGGAGGGGTCTCTGGCGGAACTTTCCGAGGTCCACGCTTAATCGACCTCGGAACTTCCCGCGAAACTGTCGTAAAATTCGCGGTAATTATCTTTCCGGTCGCTTTCGCGGAGTTTGAGGGCCGACTTGGGGTGCTCATCCAGGATCCCTGTGATGGCATAAGGGATCACATAACCCCATTCGACCTTTTCGCGAAGAGGCACCATTTCCCTGGAGATCACGTCCAGAATGGGACGAATATCAAATTTCGGATTTTTTAAGAAACCCAGCAAAAGTTCCGTCGGACAATTCCCTGCCGCGCGGCCCATGCCAAAGATCGTGCTGTCCAGATAGTTCGTGTGGTGAATAATGGCCTCGATCGTGTTGCCGAAAGCCAACTGCTGGTTGTTGTGCGCATGAAAGCCGATCTCTTTGGTCTTGATAATGCTTTTGGCCTTCTTGATCAGGTACTCCACAGTTTCCTGATAAAGGGCGCCGTTCGAGTCGACCAGATACACCACATTGCATTTGCATTCTTTTTCAAGCTGGGTCAAACACTCGGTCAGCTCCACTTCGAGCACCTTGGAGATGGCCATCAGGTTGACCGTGGTCTCGTAACCTTTGTCCGCAAAGTGATTGGCGAGAAAGATGGCTTTATCGACGTCCTTGACGTAGCACGCCGTACGGATCATGCTCACGGGACTTTCCTTTTTGGGCTTGATGTCGTCAAGGTCCACGCGGTCCACGTCCACCATGACAGAGATCTTGGTCTTGGAAGGGATCCCCTCCGTGACCTTTTGGATATCTTCGTCAGAACAAAACTTCCAGGCCCCGTATTTGTCCTCCGGGAAAAGTCTTTTGGAGTTCTTGTAGCCGATCTCCATATAGTCGATCCCGGCTTCGGAAACCGCCTTGAAGATCGCACGGACAAAGCGGTCGTCGAAATCGTGGTTGTTCATCAAGCCGCCGTCGCGGATCGTACAATCCAGTACTTTGATTTGTTCTCGATACATGAATAACTCCTTTTCTGGCCGGGATGATAAAAGACGACATATAATAAGCGAAAAAACCCGCCAGGGAAAGGATCCCTGACGGGTTTCTTAATTGGTAGCGGGGGCAGGATTTGAACCTGCGACCTTTGGGTTATGAGCCCAACGAGCTACCGAGCTGCTCCACCCCGCGACGTAAATGACTCCATAGAATTTTTTCGTGGCAATGAACGCATTGTATCAGATTCCCTGGGCGAATCAAAGCACCACTTTTCCGGTTTTTCCGGCTTACAGCCGCATTTCCCGAGGTGCGCCTCAGTGGCTTTTTTAGTCAATTGTTCTTCAGCCACCCGGAAATGATCTAAAATTCGAATGGTATACTGAACTTTACAAATGGTATATCGAATGGTATATTAATATCGAACTTATGTTGTTAACTGAAACAGAGGTGAACCATGAATTCCTTCAAGAATGATAACCCCAAAATGCCGTTAAGCTTTGTTTGGCTTATGAACGGCATTTCGGAATACAAGGGCAAGCAGGAGCTTTATACGAAGCAGGCACCGCAGGTTCTTAAAACCCTCGTCGAGATGGCGCTGATTGAAAGCGCGGAATCTTCCAACCGCATTGAAGGCGGTACGGTGGACCGGGAGCGCCTTAAACCGCTTGTGATCGGTCACAGCAAGCCTCGGGACCGTTCCGAAGAAGAAGTTGCCGGATATCGCAAGGCTCTCGATCTGATCCATAAAAAATATGACACTTTGAAGATCAATCCAGATCTCATCAAAGAACTGCATCGCTTGTGCCGGGGCGAATCATGGGACGCCGGGAAGTGGAAGGACAAGGATAACGACATTATCAAAAAATACCCCGATGGCCGCGTGGAAGTGATCTATAAACCTGTCAGCGCGGCAAAAACACCGGAGGTCATGGAACAACTGTGCCTTAGCTATCGGCACAGTATCGACCAGCTGAAATACCCCTCACTTTACGCGATTGCCTGTCTTGTTCTGGATTTCCTCTGCATCCACCCTTTCCGGGACGGAAACGGAAGAGTTTCCCGGCTTCTGACGTTACTGGCGCTTTATCAACACGGGTTTACGGTGGGGAAATATATCAGCATCGAGCGCATTGTGGAACAGTCCAAGGAAACGTATTACGAAACGCTCAACAAAAGCTCACAGCAATGGCACGAAGCAAAACATGATGTTCTACCCTGGTTGAATTATTTTCTCGGGACGATTGTCGCGGCTTACAAGGAATTCGAGGAGCGCGCCAGTCATGCGAGTCCGGCAAGAGGAGCCAAGACAGGCATTGTCGAAGCGGCGATCAACCGCCAGCTTGGGAAATTCAGCATTTCCGATATCGAGCAAGAATGCCCGAACGTCAGCCGGGTCATGATCAAAAAAGTTCTCAGCCAGATGAGCGCCGCCAAAAAGATCAAATGCCTCGGCAAGGGTAAATCAGCCAAATGGCTGCGAATGGGGTAATACCTAATTGATTAGGTAATGAATTGGGTAATAGCCGGTTCAATCAGGTAATCCGGTCTGATTTTTATCCAGTTGAAAATGTTGCTTCTAGAAGCCGAATGGTATCCTGAGTGTTGGAATGGTATATTGTCATACCGCTCAAACAATAATCCTCTTCGGCAAATGGCTCGGGCATGCAGACTTTACAGCCGACTATTACCTTTCAATCTCAGGATGAAGAAAGGGAGTGGTCAGGTGCAGGGAACAAGGGCGAAGGGCGAGCGTTGATTGAACTTAAGTGAGGCTGGGCTGATGGAATCCATTCCCTCACCTCATTCCACCACCGACAGATCATGCACAATTATCCGTTGCACTCTATTTCGCGTTAATTGTGTCCGAAGCAATTAACGAGAAATGGAATACAGTGATGGCGTGCAGGGGGACTTGACAGAAGTTTTAAACATGCTAGATTTCTTATTGTATTATCGTTATGCGAAGGTAACCTAATAGGCTACTTATGGAGAATAAAAATACATTCAGTGGTTTCGGGCCGAAGGAGGCGGAATTTGTAGCACGCCTTTCTTATGAAAAAAAGACCGTCGTTTCAGCGCAAGAGATTGATGGTTTTTTGCCGGCTGATTTTAAATACCGCAAGCAATTCGTCTATACCCTGAAGCAGAAACGCATACTGACCCCTATCAAACGCGGTGTTTATGTTTTTACGCCGCTCGACTCCATCACAACGGGAACCCGTATCAATGAGTTTCTCATCCCTCCGATATTCTTTCCCCGCAAGAATTACTACATCGGATACTCCACCATGTTCAACTACTACGGCTTTACGGAGCAGATCTTTCAGACCGTTTATGTCCTCAATACGTCCTTGTGCCGGGAAAAAGTGATTTGCGGGGTGGCCTATAAATTCGTAAAAGTTTCTGAATCCCGCTTGTATGGAAGTGAAAACATTACGGTGCAAGGCGTAAGCGTTGCCGTCAGTTCGAAGGAAAGAACTTTGGTGGACCTTATTTATTTCAACAAGCCGGTCGGGGGGATTGCTCCAGCGGTGCAGATCCTCAAAGAGATCGTCCAGAAAAAGAAATGTGATATTCGCAAACTTGTGGAATTTGCTTCCCGGTTCCCCAATGTCACGACACGCAAGCGAATCGGCATGACCTTGGAGCAACTTGGCATCGAAGGTTCTGCCTTGAAACCACTCATTAAAAGCGTCGAAAAAACGGCCATTAGCTCATTGACCGGTTCCCGTAAAGGCGCCCTGAATACAACATGGAGGATTCTCTCCGGTGATCCACGAAAACAAAGATGATTTCTTAAAGGTTCTGAATCAGACGGCAACGCAAACGGGATTTTATCTGCCGCTTATAGAGAAGGATTATTATTTAACACTGATGCTTTCGGGCGTTCGAGAGTTGAGCCCGGATCTTATTTTTAAGGGAGGAACCTGTCTCAACAAGGTCTATTATTCCTATTACCGGCTAAGCGAGGATTTGGATTTCAGCATGCGGCTTCCGGCAGGTACCCTTACGCGTGGAGTAAGGCGGCAGGCAATCCGGCCCGTCAAAGATAAGATCCTTAAATTTGCGGAGCAATTTGGAGTAAAGCTCGACCTGACTGAAAATCCCGGAAGAAACGAATCCAAACAATATGTTTTTAACTTCACCTATCCCTCGGTTGTATTGCCGTTGGAAGCCAAGATAAAATTTGAAGTAGGGCTCCGGTACAATCCCGTTTACCCTGTAGAACAGCGTAAGGTTCAGCATAAGTTTACGCATCCTTTTACCGGCGAGCCTCTATTCGACGGCGGCGAGACAAATTGTTTGGCGCTTAAAGAGCTTGTGGCAGAAAAAATGCGCGCTGCCGGACAGGTCCGGTGTCTTGGCCGCGGGCAAAATGCCATGTGGGAAAATACGCCAAAATGGAAAAAAGGCAAATTGGGTAATAATTAATTAGGTAGCGAATTAGGTAGTAACGGCGAATTCAATATGAAGAACAGCGGACGCTATTCAAAGCACAAGTCCTGATCGAACGCTGGAGGATTGACTACAACACGATCAGGCCGCATAGCTCTCTGGGCTATCGTCCTCCGGCACCAGAAGCAGTACAGTTAAGGTGGTCAAACCGGCAGCCATTCTCTCACTCATGCTGGGATAACTAAGTGGGGCAGGTTAATGACGGGTATATGGCAATCAAAATTTGTTAGACTGGTAGTGGTTTCGAGCATCTTCTGTTTTTTGAGCGGTTGCGAAACGGTTTCCTCTAACAACGTGACGCAGGAAGAAAAGAAAGCCATGATTTCTGAGTTGAATGCGGAGCGAACGGTTTATTCTCAAAAAAATTTGAAACGTGTTTCAACGGTAGGTAATCGCCTTCTAATAAACGTTCCTGATGAGGCAAAACATATAAAATTTTCGACGGAAGGGAAAATATCCGGCATCAATGCATATGCCGATCTTAACGGGGATGTTGTCGTGACCCCAGAAATGCTCTGCTTTGTTAGAGATGATAGTGAGCTGGCGGCCGTTCTTGCGCATGAATTAGCTCACATCGTGAAAAGACACCCCTTACAAACGATCGGGAATCGAGTTGTCGGAAAAGCGGCAGGTATGATGATTGGTTCTCTGGCGGAAAAATATGCCCCAGGCGCAGGAAATAGCATTGCGGCTTATTCTTCCGCCGTCGTGAGTTCCCCTTATTCAAAAGAGATGGAAATGGCGGCGGATGCGGCCAGTCTTGTCTATATGCAACGAGCTGGTTTTGATGTGGATGCCGCGCTAAGAGTGTGGCGTCGATTTTCGATTGAAATTCCAGCGACACGACAGAATTCAATTATGGCTACGCACCCTTCCTCCGATGAAAGGCTTGCGGCATTAACATCACTTATTGCTAAGATGAAAGGAGAGACAAGCCTTGAGAATCCGAAATGAATTAACAGTTTTTTTTATGAGTGGGTTGTTATTGACAGGATGCGCTTCTTTACCGACTAATGCGGTTCCTTTATCTGATGTCGATCGAGAAGCGCTTGATTTTTCCCTGAATAACAATGTCCGGCTTACGAACATTGGATATCGGCTTGTTGGAAGTCTTCCGGATCAGGGGCAATCTCATTGTACCAGAAATCTCCCATTCGCTTATGGAGGATTGGATCCTAAATGGGAGGCGGTCTATCCATTGTCCCGGCGCCATGGAGTCATGGTGGTGGACCTTCTTCCTGACTTTTCATTTCTTAATTTGGATCTTAAAAGAGGAGATGAAATACTTCGATTTCAAGGGGTCCCAATAAACTCTATCGCTATGCTGGTTACATTGTTAGATAATTCATGTGATGTGGATTGGGCAACAATGCAATTCCGCCGAGGCGAAAAGATATGGGACATGAGAGTCCCGTTAATTTCAATGCCCTTACCGTTCTTTTTTGTAGTGACAGGCAAAAGCGCGGAGGCTACAGCGGAACTTTCTGGAAAAAATGTGATCATGGTATCGAGTCCTCTTTTGCATTTTGTGAACGGCGAAGACGAATTGGCTTTTGTTTTAGCTCATGAAATTGCCCATAGCATGATGGGGCATCAGCGTCAGTTGGTGTCAGATGAAGACGCAAATATGGCTAATGCGGTTGCTTCTGGTATCGCGGCTGGCCTTTTGCACAAGACTCCGCTTTCTGTGCCAGCCTTCAAAGCGGGTGTTTACAGTGAAAAAGATGAAATAGCGGCTGATGGGCAAGCCATCCATACCATGCTCGCATCGGGCTATGGTCCGTCGTCAGGTTTTAGTTTTCTAAAAAGAGTGAAAATCGGCATTCCTTCGAAAGCCAGAGGATCCTCATACCAAGGGATACACCCAATCTCTATAGATCGTTTGGTAATTTTGAAAAAAAATTTAGGCAACCTTGGTGTCGTGGGGACATCTTCCAAAAGCATGATTGAGGCGCCTTCAGCCGCACCTTCCAGTGCGAGCCTTTGGCAGAGAAAATTTAATGCCGACACGATGCTCGGGTCTGTTCTGAATAGTGGGGCAAATCCTGAGAAGGAAGGTGAAATAACGGAGATGGGGTTAGCCGAGGGAGTGGAAGGTCCGCAGGAGGATTTTAAGAAGGGAGACAAACTTGTTTTTCCGAATACCGTCGAGCGGATTTTTTGGCATATCCGCATTCAACAAAAAGGATTCGGATCGATGGAGAAGTTCAATGCCGAATGGTATGACCCTTCTGGGAATCTTTATTCAAAACGAGAATTCTTTTTTAATTTCGCATCCACGCGCGCCCAAAGCCCACTTGTTTTAAATTTAACGCAAAAAGAAAGTAATGTTGGGCGTTGGCGCGTTCGAGTGACGCGCGGCGCTAATGTCATCGACGAATCTTATTTTTTTATTAAAGGGGAAGCGCCAACGAAATCGGTGTCATCCAAAAGTGCCGTTAAATCGACCTCAAGTAGGGAATTAAAAAAAATCCCAGAGTCTGTTCCCGCGGTTGCAGTTAACCAGTCCGGAAAATCTGATTTCCAAAACATTCCTTTGGGTCCCGTTCCGGGGGTCGAAGATAATTATAGGATTTTAAAGATCAAAAGAGTCGGTGTCGCGAGAAGCGTGGAAACCAAGGATAGAGGGTATCAGCCTAACCCTATTGGGATGAGTGACGTTTTTCCTGTTAGCGTTCAAAGAATTGGGTGGTTTGCTGAGTTTACCTACGGCGGTCAGTTAAAAAATGCTTTTTCAAAAAATTTCGAAGTTGAATGGTTTTCTCCGGATGGCAAATTATACCGAAGCGAAAGTTTTTCCGTGGAAAACCATGCGTGGTATACCTGGACTTCGGTATGGCTGGATCCAGCCCTTGGCAGCCTAGCCATAGGCAAGTGGCGGGTTCGAGTTTGGAAAAAGGAACAATTGGTCGATGATCGTGTTTTTGAGATCACCAGCGATTCTTCAAAGTCAGGAGCTTAGTTGTCTGTTGGGCCGCTTTTTGTGCGGAAAAACGTTATTATTTTCCGAATTCAACGGTTTCGAACTACAAATTTTCCTCGGCCCAAACTTTTTATTTCTTTTCAAAATGGTAATTTGGATCGCCCCAATTTCCACGCCGTGAAAATTAATAGGTATTGGGACGGTCCAGTATTTCTCTCCCCTCCACAAAACATTGGCGAGCAGGCGCCACAATGCGCTGGACGGATTTCCTCCACAAATCATTGGTGGACAAGCGTCCTCCGGCGAAGAAATGTTCCCCCGCTACCATTCGTAACACAAAAGGCCATCGAGGGTTAACCTCGGTGGCTTCTTTGTTTTTATAGCCACCCAAAGGGTCGTTCAGTGAGGGTGTGTGTGTTTGGGTGATTGGGGAGCGGAGATTTATTATTGCTTTCTCATTTGCACGGTTAATATATTTTTTCCATCCGTCCTGTGGTATGAAACTGAATTCGCCAGCTTGCGTATCAGGTGTATCCCGAGTCCGCCTATCTTCATTTCCTTGGCCGTGGTATCGAATAGGGGTTCAGGAGAATGAAGGAGGTTAAAAGGAACCCCATCATCTTCGACCCGCAGAACCACAACTTCGTTTTCAAACCCCAATCCTATAACTATTTTATGCCTTTCCTTCTTGTTCTCATAAGCGTAATAGATGATATTCACTACAGCTTCTTCCAAAACAAGATTGATCTCAATAACGGTGTTCTGTGAAAGACTGTTCTTCGCTCCGAAGCCGTCAAGGGCCTTCCTGAGTGTTTCCAACTCCGAGATATCATTCTCCAGAACAACCGTTTCTTCCGGCATGGTTTTTACTCTTTAACCTGGGCGACGGGCCGTTCTTCAATCAATTTTGATATATTTATCCACACCCGCGATCTTCAGGACTTTCTTGATCTCCGGGTTCACTTTGATCAGAGAGAGATTCCCGGCGCCTACTTCCTTAGTGACCTGAAAACAGATCCTTAGAAAAGAAGAGGCGATATACTGAACTTTCTCCATGTCGAACACGACCGGGCTTTTCATCTCTTTGATCTTCTCCAAAAGTTCCTTCTCAAGACTCATACAATTGACCGTATCAAGCCTTTCCCCGAAAACACACCTGAGACTGCCGCCTTCAGAAACATAATCTGCCATTTTCCCCTCCGTGGATACTTACATGTTCCGATTGTATATTTTTTCGATCGCCCCTGCATTGAGCGATTCGTCATAATAAAGCGCTTTATCGAAACGGGCAAAACGCTCGTTGATTCTGCGGCGGCATATCCGTTGTATATTAAGCAGATGCCTTGCGGTAATGTTATCTGTCGTTA
>JBAZJC010000056.1:0-9463 GCA_041651495.1 Candidatus Omnitrophota bacterium | reverse complement strand
GATCAGCATAATCAGAGCTTCTGATGTGTTTTTCACCGAACAAAAACTCTCCTTCAGGCGCATACCCGATGCCGGTTACCTCAAAAAGTTTTCCCCCTGCAAATACCTTTTGTACTGTCATTTCGTTTTTAGTCAGCGTGCCTGTTTTATCTGAACAGATAACCGTGGCACACCCCAAGGTTTCAACAGAAGGAAGTTTACGGATAAGCGCGTGGCGTTTCACCATCCGGTGGACACCTAAGGCAAGCGCAATGGTGACTACCGCAGGCAGACCTTCCGGAATAGCCGCGACCGCTAAACTTACCGATGTTAAAAACACATCCACAATCTTGCCGCCCTGCAGCCATTCGAGCAGGAATACCATCCCCACTATGACAAAGCATAAATACACAAGCCACTTGCTGAACTCTTCCAATTTCTTTTGCAAGGGCGTTGTCTCATGTACTACTGCCTGGACCATGCCCGCAATTTTACCCAACTCTGTTTGCATGCCGGTATGAACCACCAATGCTTTTGCTTTACCGGATACAACCGAAGTCCCCATAAAAACCGCATTGGCCCGATCAGCAAGCGGGATATTTTGTTCCTCTAAAGCGCGGGTCGTTTTTGCAACAGGCGTCGATTCTCCGGTAAGACTGGCTTCTTGCACACCAAAATTCGCGCTCATCCAAACCAGACGGCTGTCTGCGGCAATGCTGTCGCCGGCTTCCATTTCAATCACATCGCCGGGAACTAACTCTGAAGAAGGAATGATTTTATGCCGGCCATTGCGGATAACTTTTGAGACGGGGTTAGATAACTTTCTTAATGCCGCGAGCGACTTTTCAGCGCGATATTCTTGAAAGAACCCGAGGATGGCATTTATGATAACAATCGCGATGATGGCAAGAGCGTCTATCCATTCCTGCAAGAATCCCGAAACAAATGCCGCGCCCATTAAAATCCAAATGATAAAATCTTTAAACTGCCTGAGAAATATAGCGAACGGACTTATACCTTTCTTTTCTTGAAGCTGATTTAAACCGTACTCTGTTAATCGTTTTTTGGCTTCTTCATCGCGAAGTCCATTTTGAAAATTACTTTCCAATGCCTTAATAGCTCCTTCAACGGTTGTATTATAAAATGTTTCATTCATTGGCCATTTCTCCGATTTTTATCCGAGCAACACCAGCACCCTAGAGACAAGTTAAACTTAACAGGAAAATCCGTCAAACAAAAAAGGCCGCAACGATTTTCTCGCTACGACCTTTTCTTTAAAAAACTCCACGAACTGTACGATTTGTGAACCCTACAATTTATCCTTTCGTACACGCTCCCACGACTCCACCAAGCCGGCTTTCGGAGAAAATAGCGGGTGCGCTTCTATTGGCATCATCGATTTGATTTGCTTATATCGGACAGGATCGCGTTTTTTCAATTTCTCGCAGAGCCAATTAAATTCATACTTCATTTGTCCGCGGGTAAGGTTGATCCTTGTTTTCGTGTGTTTTTTCAGGATTTTTGTTCTATCAAAATGGTAGCCTCTTCGGTTTGCTTCCTTCCAGACGCCGTATAAATAAAAAACTATGGCTCGCACGGGATCCTTGGAATTTCTGAATCGTTCGAGTTGCGGATGGTGTCTGTAACCCTTCGTTTTCCCTTGCAAAACCTTTTGAGCGAGCAAGGCCTCACGCCAAAGGGCAACAATCCCTTTGGCATCCAAGTACTTTGGGTGGAAACTCCATAGACGCATGGCTAATTTGTTATCCCTATGAATAAAAAAGGGCGAGGTTCGCAAAGCGAACAACTCGCCCTAAGGAAGCTCCCCCGCCTGGGATCGAACCAGGGACACTGCGGTTAACAGCCGCATGCTCTACCAGCTGAGCTACAGGGGAAAGAACTGGTTAAAAAAGCTGTCGGAGGGGTTAATTATAAAGATTGCGGGCTTAGGGTCAATGAGTGTTTTTAGCCTTTGATTTCCGGCCCACAGCTGATATATTTTCACTCTGTCGTTCATCATCTATCAACCCAAGCATCAGGAGATGTCCTTCATGTATAAACTCGTTTTGATCCGTCACGGAGAAAGCACCTGGAACAAGGAAAACCGGTTCACCGGCTGGACCGACGTAGACCTTTCGGAAAAGGGCCTCGGAGAAGCCAAAGATGGCGGCCAACTTCTTAAAAAAGAAGGCTACGTTTTTGATATCGCTCTCACGTCTGTTCTCAAACGTGCGATCCGCACGCTCTGGATCGTGCTCGACCAGATGGACCTCATGTGGATCCCGGTCCTTCGAGACTGGCGCCTGAATGAGCGCCATTATGGTTCCCTGCAGGGCCTTAATAAGTCCGAGACCGCAGCCAAATACGGAGAGGCCCAGGTCAAGATCTGGCGCCGGAGCTATGATGTTCCCCCGCCGCCGCTTGAGGAAAGCGATCCGAGAAATCCGGCCAAGGACCCGCGCTATCAGAGTTTCAGAAAAAGTGATCTTCCCCTCACGGAATGCCTGAAAGACACGGTCGCTCGCGTCCTTCCCTTCTGGCATGACGTTGCGACCCCCATGATCAAAGCCGGGAAAAGAGTCCTCATCGCAGCCCACGGCAACAGTCTTCGCGCGCTTGTGAAATACC
Organism: Candidatus Omnitrophota bacterium; assembly: GCA_041651495.1. Classification (GTDB taxonomy): domain Bacteria; phylum Omnitrophota; class Omnitrophia; order Omnitrophales; family Aquincolibacteriaceae; genus Aquincolibacterium. Next base: position 6,856 of record JBAZJC010000056.1, on the reverse strand, counting down.
TGGATAATATCCCGGACGATGTGATTGTGGGGATGAACATCCCGACCGGCATCCCGCTCGTCTACGAACTCGACAAGGACCTCAAGCCGATCAAGCATTACTATCTGGGCGATCCAGAAAAGATCAAAGCCGCAATGGACGCCGTCGCAAACCAGGGCAAAGCAAAAAAATGACCGGGACCGGGCGAGCGTGCCATGCATGACTCTCTCCTTATAGAAACTTTTGAAAAATGGACTTCAGGCCTGTCTCTCCGGGAAGCGCGCGTTTCTGTCTTTAATCACATCCGCGACATCCCCTACGCGATTGTCCCTGAACTCAACACCCCGGCCACAGGCCCTGTGGGTCTCCTGACCCAGAACCGTGGTTCCTGCAATCCAAAACACTTTTTGTTGAGGATGTTTTTTGAAAAACTAAATATTCCAGTTTGGTACGTCACTTATCCCTTCCAATGGCATGGGTTCCCGCTGAAGTACCCTGACGAGATCCGAAAACTTGCCGCCCTATTGCCATCCGGTCATCACCTCGCCTGTAAAGCCCTCATTGAAGGCCGTTGGACTGTCGTTGACGCTACTTGGGACTTGCCGCTCCAAAAAGCAGGTTTTCCGGTGGAGAAGGTCTGGGACGGGATCCGGGACACAAAGATCGCGGTCAATGCGCTTGACGAAATCAACCATGAGACTTTGGAAGAAAGACTGGCGTTTTTAAGTGAGCAACGAAAGTCCTGGAGTGAAAAGGACGTTGGTCGTTACGGTGAATTTATCCCGAAATTCAACCGCTGGCTGGAAGAATTAAGATCATAGGCAGGATAAAAAAGGCGAAGCCGGAAATCCGGCTTCGCCTTTTTTGCTTTTGAAACGAACCGCCTTTAGCGGACGGAAACGTACAGCTTTTTGCTCTTGCCACAAACGGGGCAGTTTTTGAAATTGACTTTCTCCACCACATTGCCGCAGAAGGTACACACTTCGAACTTTTTGCTCTTATCTTTCCATTCCGGCAAATTCTCACGGGCTTTCTCGTAAAGACCGGCGTGAACAGCCTCGGCTTTCCCGATATCTTCAAAGGCATCGGTCGCTCCCTTGATTTGATCTTTTTCGGATTGAGCCCAAAATTCCGGATACATGATCGTGCTTTCGTAGATTTCACTTTTCATCGCGGTCTCAAGATTCTCTGCAGTGCTTTTTTCGATCGCAGGTTCGATTTTGGCCGTAGGAACACCTCCGAGTTCTTTGATCACTTTGGCGCAACGCTTAAAATGCACCTCCTCGGCTCGGGCGGCGGCCCTGAAAAGGTTCGCGACTTTGCCGTACCCTTCCGCACCCGCCTTTTGAGCGAACACGAGATAGCGCGCATGAGCATTACTTTCACCATTGAACGCTGTCTGGAGATTATCGAGCGTGGTCTTTTCACCCGACCAGACCATAATGGCCGGAGTGGCTCCCGGAGGAATCATGGGAGTTGCGGTCGGAGCCCCCGGGTTGGTCGCAGTTGGAGGGGGAAAATTTGTTTTAGTTTTAACGCTTTTCCCTTCTTCAGCATAAGCAAAGATCGCCAAAACAAAAATAAAAAAGCACAACGCAATTGAAACCTTGCCGGCAGCTTTCATTTCAACCTCCCCGGTTATTCAAGTGATCTTTTTCAGGACAAATATCAACGCGATAACAATATAGCACAGGAGACGAGCTTATGCCGCTCCTTCTTTTTGGACCAAAAAAGCGAAAACATCCTCAGAGAGGAATTTCCCGCAGTCCGTGAGCCGGACCTTCCCGTCCGTTTCTTCCAGAAGTCCTTCGCGGGACAGATCATGAATCCGATCCCGGAGTGACGGATAGATTTTGGAAAATATTTCCGGAGAAACGCCCTCGCGAAGTCGGAGTCCCGTTATCAAAGTTTCGGTCTCTTTCTCCTCTTCCGACAGTTTATCCTCCGCATCATTTTTCCAATCTCCGGTTTCGCATTTTTCAAGATAACGCATAAGATCCAAAGCAAATTGCGAGCGAATCCCGTTTAAATACGTGAAAGCCCCAGGACCCAGACCCAGATATTCCTCATTATGCCAATAAATGAGATTGTGCCGCGACGCCAAGCCTGGTTTTGAGAAATTGGAAATCTCATAATGCTCGTAGCCCGAACTCGTCAGCATCTCAATCGCATTTTCGTACATTTGCGCGTGTTCTTCTTCTCCAGGAAGATCCAGCTTTCTTTCTTTTTTGAATCGGCCAAACAGTGTTTCTTCGTGAACCTCAAGATCGTAAAGTGAAACTTGTGCGGCCTCAAGTTCGATGCATTGTCTCACGGAATCCCGAAAATCCTTAAGGGTCTGTCCCGGCAAACGCAGCATTAGATCAAAACTGATATTCGTTATTCCGGCCTTTCGGATCTTCGCAGCCGTTTCCACGATATCTCGTGTGGTATGCCGCCGACCGAGTCTTTTAAGGATTTCATCCCGGAACGACTGGCAGCCGAGGCTGATGCGGTTTACGCCAAGTTTTCGAAAGAGCGCCGGTTTCTCGCCGTCTCCGTCGCCCGGGTTCCACTCACAGGTGATCTCCGCATCTGAAGCGATATCAAAATGATCGCGGATCCCGTTCACCAGCGATTTTATCTCGTGGAGACCCAGAATCGAGGGCGTTCCCCCGCCAAAATAGACCGTATCAAATTTAAACCGCCCATGTCGTCGCTGGACCTCATTCATCTCTTCGTTTAAAGCGAGAAAAATTCGTCGGCGCATTACCTGATCAGGATCTGAAATAGAAATAAAATTACAGTAATGGCATTTGCCATGACAAAAAGGTATATGGATATAAAGACCGCGCATAGTGGCGTTATAATCAATTCTCTTTGTGAGAGCAAGCAACTTGTAAGGCGTACGGGGTACGGTGAAAAGGCCTTTGCTCCATACTCAGAACGCCGTACGCTTTTCTTTATCATTGAGATTGGTATAAATCTTGCTTGTTTACAGTATAATAACGACCGGAGAAAAAAATGCCCAAGATTACCGAAAAACTTAAGGAAATACTGGAAAAAAGAGAATTCGTCTCGATTGCGACCGTCGGACGTGACGGACAGCCGAATTCCGTCCCAAAATTTTTTTACCGCGGAAAAGGAAATTTTCTCTATCTGCTTGATTATGTAGTCGGAAAAACCATTTCCAACTTGCGTGAAAATCCAAAAGCCTCCGTTTCGTTCATGGACCTTGATACGCTGGAGGCTTACCGCCTGAACGGGACCGCCCGGATCATCGAGCGGGGTCCTGTTTTTGACGCCGTATTAAAAGGATGGGATAAGAAACTTGTGAAACTTTCCACCGACCGGGTGATTGAAGCTGTCAGAACCGGAAAAAGACGCGGCCACTACGAAATTGAGATGACGGAGCACCTGGCCGTGATCAAGATAAGGATCGAAACCGTTATCAAAGTCGGCCGCCGCGGCGACATCTGGGAAGAAACGGGCTAATCTTTCTTTACTGCGGACATTTTGTCCAAAGCGAGAAAAATCCCGTGGAGAATGGCTTCCGGCCTGGGTGGACAACCGGGGACATAAACATCGACGGGGACGGAACGATCAATACCCCCGATCACCGCATAATTCCCTTCAAAGATCCCGCCGCTAATCGCGCAACTTCCACAAGCCACAACAAGCTTGGGAGAGGGTGTTGCTCCATAGGTTTTCACAAGCGCAAGCTCCATCTGACGCGTAACCGGACCTGTTACAAGAAGCATATCGGCGTGCCTTGGCGAAGCGACAAAATGAACGCCGAACCGCTCCACGTCATAGATAGGATTGGAAAGATTCACGATCTCCACCTCACAACCATTGCAGGAACCTGCATCGACTTCCCGGATATGAAGCGATCGGCCGAAAAGGTTTTTGATTTTGGCCTTTAACTTTAAACCCGTTTCTTCCGTCAAAATCCGGTCCGCAAAATCACCTTGCGTGAAACCTTGCGCAATGTTCGCTTTTTCTTCGGATGAAAGCGAACCCCCCGGAATAAAAGCCGCATCTTTCCGGCATTCCGGTAAAGAAAAAAATAATTCCCGGTTCAATTCTTTTTTTGTCCGGGAAGCAAGTTTGAATTTTCCGTTGAAAAAGATCGCCTGGTGAGGGCAGGCCGGACCGCAAAGACCGCAAAAAATACAACTGCCGTAAAAAAGACAAAAAGAGCGTCTATCCTCGGGTTGGGAGTCCCTGATCGTCAAGGCCCTGGCCGGACAAGCGGTGACGCATTGGCCGCAGCCTGTGCATCTCGCAGGGTCGACCTCGGGCGCGCCGAGGAATTCTTCCGGTACTTTCGCCGTAAGCTCCGCGTACGGAAGGGTGACCTTTCCCGTTTTCATGTTTTTTTTAAGTATCCTGAACACGTTCGACTCCTTTTATTTACAACCTACCGATCGTTCCCAGAATAAGATAGATTCATACTCTTGTTAATGAGCGGGAAATCGGGAACGATATTTTCAAGCACTGCATACTCGATCAAAGGCCAATTACTGAACGAAGGCGACTGGATCTTCCAGCGAGAGATTTTTCCATGACCATCCGTGGAGACCCAATGAAAGCATTCACCTCGCGGGGCCTCCGTATAGCCCAGCGCACTTTGGGACGACGCAAGCGGTTTTACCGCGCCGCACAAAGGGCCTTGCGGCATGGCGTGAAGGGCATCATAGATCAATTTGAAGGATTCATAGACCTCCTGGACCCTCACTTTCATACGGCTTTCGACATCGCCCTCCGTAAAAACCGGAACTCTGAAAAAGAGATCTTTATATGCCGCGTAAGGATGGTCCCGCCGAAGATCACGGTCGATGCCGGAAGCCCTTGCCACCGGCCCGACGCCTCCCAAAACCTCGGCTACTTCTTTCTTGATCGTACCGGTTGTTTCGATCCGGTCCATCAGGGAATCGACCTGCCAAAGAATCTGGATCGTTTTGTCAAAATCATCCTTGATCTTTTTGATCTCTTTGATAAGCCATTCCTTCCTGACCTCGGAGATATCTTGACGAACGCCGCCCAAAGTGATTACAGACCGCAGGAGACGCGTCCCAGCCAATGGCTCATTCAGCCTCAAGAGAGTCTCCTTGACCCGCATCAGCTGGCTCGCGCCAAAACTGAACGCGACATCCAGGGCGATCCCCGCGATGTCGCTCATGTGATTATGAAGACGCTCCATTTCAAGAAAAACAACTCTGAGGAACTGGGCGCGAGGCGGAACCTCGATCTGTCCCAGTTTCTCGAGCGCCTGGGCGCAAGCCACCGCGTGAGCCAAAGAGTTATCTCCCGAGATTCTTTCGGCAAGGCAAAGAAGGTGCTCTGGGGCCTTTCCTTCTCCTGATTTTTCGGTTCCCTTGTGCGTGTAGAAATGACGGATCTCAAGTTTGAGAATACTTTCTCCGGCGGATGAAAAACGGAAGTGCCCGGGCTCAATGATCCCCGCATGAACGGGACCTACGGGGATTTCGAAGATACCCTCTCCTTCGACGCGTTCAAAAGCATAATGACCCACAGTCCTGGGGATCTTCTTGGGAGATCCAAAATCTTTTCTCAACGGGAAAAACCCTTGGGGCCAGTCTTCATGAAGAACAAGACGCCTGGGGTCCGGATGTCCTGTTGCCACCAACCCCAAAAGATCCTGGATTTCCCGCTCATGCCAGTTGGCCTGAGGCAGAAAATGCGCCAAAGACGGAAAATGAGGGTTCTTTTCTTCAATCCTTGTTTGAACAACCAAAAACTGGTCCTGGTGGGCATAGGAAAAAACATAATGAAGAGTAAAAGATTTGTTCTCTTTTCTCGTATCGGAACCGGAAAGAAAAAGGAACCGCATCCCGAAGACCTCGATGAGGCATTCGGCGATCCTCAGGATTGAATCTCGTGCCGCGAGGACATGCCACTCTTTCGCCGACCCCTCTGAAACCTCCAGGATCGCATTACCGAATTTTTCTTTTAGTCTTTGAAAAACCGGCTTCATATAACGGCTCCCCCGGCCACGCGGCCTGCTTCCAGAAGCAGCTGCTGGAACGGGCTTGGGATATAAAACCCCATCACAAAGATCACGATCAGACCGATGCAGAGAACACCGTCCATCAGGAAGCTTTTCTCCACGGTCGAAGACCCTCCTTTGCGGGGAGATTCCTCGGGAACACCAAAAGTCATATGGTTCGCGTGCCTCAAAAAACCGATGAAGACAAGCGCCAGCAGGACCAGGAGAAGTGCGCATGGAATGAATTTTCCGGCCAGGAATCCTGCGCTTAAAATAAGGAATTCGCTGACAAAAATGCTGAACGGCGGCATCCCGGCAATGGCCAGGGCAGCTAAAAAGAAAACGATGCCCAAAAACGGGTTTTTCCGGAAGATCCCTTTGACCTTACTGATCTCCTTGGTCTGAAAAAGATGTAGCAGATGCCCGGAACTGAAAAAAAGCAGGGATTTGGTAAACGCATGGTTCACGATATGAAGGAGCGCTCCGTAGATCCCGAGCGCGCCGCCGAAACCAAGACCCGCGGCCGCGAGCCCCATGTGCTCCACGCTGGAATAAGCCAGAAGACGTTTATAATCCTTTTGTTCCAGAATAAAAGGCGTTGCGACGGCGACAGAAAACACTCCGAATAAAATAAGGAGCGTTCCCGAAAACGCGGAGCCGGTTGCGGCTGTGGTCAGGATATGGAACCTCAGGATCCCCAAAGTCGCGCAGCTTAAAAGCACTCCGGAAAGAAGCGCGCTCACGGGAGCCGGGGCCTGACTGTGCGCGTCCGGAAGCCAGGAATGGAACGGCGCAAGACCTGCTTTGGTACCGTAACCCACGAGGATGAAGATAAAGGCAAGCCGGAGAACTTGCGAATCCAACTGTTTGGCATGGCTCATAAGG
>JBAZJC010000055.1:0-9623 GCA_041651495.1 Candidatus Omnitrophota bacterium | reverse complement strand
AATTTTCGTTTGCCGCATTGCAGGACAAAGGGCGCTCCGATCGTAATGACCGCCTTCGGATCCGTGATCTTCTCATGACCGATCTTCACCCCGCCCTGTTCCATGAGACGACGGGCCTCGGATTTGCTCGTCACGAGCTTTGCTTCGACCAAAAGACTCACGATATCGATCGTCTTTTGACCGATCTTGACGGTGAGAATCTCATCAGGAATTCCTTTATTTTTGAAAATCTTATCGAATTCTTCGCGCGCGTTTTTTCCTTCTGTTTCGGAATGAAAAAGAGAGACGATCCGTTCCGCGAGTCGCGCTTTGGCATCGCGGGGATGAAGTTCGCCGTTTTTCAGACCCTTCAAGACATTTTTGATCTCTTGGGGGGAAAGTGCGGCCACGTAGCGGTAATACCGTTCCATCAGAGCATCCGGGATCGACATCACCTTACCGAATATTTCCCGGGGAGAATCCTTTAAAGCGATATGATTGCCGAGACTTTTCGACATCTTTTGAACACCATCCGTCCCTTCGATCAGGGGAAGCGTCATCACGACCTGCGGCTCCTGGCCGTCGGTCTTTTGAAGTTCACGCCCGACCAGAAGATTGAACTTTTGATCGGTCCCGCCGATCTCGATATCCGATTCGATCTCCACGGAATCATGACCTTGCATCAAGGGGTAAAGAAACTCCACGACCGCAATGGGTTCTCCTGATTTATAGCGTTTTGAAAAATCATCGCGCTCGAGGATCCGCGCCACCGTGTATTGCGCTGTAAGCTTGAGAAAATCTTCGGACCTCATCGTCCCCAGCCATTCGGAATTGTAGCGCACCTCGGTTTTCTTTTTATCGAGAATGCGGAACACCTGTTCCTGATAGGTCTTGGCGTTGGCATGGACCTGTTCCTCGGTCAGCATCGGCCGCGTCTCGGATTTTCCGGAAGGGTCACCGATACGCGCCGTGAAATCGCCGATTATGAAAACCACGATATGGCCTAAATCCTGAAGCTGCCGGAGTTTGCGAAGCGGAACGGTGTGGCCCAGATGGAGGTCGGGGGCCGAAGGATCGGCGCCGTATTTGATACGGAGAGGACGTTTCTCCTTGAGGGACGCTTCGAGCTTCACCACAAGCTCATGCTCGGAAATCAGCTCGACAAGGTTCTCCTTAAAGACCGCTAACTGTTCTCTGACCGGAGCAAACATCAGGTAAGTCTCAAATTTATAAGGGGTTAGAAATTCGGAGGTATTGTAGCTAGGAATGCCAAAAGTTAAAAGTAAAAACTGGTGTCTAGCAATGCCCGGTATTTGTAGAGAGAACAAAGTAAAATTTCTCAAGATTCTGAGACGCGCTCGTGAGGCGAAGCGGGCATGGTGCCCATGAGGCCTTGGTTCGGCACCGACGGTGCTCGGGTCCAGCGACTCTCGCCCGTCTGCGGTCTCGTCCCGCAAATTCCCCTTAAGATCAGGGGAAACCGTGCTTTGCGGGACTCCGACAGCTGCCTCCGCCAAGGTCTCATGGGCGAGCAAAGCCGAACGCGCGAGTGAATCCCGCCTCGCTGGCGGCGGGATGAACGCCGGCGAGGAATCTCTGAGAAATTTTGTGGACTTTGCTATAGAAAAAATGGAAGTTTCCAGAAAACCGGGGTACGGCCGGCGCACTACGGCAAAAGACTGCTTTATGCGGATTTGCCGATCAACTTCGAATTAATAAGCTGCTGTGCAAGTCGAACGATATGTTCCACCGAAAACACGTTTGCCCTTCGTGATTCAAGTCCCGGAAATTCCCGCGGGATGCTCTCGAGAAGGGCCTTCCGGACTTCCGTCGACGCACCGACCAATTGGTCGGCCTTTTGTTTGAGAAGAACCGCAAGCGCCGTTACCAGCATTTCGTCCCCCGTGGCAAACTTTTTCCCAAACACGACATGCATGCCGCCCTGAAGCCCTTCAGTCTCTTTCTCGTCCGCTAATAGTGTTACCACACCTCCGCGGCGCGCGGCAATAAAACTGTTCAGTTGAGAAGGCTTGATAGTTTTCAAAAGCTTCGAAATTTTCATTTTTTTGAGTTCATTTCGTTCCGACGGCGTCAGTCCGGAATTCTTGTTCGTCAGCATTCGGATCAAACCATCCACGTCGACCTTTCCGGCAATGATCAATACAGGCTCGTTTTTATCCCCCTGCAAAGCCGTTCCGCCTTTGAATAAATTAAATAGCGCCCGCGGATCTGACTTGGTCTGTTCAAACCGTTGCTGGCTGAAAACCACAGCCCCGCCTCCCTCGTTTACTTTATCCTGGGGATTAATTTCATAAGCCTTTGCAGAGAGAGAGAAGGATACTTCCGGACCAAAAATCCCTTTTAGAATACTTTCGGCCGAATACTTCTTCCCGTCAACAACAAGCTGTTGCCTGGCAGGAACACCGGTTACTCTCTCCACGATCGAGGACAGCACCACATGCGCGGCCACGGCATTTCCCCCAACATGGTTAAAAACCTCTTGAACCTTATGCCAGGGAATAATCTTAAAATAGAGCCTGTTGATAAGACGCTGTTCGTCCTCCCTCAACTCGATCCGCACAGACGTTAAGTCCTTTGTGCTCTTAGAATCCAGGCGGCCCGCACGCACCTCGGACCGGACACGAAGCGAGTTGTCGATTTCCCGAAGTCCTTGCAGGAAACTGTCAGCACCTTCTTCATTCCTGGGGAAAACGCTCATGGCATCCGTCACATTAATGCGGGATAGAGTATCCTTTTGCAAAGCAGCGGCGTTTTCCGGGCGAACAGTGTCTGCCATAAAAAAGAGGGGGACATTTTTCAATCCCGAAGTCTTTAGGTCTTTCATGAGCTTTGCAACACCTTCAATCCGGAACTGGAGCGCATTCGCGCCCATATCGTATCCGAGGGCTTCCCCAACGATTGCGTGGACCGCAGAACCTTCTTTCGCAACGATCTTTCTGGCATTCGCAACGCTCAAATCTCCTTTGACGTTCGCCTTGGGAAATTCATCTCGGATCTTTTCTACGAAGGTATGCGGTGCGCCTTTCAGCACAAGCACCGTCTGCAGCCCCCGGGCTTCAGATCTGGAAATAGCTTCTTCCGTTCGTACCTCGGAACGCACCTTCGCAATCAAAGGTAGCACCCTCTTTAAATCATTCTGGGCGGCATTGGCCAAACTCCGGGTGGCATAATCTCCTGCTCCAGCACTTAACGACGATAAATCCTTCACTGCTTCATTCACATGATCCAAAACGGTATCCCAATCTTCTGCCTCCGCGGCTCGGTAGGCCGGTGATAACCGCTGCTCATTCAAATAGGTAAGCTGAGGCGCTGTCAGGTTCTTGCTGGCGCTCCCGATAAGGTCCTTAATCTCTTCTTTGGTTCGTACCTCGGAACGATTTGTGCGAGCACGCAGTTGAGTTTCAAAATCATCTATCATTATTTTCAGTTTCCGGGCGTTCTGGAAAAGAGTTGCCTCTTCCAAAGGACTGGTTACAAGCGATGCTGTCAGCCGACGGATAAAATATGCTTCACCAAGACGTTTTTTGCTAACAAGGTCTTTGTACATTTCAAAAACCGCATTAACATCATTATTTCGAAGTGTACTTAAGACATTTGCCATTGCAGACTTGGTGATATGAAACCAATGCCCTTCCTCAAGGGTTAGATCCAGCGTCAATCCCTTTACACCGGCCAAGTGAACACCGTCATCAATGCGCACATTGTTGCGTCCTCGCACATGGAGACGGATCGGGTTTTCAACTACAAACCCGCTTCCGATAAATATGGTAATGCTGGAGTTAAATTCATCCGGATTAATTGAAATCTCACCGCCGTCTTTGAACTTGATTTCCGGAGAACCGCTGATGTTTAATCCCCGAGCGGCCAAATCGGCAAATGTTGCTACTGACGCTTCGGTTGAACGGATCCTTACGGCGCCCGATTCGTCATGCACAGCCCGGATAGGAAGAACTGAAAGGGAACCGTCTTCTGCAATGTTGAGCCGCACATTCTCAAGCAACAGGTGATCGCCGGCCCAATACCCCATTGATTTCAATTGGTTAAGATAATCGCCATCACTAAGCATGACTCTCTTTGCCGGTTTTGTTCTGTCTGTTTGTCCAAACTTGTTGATAATGACCACCTCGCCAACATATTCGGCATTACGGATAGTCACACGCCCCTCAATGGTCAGAGAAATCATTTTCCGGACACGGGAGAAACCTAAAGAATCAAGCCAATGTTGGGACTCGTTCCAGAATTTTGTGTCGGATTTTTTCCCATCCTTTATGACCGAATCCGTGGCATTAAAACCAGGAGGAGTTAACCCTAGCTTTGCATCTGTGAAATTCTTTATTTTTTCATTAAACGAGCTGTAATAGTCAGTTGCTTCCTGCAGATATTGATCAGAAGATGCTTTCTTGGGAGCAAAGATTTCGCGGTCATAAACCATAAAATAAAGGATCTGAGGACCATATTTTTTTCTCAATTCCTCAAGCCGCGGATCTGCGCTATAAAAAGTATTAAGGTTATGGACGACATACCCGATCGCGGCATCCATGGACACGTATTTTTTTCCATCAATGGTCGTGGCCTTTTCGCTCTTGTCGAACAAAGTCGGCATGATGGCATCCAGAAAATCGTTTTGCCCGACGAGGTTACGCATTTCTGTCAGGATCGAATGCAGAAGATCTATATTGAAATAGAACAGGTTCGTGTTAAAAAGCTGTTTTCCTTCCTGACCAAACCCATTTCGTTGTCCGGCGGCATAGAAAAGATCGGCCTGCCCGGCCATTTTCGCGTCGATCTCTTCGAACATCTCGAGAACATTAATAACCCTTCCGTTATTCTTAATGACACGGACTCCTTCTTTACCGCCTTTTTTGTCGATTGCTGTTGCCGGGGTGGTAATTTTCAGGATGGGTATCTTTTCAACTCCCAAAAAGCCAGTCACGATCGGTTCAGGGTTCCCTTTCCGGTTATCGCCATTGCCAAAGAACAGCACATGAAAAAATCCGTCCTTGGGTGGAGTGTTTTCCGTGAAGTTGATCATGTAATAAACACCCCATTGTCCATGCCCGCCGGGTTGACCTTTGGCCCTGACAGAGCTGTCTAACGTCGGAAGACCATGAGTTTCGCCAGGATTGATCTCGAACTTCGGAAGATCTTTTTGATCCAAGGGATCAAGGACTTCAGCTCCGGAATCTTTCAATACCTGTTCATAGGTGCGGGGATTTAATCGCCCCTCAATAATGTCCCACAGACAGGGCCTCTTCATGAGTTCTTCGTAAGATAATCGGGATTGATAATTAACGAAGGGTTGGAACGTGAATTTTCCAAACTTACTGCTGGCTGCAAGATCCGAGATAAGAAGCAGACGGACTTCCGCATCCTGCACAAAATATTCGTTTCCTCGAATTTTCTCGTTGCGTCCAAGATCTGTTGCTTTAGCACCCATCTTGACAGTCAAAGACTCAAATCCAGCCAGTCTTTCGATTTCTCTGAGTGCGGCAATGATCTCGTCCGTTTCCCCTTTTTCTTCTGCTGCTCTCAAGATTGCTAAAGCGGGTTGATATTTCGCTTCGGCATTTTGAGGATTCGACAAAATAGCACTTAATCGGGCACGGAGCCCCCGATTTAACAGCCACTTTTCACGCATGACACTCTCACCAATACCACCATCAAGTGAATTCCAGGTTTCGTGTGTTTTAGCGGCGTAATTCAAATATTGCGCGACTTTGGCAGGATTATTCTCAAGGTCCTTGCGCCAAAAGACACCTTTCCCGCGCAATTCATTTTCCGTTAGTACTGCAGTCAAAACCATGTTCCCTCGATCCGAAATCTCCGTCAGAGAACCTTTTTCTTCGCGAACACGGATCGGCGCTTTAGGCCCATTCAAGTCAGGCTTTTCCGTTTTAGTGCCCATAGCCAGATGTTGAATCGTCATTCCGGCAATATAAAGCCGGTCTGCTAAGTTCTTGATTTTTTCCGTTATATTTTTACCCTCGGAGTTTTTTTCATCGATCTGCCAAGCTTTGTAAACTTTTTCCAAATGTTCCGTAAGGCCTGGAAACAGCCGCGTTTCGGAGCGTTGCTTTCCAAGATCTTTTTCAAAATCCGCCAATTTTGCGGTTTTTCTTGGAAGTAAGGTAATTTCAATTTCCCGGAGCTGTCCGGCTAGTCTCAGGGCTCCAGCCTTATGTGCATCAGCCTTAAGCCCGGCGATCATGCCGAGCGCTTTCGCCGAATCAACGGGATTGAATTTTTTCTCTTTTAGAGTCGTACGCACGGCCTCCGGAAGCCCTTCGATCATTTTTTCCGTTCCTCTTAATGAGGAAAATTGTTCTTCGGTAAGGACCTGGACCCCAGACGTATCTTTAACTCCGAGTTTTCTAAGATCCGCGACGTCCTCCGCTGTGGGGAAAATAACGTAGAGAACTTTTCCTGCATCGTCAAAGAAGAGTTTTACTTCCGGGGTCTTGTCGTCCGACATGGCAACCGACCCTTTCCAGATCCATTTTTTGTGAAAACCGTACCACCTCAGATCAAACAAGGCATTAGCGCCGTACCGGAGCAGGTCCGTTTTCTTCGAAAGCTGGATTCCAAAACTCTTATGCTCCTGACCCGTATAAATCCGGAGAACATTGTCCCCCAGGAGCTTTTCACGGATGGTATACGTTTCTTTAGGGCTACGAATCGGATTAACCTCATCAGGAACTTCGGTCCAGCCCGTCCATGTCCTGACAGCTTCTTCGATCGAAACGGGGCTGTTTCGCATCTCGGCACGTACGGGAGCCTTGAGGCTCTCCTCAGTGCGGAGGCTACTACGTGCCTCCGAGCGGGACTTTAATTCATCGAGAATGGCCTTTTTATTGTCATCAAAAAACTTCTCGACTGCATCATACCCCAGATCTTCCTCTTCCCCCGTTTTAAGAGCGTCTTTGAAATATCCCTGAGACTCTCGCTGAAGATCCTCAAATGACGTGTTACTAAACTCTTCAATCCACACTTTTCTGTCAGGATAGCCCTTTGTTTCCTCTGAAAGCGCCAGAAGCTTATCCACAAAGGCTTTGAGATTTCCCCCCCTCACCTCGGAGCGGCGTACCTGATCCGTACCAGCATCGGTCCCCCCCACACGTCGATTCTGCGGAGTTAATGGCCGCCCTAACGCAGATTTGACGGCCCTCGTAACCGACTTCACGGCGAAATAGCTCCCAAGAACAATCCCGTAAAGTGCAAAACCTGCCATAATTCCGGCAATGATCCCGATCACTGCTGTCGCGACGAAAGCCGTAACAGATCCAAGAGCCGCAACATTGGCCTTCGAAAATTCATAGATCGCAACATAAAAAACGGTAAAGATACCTAACCAAACGCTTGCCTGTATCGCAATCGGCCTCAGCAAACTCTCCTCCCACGAATTTCTTATCTCGGAACGATGGCCTTTGGCGGAAGAACTTCCTGAAGAACGCTCCAACATTTCAATTTCAGCTTTTTCCTTTTTTCCACGGATCAATGAATCCACCAAAAACCCTACCCAGACCATAAAGACAACAAACATTGGTGCATAAAACCCGACAATAGACGATAAAACATTTCGCCTCTCGGAATTTGATATCGGTCCTACCGCAACGGCATTTACCGACGAGTTGTCACCACTTATAAGATCTACTGTTCGGTAAATGTTGTAAGGTTTCATTGCATTAACTGAAAGAAGATTCCCCTGAGAAGCAGGCGCATCCAAAGAATTCCGCCCTTCTGACGAAGATACCGCCAATGCCAACAGCCCGATGGCCACAGGCAATGCCAACCGGCGATAAATCCGCGTCCCCGAACGGATGGCGCTTTGCGCCGCGAGACCAGGGACTAGTTCCTCGGGACTTGTTTTTGGTTCTACGAGCCCCGAGTCCCGAGCTACGAGTTTCTGTTTTAAATCCCTCACCTCGGAGCGGCGTACCTGATCCGTACCAGCATCGGTCCCCCCCACACGTCGATTCTGCGGAGTTAATGGCCGCCCTAACGCAGATTTGACGGCCCTCGTAACCGACTTCACGGCGAAATAGCTCCCAAGAACAATCCCGTAAAGTGCAAAACCTGCCATAATTCCGGCAATGATCCCGATCACTGCTGTCGCGACGAAAGCCGTAACAGATCCAAGAGCCGCAACATTGGCCTTCGAAAATTCATAGATCGCAACATAAAAAACGGTAAAGATACCTAACCAAACGCTTGCCTGTATCGCAATCGGCCTCAGCAAACTCTCCTCCCACGAATTTCTTATCTCGGAGCGATGTTTTTCCTGATCCGTACCAGCATCGGTCCCCCACACACGTCGATTCTGCGGAGTTAATGGCCGTCCTAACGCAGATTTGACGGCCCCCATGACCGACTTCACGGCGAAATAGCTCCCTAGAACAATCCCATAAAGTGCAAAACCTGCAATAATTCCGGCAATGATCCCGATCACTGCTGTTGCGGCGACGGCAGTATCAAATCCAAGAGCCTCAACATTGACCTTCGAAAACTCATAAAGAAAGGTAAAACCGCTGATCGCCATATTTAACCCAGCGCTTACCAGTATTGTGACCGGCCTCAGAAAACTCTTCTGCCATGAACTCCTCATCTCGGAGCGGTTATATTCTTTACGAACGCCAGCCGCACGTTCCCAACTCCCCGTCCTCGCAACTTCATCAACAGCCTTCTCGAGATTAACCCTAATACCTGTATCAATCGGCGTTCCATTTCTCAATGCCTCTTCATATCTTTTTTGCGTAACTCTTAACGCCTCTTCAGCCTTTGCCTTGTCCTCTCTTATTTCGGAGCGGGCAGCTTGCTGAAGGTATTTTTTGAAATCTATGATCCGTTGCTCGATCGGGGTTTGGGACTTCGAAAGTTTGGGATTCGCCTTGATCTCTGCCAGCGTCCAGTCGATTAGTTCCAAAAGCGAACTTGTCCGCCATCTTTTCTCGTAGCCTTGCCACATCACCCCGTAATCGCTTGCCTGTTTCACGAGAAGTTCAAAAAGGGCGCGGTATCTTGTTCCGAGAGCTCCTAAGGCAAGTGGTCGGCCCGTTATCGTTGCAATAGCTTCCGCATCACTGGATGACATCAACCCGTCGATGCCGGGAGCTTTTTGAACAAGCTCCCAAATCAATTCTTTTGCTTTTTCCAGATCAATTTCGTTTCTTTGTAATCTTGTCTGGATCTCCAGAATTTCCTTGTGAAGGGGTTGCATGGCCGGTATGCCCTGTAGACGAGCCCAAAAACCAGGCCCAGAAAAACTATCACTCTTCCTCAATACTGCGGTGTTTTTTGCCTTTACGAAAGTTTCTTTCTTCGGCTCACGTATGTCATAAAAAAGCGGTTCGATCACCATGAGTGCAATCGCAGCTACCACGAATAATGTGAAATATACCGGTAAGATCCCCATGAGAATTACAGACAGGACGGCTACGGATAGATATTGCATCGTGTATGCAAATATCTTGCTGCCTGTCTGGGGCCATAGGCGGCGCGATACCCTCTCCCATGTCGCATAGGTCATCAGGGCATACAGCGTATTGGCCCTTGAAAGGGCTTTGCTCCCCTCGTACTTACGTCGGACCATAAGCCCCTCACCGCTCGCCCCCAACTTGGTGATAAAG
>JBAZJC010000054.1:0-9836 GCA_041651495.1 Candidatus Omnitrophota bacterium | reverse complement strand
ATCTCCTTTATTCCAGATTCTGGCACAAGGTTCTTTATGACATTGGAGTGGTTTCGACAGTTGAACCGTTCCAAAAACTTACGAATCAAGGGATGATCCTTGGCGAAGACAGCCAGAAGATGTCCAAGTCGCGCGGGAATGTGGTGAATCCTGACGAGATGATCGCGCAATACGGCGCCGACAGTCTCCGGCTTTACGAAATGTTCATGGGGCCACTGGAGATGACAAAGCCATGGGCGAATTCCGGCGTGGAAGGGGTCTACAGGTTTCTTGGGAAAGTGTGGCGGCTCTTCGTCGACAAGGACGACAAACTTCATCCAAGCATTGTTCGGCGTGTGCCCAATGCTGCCGAATTGAAAACGCTCCACAAGACAATCAAAAAAGTAACGGAAGATCTGGAAGGGTTACGCTTCAATACCGCGATCTCGGCCTTGATGATTTTTATGAACGAAACAGCAACGGAGCAAGACCACGCGAAGGAAGTACTTGAGAAATTCCTGCTCCTTTTGGCGCCTCTTGCACCTCATGTAGCTGAGGAGTTATGGCAGCGCCTGGGGCACGCCGGGACAATCGCTTATGAAAAATGGCCCGGATATGACGACAAATATCTCGTTGAGGACCAAGTCGAGATGGCTATTCTGGTGGGCGGTAAAGTCCGCGCGAAAATAGTCATTTCCAGCAGCCAAAGTGAAGATGCGGTTAGACAGCTGGCGCTGGGGCATCCCCGCGTGAAAGAACTGCTCGCGGGGAAAGTGCTGAAGAAAATTATTATCGTTTCTGGGCGTACGGTCAACCTTGTGGTAGCGGATGCCTAAAGTCGAGATCAAAAACCAGAAGATCTTTGTTGGAAAGAAAGAAATCCCGCTTATTTCCGGCGAAGTACACTATTGGCGTCTCAATCCCCATTGCTGGCGTGAAATACTCTGCAGTGTTCGGAAAATGGGTCTTGAGATCATCTCTACGTACGTTCCCTGGGACTTTCACGAATACAAGCGCGGCCATTTTGATTTCACCGGAAAAACCGATGAGGCTCGCAATCTCAAAGCATTCCTCGATCTGACCCGCAAAGAAGGTTTCTGGCTCATTATCCGTCCGGGGCCGTATATTTACAGCGAGTGGCCGCACGACGGCGTTCCTGGTTATGCCCACAAATATCATCGTCTGCATCCCCGTTTTCTGTCCTACGCCGAGGAATATTCGAAGCAAGTAAGCAAGATTTTCATACCTTATCTTGCGTCGCGAAAAAACGGCCACATCCTGATGCTTCAGGCGGACAACGAAATCGATCCATGGCCGGACACGTTTGGACATCAGTATGGACTTTCAAAAAAGCCGGGACTTTTTCAGAATTTCATGCGTAACCTTTACCATGGAGATCTTTCGGCGCTGAACAAATCCTGGGGAACAAATTATACGTCCTTTCGGGAAGCGTCGCCCTTCATCGCGGCCATGTTTCCCAACGAAAAAGCATTTCCGCTCGAGGGGGATAAGGAACTGAAACATCATCTTGATTATTTTAAGTTCAAACATGAGTATTCCCAAGAGGTTGCGAAGAAAAGCATTCGGATGTATCGCAATCTTGGGGTCGATATTCCGATCTACCTGAACGTCTATCCTTTCTTTTACGCACATGATTGGGTTGCTTTTCAGCAAGTCGCGGATGGGATTGGGCTAGATATCTATCCTTCCAACGAATTTAAAGAGGACGAATTTGAACATCGGAAATTTTGCGACAAGATCCGTTATCTTTCAAGTGTATCCAAGCTTCCGTTCATCGCGGAATTCCAGTCCGGGATCTGGCACGGCCGCCATTATGAAACCGGCGTGTTCACGCCCAATCACTACCGGATGACATGTCTTTCTGCGTTTCTTGCCGGAATCAAGGGATGGAATTGGTATATGCTTGTCAATCGTGACAACTGGTACATGTCGCCGATTAATGAATGGGGTCGGGTGCGCGGCGAACTTTATGATGTTTTCAAGCAAATTGTCTCCGTCTTTAGACAGTTAAAACCGGCTTCGCTTAAAAAACTGACCGAGATTGGCGTCACTTTCAACCCATTCCAGTATGCGGCCCGGACACTTATGCACAACAACTCCATTCTCGTTGCACTTTATCAAGGAGATGTAAACTATGACATGTGCGATCCTCGTCGTAAACTTCCCGGAAAGAAAGTGCTCTTTTATTCCGGCAATCAGTGGCTCGAGAAATCTGCGCACCAAAATCTCCGAACTTATGTGGAGGAGGGCGGGACGTTGGTGGCGTTCCGTTCGTTCCCGCGTAAGGACGACGATTTTAAACCCTATCAGGTCGTGGGGTTTGAGGAACCGGAACGCACTCTTTTTGAGTTCAAACGGCAATTCACGTTGACTTTCGGCAAGAACACCACGCCGATCACGGTCATTAGTTCAGTCTATGTTTTCAGGGCGGAGGGATGCGAAAAGATCCAGGCGGATCTCGGGACCTACGGAAAACAGACGGTCGGCTACATCAAAAAAATCGGCAAGGGAAAAATCATCCACTTGGGTGTGGAACCGACCCCGGATTTAGTGTTTGGAATTTTGAGCTATCTCAAAATACCGCTTGCCAGTTATTCAGTGACACAAAACGTAAAAACAGCGCTTTTTAGCCGGAGCAGGCGTTATTTTTTAGTGGTGGTCAATAACGGCAATGAAGACAAAAGCGCCGCGATTTATCTTCCGGCACTTGCCAAGATCAAAAAGAAGATGATTGTTCGTGATTTGATGAATGGAGAAAAAAGGATTTATTCGAAAGAGGACCTCCATTCGCTCAACATTCACGTTGCGCGCAAAGACGGCCGGCTTTTGGAACTCATGCCCTTCCGCGGTTAAAAAAGAAAGATCAAACTTAAACTCGTGCTCTAAAAGAAATAAGCCCTCAGATGCCGTCGATTCAACGTTATCAGTACATTCTTCTTATCATTTTCCTTTCGGTTCTCACCCTATTCATTGTTTTCCGATATTGGATGCTAAGCTGAAAACTGATGGCATGTAAGTAAATCGCAGGTCTTCGGCTGACACCATTTTTATTTTACATTTACCTGAGTCCATGCCTCCCTTATCGCTTCGGCGGGAATTTTTGCCGCAATGAAGATTCATAAAACGCAACATTATGTTATATAATAATCAAGTATGAAATTACCATTCCTATGGATTGCACTGGGGTTTTCGCTGGGGATCGTTACGGAAAAGTACTGGAATATTTCCGCTATCTGGCTTGTGTGCGGACTTTTTGTGGGGATCATTCTGCTATGGTTTTTGCGTGGGCGAAGATACTTTCTGGTGCTTTTCGTCCTTCTTTTGGGATGTTCAGGAATTCTTTGGGCGCGTATGGATGCTTATGTTCCGGCAAATGCGGTCCAGAATTTTGCAAGTCCTAGGCTCGTGACTCTCAGAGGAGTTGTTAATTCTTTGCCGGAGATAAAAACGCGCGGGAAAAGGAAAACCGTCTCCTTTGTTCTTACTGCGCGGTCGATTACAAAAGAGAATAACGGCC
This sequence comes from Candidatus Omnitrophota bacterium, assembly GCA_041651495.1. GTDB lineage: Bacteria > Omnitrophota > Omnitrophia > Omnitrophales > Aquincolibacteriaceae > Aquincolibacterium. Next base: position 6,319 of record JBAZJC010000054.1, on the reverse strand, counting down.
GTCGGAAATTTTTTAAGGTGAGTGGAAATGTACAAACCTGCCTGCTACAGTCACCCCTTGTTCCTCAAGTTGGAGACACACTCCGGATTTTCGGTGAGCTGAGCATCCCGAAGCAAGTTATGAATCCCGGGGAATTCGATTATGGGAGTTTTTTAGCCCAAAAAAACATCCATGCCGTTTTTCAGACGATCGGAGAAAAAAGTGTTCGTGTGATCCACGTTGGGTCGAGATTTTTACCAGCCCGGATATTGGCGGAAACCAGACGAAGTTTGGCTGCCTTGATCGACAAACTTTATGTCGCGTCTGAAGCCGCGATCCTAAAGGCCTTGGTGCTTGGGTTAAGGAGCAATGTGTCGTCCGAAGTTCGGGACCAGTTCATGAAGACTGGCACGATCCACCAAATCACCATGGCGAGCACTAAATGGGATTACGATCCATTTTCGAACGCAATTGCCGCCACCCCCTCGTCGCAAACTATTTGGTGGGCAAGGGGTTAGGAAGTATTATGGTGATGCTGGAAAGCTCATTCCTATGCTCTTTGGCTTGACCCAGGAACTGCTTAAAAAGCTCGAAAATGAGGTCAAAAAGACCCATTCCAGTCGATCCAACATTTCTCGGAAAGCTATTGATTCCTACTGGTTATATCGAAATAAACAGCAAATCGTTCACCCACCGTTCCAGTTTAGCAAAAAGAATGTTACCTTAGGTCTCAAGACCGTATCTATAACTATTCGAAGGGATCAGGCCTCGTGGCTGAGGTCCATGTCGGAGACAACAGGGAGGACCATTAGCGAAATGGGACGGAACGCGTTAGAGTTCTACTTCTCAAAGCGGGAGACGCAATAGAAGCTTTTGTCGCTTTTCCTCTAATAGAGGGACATAAGAAAACCGGTGTTCTCGTTATGTATCTAAAAAACGACAGCTGAAAACGGGTTCCTGTTGAGAGCCGACCTAGGGAGGGTAGCCGCCGAGCTGGCTCATTAGATTGCTCCCCATAGAATTGAAATTTGATGCTATTATGTCTAAGGGAAATGTGAGTATGAGGATTGAGATCTTGTCACAATTGGTCGTTATTCATATTGGCGCAAGAACTCATCTTTAGAAAGGGGAAAATGGCTACTGCTGACCAGATCAAATCGTTGATTCGTTCGTACTACGATGCTAACCAGGACCAGTTTCTTACCACAGCACTTCAAATCGCCGCTCATGAAGCTCGCCAAGGACATGGGGCTTTGGCCCATGAAATCCGAGAGCTGATTGATAAGGTTAAAAACGAGGCGTCGCAGAAAAAAAACTTAATTTTTCCGCAGGATTTAAACGGGCTTATTTTTTCGGAAGATCCCAGCATCAAATTTTCCTCGCTAGTCGTTTCTGAAACCCTCAAGGGAAGAATCGAGCGCATAATTTCGGAGTTTCGTCAGCAGACTAAGCTTAAGCAACACGGTCTATTGCATCGAAGAAAAATCTTGCTTTCTGGTGCCCCAGGAACAGGCAAGACAATGACGGCTAGGGTTCTTGCTTCGGAATTGCATCAATTATTACATGTGATTCAGATGGATAGGTTGGTCACCAAGTTTATGGGCGAGACAAGTGCGAAGCTGAGACAAATTTTTGAAAAAATTAAAGAAATGCCTGGCATCTACTTGTTTGATGAGTTTGATGCCATCGGCGGCGAAAGAAATTTAGGGAATGACGTTGGAGAGATGAGAAGGGTGTTGAATTCTTTTTTGCAGTTTATTGAAAATGACACTTCAAATAACCTCATTTTGGCTGTAACTAATAATCAGACATTGCTGGACCGAGCATTGTTTCGTAGGTTTGATGATATCCTTCATTTTGATCTCCCTGCTCTTGAGTCCAGGACTAAGCTAGTAGCAAACATTCTCGGGACTTTTGCTGAAAATGATTTTCCTTTTGAGTGTATGGCAAGGTCTTAGCCAAGCTGAAATTGACCGGGTTTGTAGGGATGCAATAAAAACGACGATTTTAGAGAATAAAAACCATGTTGCTGCTGAATTACTTCAGAGGTTGTTGAGGGAGCGGCATTTGGCTTATGATTCTAAGAAGAAATAGAGCTGCATGGCTAATGAACGATATCAGCATATTTTCCTCTCCGATCGACACTCCGTAAGAGACTTCACAAGCGTATCTTCCTTTGGCGCTACTTTTCGTATTCCAGTGCGCGATCGCCAGACGCACAGCCAATATTTAATTTCGCGGCTTCAAACTGCGTGGCAGGATGCAGAAAACGAACAGGCTGTTATGCATGTTGCTCGTGAAGGCGTTTATATAGAGTTTAAAAGTGACCCCGGCGCTGCCTTGGTTTTAAAAAGCCTCGAAGATATGCGTTCTAAGAAAGTGAGGCTTTTAAATGTCCGCGTGGAAAAGGAAAATGATCAAGAAGTCACATATGCTACGGTGTATGTGTCCAACGATAAGAGAAATCATTTTCTTAAAAAGATTCAGGACTATGCTACGAAAACACTTGATTCGGGACACCCTAAAAACGAGCCGTTGGTAAATAGTATTGCTGATATTCGTAAGGCTCTTCTGGTGAAGTCTTTTTGGCGTGATAGGGAAGACCTGATTCCTTCTGATGAAAAAGAATGGTGCGAGGTTTGGCTGAGTAATGACAAGGCCGACACTTTGGAAAGATTCGATGTTCTGCTTGCTGAACTGCAGGTGCAAAAGGCAGATGGTTTTATCCGCTTTCCTGAACGTATCGTTAAGCTGGTATATGTTAATAAAGCTCTTCTAGAAAAGTTAACTACGTTATCAGAGGACATAGCGGAATATAGAAGAGCCAAAGAAACAGCTGCTTTTTGGCTGGACATGAGTAATCGAGAACAAGCTGAATGGGTGAGGGAACTGCTTCAGAGAAGTACAGTTGATGCTCAAACAAAGGTAGCCGTATGTGTTTTGGATACGGGAATCAATAACGGGCACCCGCTTTTAGGGCCAGTTTTATCTGATCAGGATTGCCAAACAGTAGATTCGAGTTGGGGTGTCGATGATCATGATGGACATGGAACTATGATGGCGGGTGTTTGTGTGTACGGGGATTTAAAAAAATGTCTCTCATCAAGCGACCCCGTGCATTTGAAGCATAGAATAGAGTCTGTGAAGATTCTGCCAAAGCCTCCCGAGAAAACGGATAGTAGGTTGTGGGGATATGTGACTGCTCAGGCCGTAAGCAGGGCGGAAATTCAGTCTCCTGATGCGGAGAGAATTATTTGCATGGCAGTTACAGCGATGGATACTCGGGATAATGGTCATCCAAGTTCGTGGTCCGGGGCGTTGGATAATTTATCGTCAGGAGCGGATGATCAAAAAAGGCGTTTGATTATACTTTCTGCAGGAAACACAAAAGACCTCGACTTCGCTTCCAAATACCCTGAAAGTCAGCAGACGGATGAAGTCCATGATCCAGCACAGGCTTGGAACGTCTTAACCGTTGGTGCTTATACTGAATTTGAGGATATACAGGATCCTTCTCTTCGGGGGTTTAAAGCAATCGCTCCCCAAAAAGGCTTGTCACCCTTTACGACGACATCTCTTGATTGGGATGATAAGTGGCCAATCAAACCGGAAATTCTAATGGAAGGTGGAAACCTAGCTAACGACGGTTCTAGATTTTCATCTGAATGCGATGACCTTTCCCTCCTTACGACCTTCTACCAGCCGGCGTCAAGATTGTTTTGCAGCTTTAATATGACGAGTGCTGCGGCAGCACAAGCGGCATGGTTTGCGGCCAGAATTCAGAAAGCTTATCCCAATATGTGGCCTGAAACAGTTCGGGGGTTGATGGTTCATTCGGCTGAATGGACAGATGTTATGAAAGCACAATTTTTGCAGGATGAATCCAAAAAAACTTCTTATACGCAGTTGCTCAGAACTTGCGGATACGGTGTCCCTAATTTAGGAAAAGCTCTCTATAGCGCGACTAATAGTCTTACTCTTATAGCTCAAGCAGAACTTCAACCTTTTGCCCGAAAAGGGGACGGGAGCGGATTCAAGACGAATGAAATGCATCTTCACGAGTTGCCTTGGCCTAAAGATGCGCTTCTTAATTTGCCCCCTAATGCTGATGTAAGTATGAAAGTAACTCTCTCATATTTTGTAGAGCCGGGTCCGGGCGAAATCGGCTGGCAGGATAAATATCGTTATCAATCTCACGCATTACGTTTTGATGTGAAATCTCCAGGGGAATCAACGGATTTGTTTATTAGAAGAATCAATGCTGCTGCGCGGGCGGAAAATGAAGGCCACCCGGGGACAGCGAGCGCTGCTGACCACTGGCAAATCGGGGCAAAACAGAGAGATAAAGGGTCGATACACTCTGATGTGTGGAAAGGGTCCGCTGCGGAGTTAGCCGACTCGGGGTCTGTAGTTGTTTATCCGGTTATTGGATGGTGGAGAGAAAGACATTACCTGAATTGTTGGAATAAGAAATGTCGATACACCTTAATCGTTTCTATTTTTACACCGGCTGAACAAGTTGATATCTATACGCCAGTAGCAGCGCAAATTGGAATTACTACTCCTGTTGAAATAAGTATCTGAATCTGCTGGGAATGTAATCTATTGTATGAAGGCCGTCTTTTCACTAAAAGACAACATTTAAAATTTGCGTTCTCGTCTTATCCCAGCGTCCTTCCGGTGAATCCCTCTCTTTTCTGGATATAATTAATAATAGATATATGACTATTATTAATAGAATATTTTTGTAGCTGTTTCCAAACCATATTGTCAAAACTCATGCAAACAGGTATGTCTTAGGTGAGGGACGAAGTAGGGCTGTTTATGGGTCTAGATGGGAAGGGGCATAAGAGAGGCACGGCGCACTTTCACATAAACAGCCCTGTGACGAGTGTTCATGCTACTTATGCACCGGCCTCTTGATAGGCGTTTTACGAAGCTGGTCGGAAGGGGAGAAAGAGCTATTTCAGAAGCTGATAAGGATGAATATTCAACGCTTTAGCAATCTTGAAAATCGTGTGAATGGACGGCAGATCGGTTTGGGAAATGAGTTCAAGCCGCTGCCAGTAAGCGGCAGTAATCTCAGCCCGTTCGGCCGCCTGTTCTTGCGTCATACGCCGTTTTTTCCGGTATTTTCTGATGTTTGTGGCGATCATGCTTTTGATCTTCATAATGTCGGTCATTATGAGGGAGATTACCTCTGGGGAACATTCACCGGGAGGTAGTGTTTTGGAAGGATTCGAAGTAGAGCAAAGATAGTGCGTTTGTATCATTGGCCCTGTGACAAGCCCATGCGTGGGCGAAGACTGCTCGCGAACGAGAGCGGGACTTGTTGCAGGGCTTTTTTTATATAACCCTTTGCCGGTGGCGGATGCCGCGCAGACAGCGATCGGGGTTGCAGGATGCTTTTATCGTTAGGTTTTACGGAGGTGAGTGGTATGTGCGCAAACGAAGCAGGAATTTTCAAAGCGAAGGCAGGGCTTCGCGGCGGGTACGGGTATATCCGATGTCCGAACCCGGAGTGTGACTATATCCTTTTCGAGGTATCGAAGAGATTTTGGCAAACTAGCGGCATTGAAAGAATGCTCTGCCCGACATGCAGCCACCCGGCTTTGTTTATCGCATGCCTTCAGGCGGAAAATGATGCCGGGGCGCTTATCGTCCGGTACTGTTGCCGTAGGTGTGAGACCTGCTTTGAAAGAACCATGGTTGGGGTCCGGAAATACTGCACGGGCTGCCATACCTACCAAAACATCTATTTCCCGCTCTCCTTGGCTCACCCAGGCGGCATTCCAAGCATTCAGGAAACCGTGGTAGAAACCTGACGGCCTGTTTAACGCCCATGCCTTGATCCCGCACCCGGACATGCCTCTTTAGCGACCCTATACACTATTTCCAGGGTCTACCTCCCGCTCGACCACGCTCTCTCGTCTTAAATTTTGTACTCGAGACCGTGGTCGAGCGGGTTGCCGGCATGCCCAGGTGCGATTCTTCCCTTAAGAAGAATGCAGAAAAAGTGTCCGCAGGTAAATATTTCCAGTATAGAAATGGTCGCCAACCTTGAATTTGAGCCTCTTAAACGACCCTACCATGAGAGATATTTTAAATAAAAGCCCAGTCCAAAGCCTGGGATCTACAACGCGGACCTAAAGCCGCAGCAGTCAAAGGAGATCAGATTATGAAGAACACGGAGATTCAAGATAGGCGTCCGATTGCTCCAAACGCCAAGATGGTTTCCAGAGGAGTGTTACAGCAGTTTGTATCATGGCTCAAGGCGGGAGTAGGTCTTGGGATAATGCTTTTTGTGGCGTTTACCACCTTCTCAGCTTTGTGTCATGGC
>JBAZJC010000053.1:0-9977 GCA_041651495.1 Candidatus Omnitrophota bacterium | reverse complement strand
TTCATAACGAAACTCGGGATTTACCTGGGCACAGATTCTTCCCGTTTCCCGCTGGTTCTTTCGGCGATCGGATCCTCAACGGAAAGCCCTGATACAGTCCTTGAACTGGGGAGCGGAGTGGGAAAAGTTGCTTTATCGCTGGCAGTGTTAAACCCGCGAATCAAAAGGATCAAGGGAATCGAGTATGAGCCGGATTTTGTTGAAATAAGCAAACAGGCTTTGGATATTGCCCAAGGGGACACGTCCCGTCTGGGTTTGAAGGCATTCTTTCCGGCCGGGAAAGTTACTTTCGAACAGGGTAATTATCTGAATGATGAATTTCGGAGTGATTTTAAAACCGCGGACCTGATTCTTTATTACCGTTTTGGAAGCAACGACGAATATCAGATTGCATCCCGGATTATTGATGAAATGAAGGTCAGCGCAAGGTTCCTGGTCTATACGGATCATACGGAGCTGCCCTTTGAGATGTTGTCCCATCATCCGGACTTTGAACTGAAGACCTTTAAAGGTCAAGACCAGCAAGTGGTCACGGTTTTTACACGAAAAGCAAAAACTACAGGGGTATTACCGCTTCAGATTGGATCACTGGAGGAGGCGATCTATCAATCGAACACGCCGGATTTTTCCAAAGATTCCCAGGGAAAGAAACCATCAACCTCTCGCATTGAGCCTAAAGCCTCTGTTGCTGATGAACGTTCCATGATGCAGCCCAAACCTCAGGTTGATACACAAGTTTATGAAGGAGTGCTGGAGCAGATATGCGATAAGGGGGTGGTCAAACGGTCTGAACTACGATTGTTCACGGAAAAGGCTACCGCAGATTTGGCCCGGACGGTCAAAGATCTCAGAGATGTGTTTATGAATAGTTGGCTCCCGAAGGCACTCGCGGCCGAGGTGCTTGGGAAGGAAAAGGATCTGGCAGCTTCTTATGAAATACTAGACCAAATTCTGACGCAAGAAAAACTCAGCTGGACAGACTACGACCTGAAAGCGGAGGCTTTGTTCGGCTGGTTACTTGAAATTCTCGGGGCAGCGATCCGCGGGGAAAAAGCGAAGGTCCTCGCGCCCGTTATTTTTTATTCTCCTAAAATGAGAAACAGGCTGGTTCGGTTTATTAAAACGGTTCAGCGTAATTTCGAATCGATAGGAGATGTAACAGCCGAAAATTACAGGATCACACTTGTCTGTGAAAATAAAGATGAGCTTATGGAACTTATCAAAGATCTCTCTAAGCTTGGACTTATGCGTGGCGTCCAGCATTATGCGGTTGAGGACAGTCAGAAAGGATGGAAACTGCTTACGAAGAAGCTTGAAGCATCCGTGATGCGTCACCCACTATTTGGCGATCATTTTGGAGTTTTCTTTCCAAATGAGACCTTTGCAAAACAACTCCCGGACTGGCAACGTGTGGTTCGCAGCGAAATTCCAGACGAATACGGGATCGTTCTCTTGCCTGTGCTAACGCAATATTTTTCAACAGTTAAAACCTCTGAAATCAATGAGATGACTTTAGCAACGATCCTACGGCAAGCCTTGCCTGATCTGATTGCTTCAGCCGCATTCCGGATCGGGAAGGGCATTGCCATCATTGCGGCCTTCCTGAAACACATCATCGCCGCGGAGCACGAGATCTCCGCGTCCGCGTAAGTCTCAGGGATTATTAGCAGTGAACGAGTAATAAAGTAGTTTTGCGTTCCCCGTTCCCCAAGGTTTTTTTCTTCTCCGTTTCCCGTTCTCCGTTTCCCGTGTTAATATATTTCCCCATGACCCATCCATTCCTTAAAAAACTTAATGAGAAAGTTTTTGTATTCGACGGGGCACTGGGGACTAATCTCCAGACGCTCAATCTCACGTCCCAGGATTTTGGCGGCAAAGACGGCTGTAATGAATACCTGGTTATCACCAAGCCTGACGCCATTCAAAGCGTTCACGAAAGTTTCCTCAAGGTTGGCTGTGACGTGATCGAGACCGACACGTTCGGCTCGAATCGTATCGTTCTTGCGGAGTACGGCTTGGAAGACCGCGTGGTCGAGCTGAACGAAAAGGCCGCACGCCTTGCCAGGGAACTCGTTCAAAAATATTCCACACCGGACCACCCACGATTTGTCATGGGCTCTGTCGGTCCCGGGACCAAGCTTCCGTCGCTCGGGCATATCGGTTTTAACGAGCTCAAGGAATGCTACAAAGAACAGTATAAAGGGCTCATTGCGGGAGGAGTGGACGGGCTGCTTATCGAGACCTGCCAAGATCTGCTCCAGACCAAGATTGCCATCATTGCTGCAGTGGAATATTTCAAGGAGACAGGCCGCCGGTTGCCCCTTATGGCCCAGGTCACTTTTGAACCCACGGGTACCATGCTGCTCGGGACAGACATCCAGGCGGTGATCTCCACGCTTGAGATGTTTCCGGTGGATGTGATCGGGATGAATTGTGCGACAGGTCCCGCCGAGATGGCCGAGCATGTTCGCACTCTTTGTGAGAATTCCGTCAAGCATATTTCGGTTTTGCCGAATGCCGGGCTTCCGGAAAATGTCGGCGGCGTGGCCCATTATCATCTGACCCCCAAGGAGCTTGCGGATTTCCACGAGCGTTTTGTCAAAGAATTCGGCGTCTCAATTGTGGGTGGTTGTTGCGGCACCACGCCCGAACACTTAAAAGCCGTCGTGGATCGCGTGGGGAAGTGTGTTCCTAAAAAGCGGACGCCCAAACACGAGCCCGCTTGTGCAAGTCTCTACGGTATCTCCACCTATGCACAGAAGCCCGCCCCTCTTCTTGTGGGTGAACAGACCAACGCAAACGGCAGTAAAAAATTCAAACAACTCCTCGAACACGAAGACTATGACGCGATCGTGGGCGTGGCACGCGAAGCCGTGAAGGAGGGCGCGCATCTCGTGGATCTTTGCGTGGCCTATGTCGGCCGTGATGAAAAGAAGGACATGGTCGAAGCGATCAGCCGTTTCAACCAGCAGGTTACAGTGCCGGTGATGATTGATTCGACGGAATTTTCGGTGATCGAAGAGGCGTTGAAGCATATCGCGGGAAAACCCGTTATCAATTCGATCAATCTTGAAGATGGCGGTGAACGGTTGCGCAAGATTTGTCCTATGGCGAAAAAGTACGGGGCGGCATTGGTGGCCCTGACGATCGATGAAAAAGGTATGGCAAAAACGCGTGAAGAAAAGCTACGTATCGCTGAACGCATCTATCAGATCGCGACCCAGCAATACGGTATCCGGCCGGAAGATCTTTTCTTTGATCTGTTGACTTTTACGCTCGGGAGCGGCAGTGAAGAGTTCCGTAACGCGGCGCCCGAGACCATTGGGGCCATTCGCCGTCTTAAAAAAGAACTACCCGGCGTTCACACCATTCTCGGGGTTAGCAATATCTCTTTCGGTCTTGCGCCGCATGCCCGGCAGGTTCTGAACAGTGTTTTTCTTCATGAATGCGTGGAGGCGGGACTCGATGCCGCGATCATCCACGCAAAAAAGATAGTACCGCTTTTCAAGATTGCAGCAGACGACCTTGAAGCTGCGAGAAGGTTGTTGCATAACAAGTGGGTGGAAGGTCAGGACCCGCTCCAGGGATTCATCGTGCATTTTTCCAAAAAGCAGGGATTTGTCGAAACACCTCGCGAAAAGACCGGAACGATCGAAGAGATCCTGAAAAACCATATTCTTGACGGGAGTTCAGACGGTCTTACCGCGGATCTGGATGAGGCCCTTAAAAAATACAAACCGCTTGAAATCATCAATGAGTTTTTGTTGGGCGGCATGAAAGTAGTCGGAGAACTCTTTGGCGCGGGGAGGATGCAGCTTCCTTTTGTACTCCAGGCGGCGGAAGTCATGAAAAAGGCCGTGGCTTACCTGGAACAATTCATGGATAAAAAAGAGGGCCAGGAGCGTGGCCGGATCGTGCTTGCAACCGTTAAGGGCGACGTCCATGACATCGGGAAGAACCTCGTCGACATTATTCTCACCAACAACGGTTATAAAGTTTTCAATATCGGAATCAAGCAACCGGTTGAGGCAATTGTGAAGGCGGCAATCGAGAACCATGCGGATGCGATCGGACTCTCCGGGCTTCTGGTGAAGTCGACGCTCATCATGAAAGAGGATCTTGAAGAAATGAACCGGCGCGGGATGAGGCTTCCCGTGATTTGCGGGGGCGCGGCACTCACGGAGCGCTATGTGGAACGTGATCTCACACAGGTCTATCAGGGACCAGTCCATTATGGGCGCGATGCTTTTTCCGGCCTCAGGATCATGGAAGGGATCAAAAAAAGTCAGACGCCGGACAAGGATGAGGCCCCAACCTCCGAACAAGTTGCTTCGGTGTCGTCTGCGCCGTCGCCTAAAGTCGTACCTCCGTTTTCCAGCGCTTCGAATGTTCCGAAGGGGCCATCATTTCATGTCCACCGTGATAATCCCATCCCCAAACCGCCGTTTTTTGGCTATCGGATTCTCAAAAATCTCCGGATGCAGGACGTGTTCCCCTGGATCAACAAGATCGCGCTTTACCGGACTCAGTGGCAGTTCAAGCAAGGGGACAGGACTCCGCGCGAATTCGAACTTTATCTTCAGGAAAATGTGGAGCCCATTTTCGAACGGTTCAAGATCAGGACGGTCCGAGAAAAGATCCTGGAACCGAAAGTCATTTATGGCTTTTACAAATGTTATTCCGAAGGCAATGACCTGGTGGTGTTGGATGGCGCCGTCCAGAATGAGTTGACCCGCTTCACATTTCCACGGCAATCACGGGAACCTTATCAGTGTATTTCGGATTTTTTCAGGCCCAAGGGGGGAGAACTTGATGCCGTGGCTTTCCAGGCGGTGACTATGGGCAAGCATGCCAGCGAGATGGAACATAAACTTTTTAATGCGAACAAGTATACAGAATATCTTTATCTCCACGGTCTTTCCGTGGAGGCGACAGATGCTTTGGCCGAGTACGCGCATCTTCTGATCCGTCGTGATCTTGGAATCGATGAGCGGGATAAGCGCACAAAAGATGAGATCTTCCGGCAGGGATATCAGGGTTCGCGTTACAGCTTTGGGTATCCGGCCTGTCCGGATCTTGGGGACCAGAAAAAACTCTTCCATCTTCTTCCAGCGGAGAAGATCGGAATCAGCTTGAGCGAAACTTTCCAGATGGCACCGGAGCAATCCACCTCCGCCATCATCGTCCATCATCCGCAGGCAAAATACTTCAGCATCTAAAGCAGAACCTCTGCTTTGCCGGGACTCGGGACTAGTACCTCGGGACGCGGCAGAACGAGGAACCCAAACGAGTCCCCAGGTACGAGTCCCGTTTTTTAGTGTTTCGCGGCGGCGAGTTTATCCACCAGTAGACGGTATTCCTTCCAGATTGCTTCCGGGGTATGGGATTCGAATTGTAAAAGATATTTTTCGATACTCCGAAGCTCGTCCGCCCATTCCGAGGGATCAACCGCAAAAAGTTTCTCCACCGTTTCCCGGGAGATATTGAGCCCGGAAAGATCGAGGTCTTTCAAGTTTGGAAAAAGTCCGAGGGCGGTTTCTTTCGCGGCAACCTTACCCTGAACTCTTTCGATGATCCATTTGATCACGCGGATATTATCGCCAAAGCCAGGCCACATGAACTTGCCGGTTTCGTCGGTGCGAAACCAATTGACAGAAAAGATCTTAGGCGGATGTTTAAGGCTCTTTCCGATGTTGAGCCAATGGGCGAAATAATCCCCCATGTTGTAGCCGCAGAAGGGGAGCATGGCCATGGGGTCACGGCGAAGTACTCCAAGCTGATGTGCGGCCGCGGCAGTAGTCTCAGAACCCGTTCGGGTGCCCAGAAAAACGCCGTGTTGCCAGTCAAGAGCTTCCATGACAAGAGGGATTAACTTGCTGCGTCGTCCACCCACAATGATCGCGGAGATCGGAACCCCTAAAGGGTTGTCGAATTCCCGGGAAAGCGCGGGGCAGTTGAAAATAGATACCGTGAACCTGGAATTCGCGTGCGCAGCCTTGGTTCCCTTGGAAGGATCCCAAACGTTACCCTGCCAGTCCGTGACGTTTTTTGGAACGGTGCCGTCCAGGCCTTCCCACCAGGGTTCATTTGCGTCATTGTCGATCGCGGTATTGGTGTAAAGCGTGGGGAAGAACTTGTCGTTCTTCAGCGTTGCGATCATCTTCGGATTCGTTTTAATCGACGTTCCCGGCGCGACCCCAAAAAATCCGGCCTCGGGATTGATGGCATAAAGTCGTCCGTCCGGGCCGACATTAAGCCATGCGATATCATCACCCAAGGTCCAGACCTTGTAGTCCGGCAAAGCGGATTGCATCAGGGCGAGATTGGTCTTGCCGCAAGCCGAGGGGAAAGCTGCCGCAATGTAGGTGATCTGGCCCTTCGGATCTTCGACACCCATGATGAGCATGTGCTCAGCCAGCCAGCCCTCTTTTTGTCCCATGCAGGAAGCGATCCGGAGGGCGAAACATTTCTTGCCGAGCAGGGCATTGCCGCCGTAACCGGAACCGAGGCTCCAAACGAGATTTTCTTGCGGGAAGTGCATAATGAAACGGCGTTCGGGGTGGAGGTCTCCGACAGAATGAAGCCCGCGAACAAAATTTTCAGAATTGCCGATACGGTCAAGCGCTTCTTTTCCCATGCGGGTCATGATACGCATGCTGACAGCGACATAGGTATTGTCCGTGATCTGGACGCAGGCCTTTGCGTACGGGGATTTAGGATGACCCATCATGTAAGGCATGACGTACATTGTGCGGCCTTTCATACAGCCGTCAAAAAGTTTTATAAGTTTTTTCTTGGCTTCCCTTGGGTCCATCCAGTTGTTGTTGGGACCTGCGGTTTCTTTGTCCGGATGACAGACAAAGGTCAACTGCTCGGTGCGGGCGACGTCATTGGGATGAGAACGGTGAAGATAGGCATTGGGCCAATGTTTATCGTTCAGTTTCTGAAAGACGGGATGACCGTTGATCGTTTCTTCCTTGATGCCGATCTCGATCAGTTTTTTGGCCTCAGCTTCCGTGCCGTCGCACCAGTGGACCCTGGAAGGCTTGGTCAGTTTGGCTTGTTCTTCAACCCATCTCTCAAGCGGTGTTGCCATTTATGGAACTCCTTTTGTATAGAGGATTTAATTGCTGCAGGTACGGGGTGGAGTCTACCGATGTGGAATGAATTTGCAAGCACTTTTCTAGAGAGGAGAAGATCCGTGGAAAAAGAGAGGCACTAAGGATAGACAAGTTTAGCGACTTCATCAAATGTGATCACATATTTCTTAAGTTCTCGCGGGACTTTTTCCCATACTCGATATTCGGTGATCACGATTACCTCCCGGGGTGGGCTCTGGGACGGGCGGGCCTCCAGAAAAAAAGGATCGGCTTGCTGAATATTGTCGGGCAAGAGTTTGGGATTGCGGAGCAAGCGTGCCCGCCAGTCTGATACAGTTCCTGCAAAGACGTTCTTTTTGTTATCTTCAAAGCAAGATCGGTTTTCCTCGAAGACAGAGAGCGGCATTTTGGCGTACACCCACAAATGCCCGTACTTTTTTTCCCGTTTGTGGCGAATAAAAGTATCCTGAATCTTCTTGATCCCAAAGAGAAAATCAGAGCCGAGCTGGACGATTTTATGATCGAGGTAGCTCAGGGTTTTAAAGACCTCACGTCGTAAAGCGCCGAGGCCGTCCGCGACAAAAGCAAGGCTTTTTATTTTTGTCGGTTTATCTCGCAAGGAAGAAAGGCTCCAATTAAGGGGCAGCATCATTCCGCTGTCGACATCATAAAGGGTATCTTCAACAAAGATAATAAGTTTGTTAGCGCGGACCTGCATCATGGAAGTAACGCCGCCGTAGGGATCGGCGAATAGAATGGAACTTGCCGTGCGGGCGTCGGAGAGCGAGAGCTGACGAAGCTGAAGTGCATCCCAAAGCTGTCCGAATCGCCGGACAGGTTTTATTTGTGGTAATTTGGAATAAGCGTGTTCCACGGCGTCCATAGATCTTGAAATGGGGCTTTTGTTGCTTTGTGTGGTGAAATTGAGCAGGCCGTCTCCCAATCTTATGAATTCAAGCTCGATCATTGAGAGAGAGGATAACGCTATGTTATGCAGGTCGGTGTTCTTTTCATAATCATGAACAGTCATGGGGGCCGACCAATAGACGTCTTCTGCCGAGCCTTCGGTAGACGTGAGGGAGAGGCCCGCAGGGATATTTATAAAGATCCATGAAAGAAATAATCCGGCGATCTTAAGAAGTTTCATAAATTCCCTGGATGGGAGCGGAATCAAATTGTGTTTTGCCCTGGTAGCCGATGAAATGCAGCAATGTAGGGGCCACCTCAATAATAGAATGGGGAGCAGGATCAACTCCGTGCCGGATGTTGGGTCCCGAGATCATCAGGGTCGAATGCATGGCTGAGCGGACAAGGGAACCGTGATCCGTGCCTTTAGTATCCTCATTCCGGAAATTCCAGCCGGGCTTTGAGGACAGCAAAATATCCGGATCCTGTGCTTTTGCCAGCGGGGCAAGCGCAGGCTTCCACATAAAAGCCCGCCCAACAGCTGCGACCGCATCAGGATAAACGGTTTCATAAGTTGCTTCCAGCCATTCCCTGCCATCATGATATTCCCGGATGAATTTTGCCGCGTCCGTCGGGTGGAATTTCGGGTCTTTGAGATAACCAAAAGGATCTTCCAAAGGGTTCTCGCCATAAGTAAGCACGCCGTGCTCATTTTGAGAAACGTTTTGGACGGGTTTGTAGCAGTAGCGCGGTTCTCCATTCTCGTTTTCGATCTGGATCAAAGCTTCCGAACCTTCCCGCCTGGCGGCATAAATAAGATTGTCCGAAAGCTTTACGAATAAAAGATCCACAGGATGGGGATCGGTCGTTTCGGGGAATTCGTTCTTCTCTTTCAGATCAATATCCAAAAGCTCCCGGATCAGGTTCACGGGCTTGCGGTTAGGTCCAAGGCCGTAATGGGTGAGTTCATAGAAGGTATTCGGACGTTCCCAATTTCCTGAAAGGCTATCGGCGACAGGCAAAAAGATCTGCGCTTGGCCGTATCCCAGATTGTCAATGTAAGCATAAGATTCCCGATCCGTTCCGGAATAAGTGATGGCGTAATCCGGTCCGCGAACATTCATCTTTAAGGTCTTATAGAACAGATCGCGTCCGATATAGTAAGGTTGATTGTAAATTCCATGTTCGCCGCCGTAGGCGCCGTGATCGGAGAACAAAACAACATAAGGGCGGCGTCCGCCGGATTCCTTCACCAAGGCGTCATAAATTTCTCCGATCCAGAGGTCGTTGTTTTCCAGATTTTTTTGAACTTGCAGATTAAATTGTCCTTCGGGCGTTTTATGCTGAGCGGTATCGAGTTGATTGAACCAGATCATAAAAACCTTTGCCCGTTGATTGGGGATCATGTAACGCAAGGCGTATTTTGTGTTGATGTCATCGATCATTTCCCGGACTTCGGCCGCGATAATATGGGGGCGCTTGACCTCATTCGCCGCAAGGTGGGGCCAGGCTTGCGGAGCCAAGGTCGGGGTGATCGGGACTACGGTCGAGTGGAAGGCCTCGCCGAGATAGTCATAGAGCGTTTTGACTTTATTCCATTTCAGGATTTCCGGGGCTTTATCACGATCTGTGATCAAATCGTAATACCTGGGAAATTGCTCGCGGATCCGGAAGATCCTTTTCAGGATATTTTTTTTGCGCGTAGGGAAGCGTTCGAAGAACGACATGGCCTTGAGTCCGGACCGGTCTGGCCAGTTCCCCGTAAGAAGAGCGCCATAAGCAGGGACCGTGAGAGATGGGAAAATAGTGAAAAAATTCTCGAAGCGAAGGCCTTGGTCATAAAAAAGCCGTTTAATGTTGGGGAGTTTGTTTTCTGCGACCATTTTGTTGACAATGTCGGGCCGGAGGCTGTCCACGAAAAAAACGAGGACTTTTGCGTCCGAAGGCGGTTCTTTTGGGAGAGTTAGGGCA
>JBAZJC010000052.1:0-10270 GCA_041651495.1 Candidatus Omnitrophota bacterium | reverse complement strand
AAACCTCAAACCATTTCTCCGTCGCCGGGGCCCAGACCTCGAGGTCGAAACACTTCGCCGCCGCAAAACTCATGTCGCCGCTTCCGAGCAACACGACGCGGTAAGGAAGCTCCAGCGCCTGCAGGACGTCTTCGGCGTCTTTGACGAGAGATTCTAATTCCTTTTCAGATCCCTCCGGTTTTACGAATTTCACCATTTCGACTTTATCGAACTGGTGAACGCGCGAAAGACCGCGGGTGTCTTTTCCGTACGAACCGGCCTCCTTGCGAAAGCACGGCGTGTAGCCCGTGTATTTAACCGGCAGATCCTTTTCTTCGATTGTTTCGTCGCGCATCAGGTTCGTGATCGGAACCTCCGCGGTCGGAATAAGAAAATAAGCGCCCTTTTCCTCGCTTTCTCCCGCCGCCAGCGCATACATATCCTCTTCCATTTTCGGGATCTGCCCAGTGCCCCGCATGGACGCACGATTCACAATGGCCGGAGCCCAGACTTCGGTATAACCATGTTTTTTAACATGAAGATCTATCATGAAACTGATTAGGGCTCTCTCAAGCTTAGCGCCTGCCCCAAAATAGACGGGAAAGCCCGCCCCAGTGATCTTGCTCCCTTTTTCCATGGAGAATAGTCCCAGCTTAACGGCCAGTTCAAGATGGTCTTTGATTTTAAAACCAAACTTTCGAGGCTCTCCCCATGTACGAATCACTTTATTACCCTCGGCGCCCTTGCTAACAGGGACATCTGATAGCGGCAAGTTAGGGATTGAGATTGCTATTTTCTCTATTTTCTCTGACAGCTCTCCCACTTTTGCGTCAAAATCAGCTATTTTTTGGGAAGCAGACTTCATTTCGGCTATTATAACATCTGTCGGATGACCTTGTTTCTTGAGGCGGGCGATATTGTCGCTAGCAGAGTTCCTCTTGGCCTTGAGTTCCTCGCTTTGTTTCAGGAGGGTTCTTTTCTCCAAGTCTAGATCAAGAAGGGTTTGAATATCGACTGAAATCCCTTTAGCCGAAAGACCTTTGGCGACCTGGTCTGGATTTTCGCGGATGAATCTGATATCGAGCACGATGGGGCAAGCTCCTATTTGGGGCTTTTCTGCGCCGGCTT
This sequence comes from Candidatus Omnitrophota bacterium, assembly GCA_041651495.1. Taxonomy (GTDB): domain Bacteria; phylum Omnitrophota; class Omnitrophia; order Omnitrophales; family Aquincolibacteriaceae; genus Aquincolibacterium. The sequence continues at coordinate 9,163 of JBAZJC010000052.1, read as the reverse complement.
TTTTTCGTCCAAAAGCTCGAGCTGGCTTGCGTCCGTTTCTTCTTCCTTGGCGACGACGCGCGTGGCAGAAGCGATCTTGTCCTTTTCCTTAAGACGCATCACATGAACGCCCACGGCATTACGGCCGGAAGTACGGATCTGGCTGACGGGGCATCGCACAACCATCCCGCTCGTGGTCACGATGATGATCTCGTCTTCTTCGGCAACGGTCAGGACATTCACGACCTTGCCGTTTTTCTCGGAGACCTTGATGTTGATGATGCCTTTGCCTCCGCGAGACTGGATGCGATATTGGGCAAAAAGCGTTTTTTTGCCGAAACCGTTTTGTGTCACGGTAAGCGCCGTGGCTTTTGGATTCACAATCTCGGCAGCGATCACTTCATCGCCCTTCGACAAATTGACGCCGCGCACCCCGGTTGCGTTGCGGCCCATTTCACGAACATTGTCTTCCCTGAAGCGGATGGCTTTGCCGTCGCGCGTTGCAATAAAAATCTCGTCTTTACCTGAGGTGATCTTGCAAGCCACAAGCTCATCCTTATCGCGCAAGGTAATGGCGTTGATGCCGGTGGAGCGCGGCCGCGAGTATTCGATCAAGTTGGTTTTTTTGATCACGCCCTTGGCCGTCACCATGAGTACGTACCGCTTGTCGTCAAATTCTTTGACCTGCAAAAATCCGGAGACTTGTTCGTTCTGCGTGAGGGAAAGGAAATTGACAATAGCTTTCCCCTTAGCCTGACGGGAAGCCTGCGGAATATCGTAGGCTTTGCGCCAATAGACACGTCCTTGGTTGGTGAAAAACATGATGAAGTCATGGGTCGAAGCGAGAAATAGATGTTCGATGAAATCTTCGTCGTCACGAACACCTGCGCCCGACACGCCGCTCCCGCCGCGGTTCTGTCTGCGGTACATGGTGACCGGAATACGCTTGATGTAGCCGGCGTGTGAGATCGTGATGAGCACGTCTTCCTGTGCGATCAGGTCTTCGATGTCGATATCGCCTTCTGCGGCAACGATCTGCGTCCGGCGCTCATCACCGTATTTCTTAAGGATCTCTTGTGTCTCTTCCTTGATAATGTCGAGGACCTTGCGCCGGCTCTTGAGAACCGATTTGTAGTACTCTATCTTCTTGATCAGCTCGAGGTATTCTTCGTCTATTTTCAGCCGCTCAAGCTGCGTGAGCCGTTGGAGCTGCAATTCGAGAATGGCCTTTGCCTGGACCTCCGTGAGCTTGAGGGCCTTCATCAATCCTTCTTTGGCCAGCTCCGGGCTTTTTGATGTGCGGATGATCTTGATGACCCTGTCGAGGTTCGCGATCGCTTTTTTGTAGCCCTCGAGGATATGCGCGCGTTTTTCCGCCTTATCAAGTTCGAACCGCGTCCGACGCATGATGACCTCGACCCGGAAATCCACAAAACGCTCGATCATTTGTTTGAGCGTGAGAACCCGCGGCTGGCCGTCAACCAAAGCGAGCATGATGACGCCAAAGGTCGATTGCATCTGTGTGTGTTTGTACAGATTGTTTAAAATGACCTGGGGAATGGCATCTTTTTTAAGTTCGATGACGACGCGCATGCCGTCCCGGTCCGATTCGTCGCGGATGTCCGAAATGCCTTCGATCTTTTTGTCCTCCACGAGCCGCACGATCGACTCGATCAAGTTCGTTTTGTTCACCTGATATGGGATCTCGGTGATGATGATGGCATCTTTTTTGCTGCGTCCTGTTTCGATCGCGGCCTTGGCGCGCATGACAACCTGCCCGCGGCCGGTTTCATACGCCTTCTTGATGCCTTCGCGGCCCACAATAAGTCCGGCGGTGGGGAAATCCGGCCCCGTGACGATCTTGGAAAGCTCTTTGGCGGTCACGTCCGGATTGTCGATCGTCGCGATAAGAGCCTTCGCAACTTCGGTTAAATTGTGCGGCGGAATATTGGTCGCCATGCCAACCGCGATCCCGCTTGAACCATTGATCAACAGGTTGGGGAGCTTAGAGGGAAGGATTGAGGGCTCAACAAGGGATTCGTCAAAATTCGGAACGAAATCAACCGTGTCCTTGTCGATATCTGTCAGGAGTTCATTGCTGGCGCTTGAAAGCCGAGCCTCGGTGTAACGCATGGCTGCGGCATTGTCGCCGTCGATGGAGCCAAAGTTCCCTTGTCCTTCCACTAGCGGATAGCGAAGCGAAAAATCCTGCGCCATGCGGACCATGGATTCATAGACCGCCGTATCCCCATGCGGATGGTATTTACCGAGCACTTCTCCGACGATACGGGCGGATTTCTTGTAGGGTTTGCTGTGGGTAAGCCCGAGTTCGTTCATGGCGAACAAAATGCGCCGGTGCACAGGTTTCAAGCCGTCACGAACATCTGGAAGCGCCCGGCCGACAATGACCGACATCGCGTAATCGATATAGGAATCTTTCATTTCCTCTTCAATCGGACGAAGAATGACTTTTTCATTCATCGCGTATAAATTTTTTTCTTCTGCCATTTTTTCTTTCCTTTTATCCTTTATTAAATATCAAGATTCCGCACGGCCTTTGCATGTCTCTCGATGAATGCACGCCTAGGTTCCACAGCGTCGCCCATCAAGATCGAAAAAATCTCGTCAGCCTCGACCGCGTCGTCCAGTGTAACTTTGAGAACGGTTCGCGTTTCGGGATTCATCGTAGTCTCCCACAACTGCTCAGGATTCATTTCGCCGAGACCCTTGTATCGTTGAAGCAACATACCCTCTTTCCCGTTTACCTTAATGTGTGCCAGAACATCGCGGAGGGCCTTCATTTCCCTTTTTTCCTTTTCCAAACAAAGTTCAAAGCGAACTTCTTCCCCGGTTTCAAAGTCTTCGAAGTCCAGGTCGTGTTTTTCGAGCCGCTTTTTCGCTTTTTCAAATTCTTTCGCTTCAAAAATCTCTATGAGATCGTGCATGGGCGGAAGAGCTTCTTCCTCCTCCGCTTCTTCGGCCTTCTCTTTTGTAACGTTTTTCTTTTCTTCCCTTTTACTTTCGCCTTTAGCTTTGGCTTCGGCTTTTTCTTCTTTTTCCTCTTTTTTTCTCTCAAAGGCTCTTTTCTTTTCGATCTCTTTCACATGCTCTTCGACCTCTTTTTCCGAATAAAGAAAGGTTTCTTCATTCTTGATAAGAAGCCGCACAAGATAAAGAGGGAATCCTCTTTTCTTGTCATAGGCTTCTATGAAGCGATGCCATAAAATGCCTTTCCGCGCCAGCGATCGTTCCAGGTCTTCCATGGCTTGCACGAGATTCATAAGATCCCGAAGCTCCTTACCTTCGATTTTCTCCTTAGCGCCATTCTTTTTCAGTGAAACTCCTTGAAGCCCAAAATCCAGCAGCATGCTGTTCATTTGTTCTTCGGTTTGGACATACTGTTCTTCTTTCCCGCGCTTCATTTTAAAGAGCGGCGGCTGGGCAATATAAACATGCCCATTTTCGAGAAGCTTTTTCATTTTCCTGTAGAAAAAGGTCAGAAGCAGCGTACGAATGTGGCTTCCGTCCACGTCGGCGTCGCACATCAGAATGATTTTGAAATAGCGGAGTTTTTCGATGTTGAATTCTTCTTCGATGCCGGTCCCAAGGGCCGTGATAATGGTCCGGATTTCCTCGTTGGAAAGGACTTTGTCAATACGAGCCTTTTCAACGTTGATGATCTTTCCTCGCAGTGGCAGAATGGCCTGAAATCTCCGGTCCCGCCCTTGCTTGGCCGAGCCTCCGGCCGAATCTCCTTCGACAAGATAAACCTCGGTGTTTTTTGGGTCTTCATCTGAGCAGTCCGCGAGTTTCCCAGGTAAAGACGCTGACTCCAAAGCGCCCTTCCGCCGCGTCAGTTCTCTGGCTTTTCTTGCAGCTTCGCGAGCACGATAAGCCAGTGCTGCTTTTTCCACGATCTTATTAGCGATAGGAGGATTTTCCTCGAAGAAAGCGCTCAGCCCCTCATAGATCACGGAATAAACAATTCCTTCAACCTCTCCGTTTCCAAGCTTGGTTTTCGTTTGTCCTTCAAATTGCGGGCGTGGAACTTTTACGCTAATAACGGCCGCCAGACCTTCGTTGAGGTCTGTCCCGCTTAAACCGCTTTCAATGTCTTTTAGAAGGTTCTTGCTTTTCGCGTATTGATTCGTGGCACGCGTCATGGCGGTTTTGAATCCGCTCATGTGCGTTCCCCCTTCGACCGTATTGATGTTATTCGCGAATGAAAAAACGTCTTCGCCGTAGCTGTCGTTGTATTGAAATGCAGCCTCGACTTCGACTTCATCTTTAATGTTATCTACATAAAAAATCTTTTTGTGGAGAGGGTTTTTGCTGCGGTTGAGGTATTGAATGAACTCGGAGATGCCACCCTTATAAAGAAAAACATGTTCTTTTATCTCTTTTTTGATGCGCTCATCGCAGATCGTGATGCGCACACCCTTGTTCAAATATGCCAGTTCGCGCAATCGATTGGAGAGAACGTCAAAGCTGAATTCCGTTTTTTCAAATATTTCCTTGTCCGGCAGGAAAGAAACGGTGGTGCCTCTCTCTTTGGTCTTTCCTCTTTCCGTGACTTTAGTAACAGGCCGTCCTTTTTCATATCTTTGATGCCATATTTTGCCGTCACGCCGAACCTCTACATCACACCAAGCTGAAAGTGCGTTCGTTACCGATACGCCGACGCCATGAAGACCGCCCGAAACGCGATACGCCTTATTATCAAACTTTCCCCCCGCGTGGAGTGTGGTCATGACAACTTCAAGCGCGGATTTTTTCTGGGTTTTGTGCAGATCTACCGGAATGCCTCGCCCGTCGTCGATCACCTTAACGCTCCCGTTGGCGTGAATCACTACGTCCACACGCGTTGCGTGTCCCGCAAGCGCTTCGTCAATGGAGTTGTCCACCACCTCGTAGACAAGATGATGAAGCCCTCTTAGCGTCGTGTCCCCAATGTACATTGCGGGCCGTTTGCGAACCGCATCTACCCCTTCAAGGACCTGGATTTTTGTCGCATCGTATTTTGAGGAAGCTTCTTCCCCTTTAACCTTTTTTTCTTTTTCGCCCATATTTTTCCTCTTTATAAGATCGTTATTTCCCAACCAAAACGCGAACCTCTTTAACCGCTTCTTCCCCCAGAACCGCCTGCGCTCGCTTCAGGAGCGATTGTCGATACTTTTGGCTAATCTCGAACGCTAGAACAGAATCACTTACATGAACGTAAAGGATCCCTTTGGAAGAAAGTTGCGGCCTGGTCTGTTTTGTAAGTTTTTCCCCGGCAATGCTCGCCCAGGAATCCGTAAGTAAGCTCCGTTTTTGTTTTTCTGGGTCTTCAAATCCCTTGATGACTTTCGGTAGGATCGATCGAATGTCGTCCATGAAGAATCGTTTTATTATCGTCTTTTTTTTCGACTAGTTAAGCTGCATCGGCATGATTACGTAAAGATATCCTTCGCGCCCTCTAATCAGTCCCGGCTTATCGGGGCTTGTTAAAGAAATGCTGATGTTTTCGTCAGAAAGATTTTTTAATACATCCAAAAAATATCCCGGATTGAACCCTATGGTTATTTCATCTCCTTTAAAATCCGCCGAAAGTTCTTCTTTTGCTTCTCCCATATTGGGTGTTTTGGCAGAAACAATGATTTTATTTTTAATAAAATCAAATTTAAGCGCGGGTGCTTCCGGGGATGTTAAAAGAGAAGCGCGGCGAACCGCTTGTAGAAATTCTTCGCGGTTCGCTTGTACTTGGGTTTTTTCCTCCTTAGGAATCACCTGATCATAATTTGGGAAATTTCCTTCAATGAGGCTGGAAGTAAGAAAAGTGTCCTCAAAATAAAAAATAACCTTATTCTGAGCGTGAACGATCTTCACCGTTCCCTCCCATCCTAAAAGTTTTAAAAGCTCATGGATGGTTTTTGAGGGAATGATCATTTCCGCACTTTTATTATTTTTTTGTTTTATTTCCTTTTTATAAAACGCCAGCCTTCGTCCGTCAGTAGCCACAAACCTGATCTGGTTTCCCTGTATAGAGAGAAGAACTCCATTTAAAACATATCTTGTTTCGTCGTGGGAGATCGCAAAAGAGGTCAATAAAAGACTTTCTTTTATACCCGCTTGTTCCAATTCTATCGCTTCTTCTAAAGAGAACTCTGGTAGTTTTGGGTACTCCTCTTTATCCAACCCCATAATTTTAAAGTTAGATTTTCCCGCTTTAATATTAACCGTATTACTTTTGGTAACAGTAATTTCAACATTCCCCTCAGGAAGTTCTTTAATAATATCAAAAAATTTTCTTGCGGGCACGGTGATACTCCCTCCTTGTAAAACCTCTACAGATAAAAGTGTAGATATCCCCACCTCCATATCTGTAGCTACAATTTTAAGTTTTCCTTCTTTTTGAGTTTCCAGGAGAAGATTGTTTAAAATAGGAAGAGTGCTTGGTTTTGACGCGGCGATATTAACTCCCAAACTTATTTTTTTTAATAGTTCGTTTTTTTGGACTTTAATTTCCATACAAGCTCCTTCTTCTTTTATTCTATATTTTAAAATAGTAGCCTTAGTAATAACCTTTGTGGATTTGTGGATATCCTACACAACTTCTTAAAAAAGAACGAGATATAAAAAATTTTTCTTGTGGAAAACCACCCTACTTTTTTAACAGTCCTATCAATTTATCCAACAAACTCCTCACATCAACATTACTATCTCTTTCTCCTGCGATTTTATTACAAGAATGAAGTACGGTGGTATGGTCTTTTCCCCCAAAATACTCTCCAATTTCAGGGAAGGAATGGGTCGTAAGCTCCCGAACAAGATACATCGCAATCTGTCTGGGGCGCACAATAGAAACCGTCCGTTTTTTAGCCCTAAGATCCGAAACCTTCACGTTAAAAAAATCCGCCACCACTTTTTGAATGCCTTCAATAGTAAATTTTTTAGCCTCTTCTTTAAAGGAATCCTTCAGGATTTCTTGAGCAAGACGGACGTCGACTTTGGAGTTGGTAAGTGTGCAATAAGCCACCACGCGGATAAGAGCTCCTTCAAGTTCCCGGATATTCGACTTGATTTTTTCCGCGATAAAATAAGACACATCATCAGGAACCACAACGGTTTCCCGCTCCATCTTCTTCTTTAAAATGGCCACGCGCGTTTCGAAATCCGGCGGCTGGATGTCGGTGACAAGACCCCAGCCAAAACGGGAAACAAGCCGTTCTTCCAACCCTGGGATCTCTCGAGGGGGCCGGTCGCTTGTGACCACGATTTGCTTGTGGGCGTCGTAAAGCGTATTAAAGGTATTGAAAAATTCTTCCTGGGTCGAATCTTTTTCCGCGATAAAATGGACATCATCGATTAGTAAAAGATCAAGCGTACGATATTTTGCTCGGAATTGCGGCGTCGATTTTGTTTGAATAGCCGTAATCAACTGGTTGGTGAATTTTTCACTGGATATGTACAGGATCTTAAACTCTGGCCGACGCTTTTTCATTTCATGAGCAATAGACTGCAAAAGATGCGTTTTCCCAAGGCCTGTAGGGCCATAGATGAAAAGTGGATTGTACTGTTTGGCGGGAGATTCGCTGACCGCAACCGAAGCTGCGTGGGCAAAACGATTCCCGGGGCCGATAACAAAATCGTCGAAAGTGTATCTTTGGTTCAGTCCCACGAGCGTCTCATCCCTTTCCTTTGCTGGAAAGGAACTGGGAAGAGAAGGGGCCGTTTTTGGCGGCTCCACTACTTGGTAGGCAATCTTTAGGGGCTGTCCGATAACCTCCTCGACGGAAGAAAGAATAAGATTTTGATAATGGTCCTCGAGCCATTTCCCGTAGTAATGATCGGGAACGCTTAAGGTCAGAGAATCCGTAGAAACCTCTAAGAGAGAAATCGGTTCGAACCAAGTTTTAAAAGACCGCTCGCTTAATTCCCGGGAGAGAATAAAACAGATTTTTTTCCAAAGATCCGCCGGCGGGATATTGAGAAGCGAAGAAAGAGGCTGCGTCACTGGCGCGAGAATCCTTTTATAGTTATGAACAAGTTATCCATAAGAAAAACTTTATTTTTTTGAATAATGTATTCTTGCGAGACAAACTTGCATAAAATTAATAAATAGCTTATAAACATGTTTTCAACAGCAAAAAACGAGCCAAAATAAACGTTCGCTCCCAAAAAAAGGGGCGAACGTAGCATGTAAGAAGAATCATTCTACAACAAAAAAATATTTTGTCCATGATGAAACGGAAAAATTTTAAAAAAGAAAGACAAGCAGGGAGAAAAAGAAAAACGTTTTTTGTCCGAACAAAATAAAACGCTGGATATTGCAAACGAACTTCACTATAATCCACGCCTCATGAAAAGAACATACCAGCCATCCAAGAGAAAACGTCGTAATAAGCACGGCTTTCTTGCCCGTACGCGGACTGCCGGAGGACGAAAAGTCCTTGCGCGCCGCCGTAAAAAGGGCCGGAAAAAACTAACCCAAGTATAGGCGTTGAAGCCCGGAAAGCAGCTCGGTTCGGATCAGCGGATCCGCCGGCAAACGACCTTCAAACATCTCGTCGAGAAAGGACAATTTGCTCGGGGAGAGTTTTTTTATTTATGGGTTGGCATGCGGGACGAAAAAAGACAAACGGTTCTGAACGAAAAGCCCATGATCGGGATTGTGGTGAGCCGTAAAACAGACCCGACAGCCGTTGGGCGAAACAGGTGGAAACGCCGCGTCCGGGAGATCTTTCGGGAGCACCAGACGCAACTTCACCCCGAAGCGGTTTGTTTAGTGAAGGTTCGACACACAAAAAAAGAGCCTTCTTTTTCCACGACGGAAGAAGACCTTGTCAAGCTTTTCAAAAAAACAGGAGCTTGGGCATGAAATATTTCCTGATCCTTGTAATCCGTTTTTATCGCGCTTGTGCCGCGCCTTTTTTGGGTCCTTGTTGCCGCTTTACCCCGAGCTGTTCCTTTTATGCGGAAGAAGCTCTGAGAAAAAAAGGTGTGCTTCCCGGCGCTTGGCTCGCATTCCAGAGACTTTGCAAGTGCCATCCCTTCCACTCCGGCGGATTCGATCCGGTTCGATAAGGAAATAATCATATGGACAAAAACACTGTAAAAGCAATCGTGCTTGCCATGATGGTCATGTTGCTCTATCCCATGCTGCTCAAAAAATTTTATCCGGTGGCGTATCAAAAACAACCCG
>JBAZJC010000051.1:0-10319 GCA_041651495.1 Candidatus Omnitrophota bacterium | reverse complement strand
TGAACCCCGGTATTCCGGGCCGTGCCGAAAAATGTCAGAAAAATGAGGCGGAACATATAAAAGGCCGTCATGAACGCCGTGAGGAGAAGAACTCCGAAGACCAGGAAATTTCCGGATCCAAAAGCTGCAAGCAGGATTTCGTCTTTGGACCAGAACCCGGAAAGCGGCGGGATGCCCGCCAAGGCAAGGCTCGCAATAATGAAAGTGACCGCCGTGTGAGGCATTTTCCTGAAAAGTCCGCCCATTTCGCGGATATCCTGAACATGCGCGCCATGGATCACGCTACCGGCGCCAAGAAACAGCAGGGCCTTGAAGAAAGCGTGCGTGATGAGATGAAAGGTCCCGGCGCCGAGGCCCGAAAGTCCGAGGGCAGTGACCATGTAGCCGAGTTGCGAGATCGTCGAATAAGCGAGAACGCGTTTGATATCGTTTTGAGTCAGCGCGATAAAAGCGGCCATGAAGGCTGTGATCGTTCCGATGGCGGTGACGATCGGGAGGATATTCGGGACGGCCATGAAAAGGGTGAAAGAACGTGCGACAAGGAAAACACCGGCTGCCACCATGGTTGCGGCGTGGATGAGAGCGCTGACAGGCGTCGGGCCTTCCATGGCGTCCGGGAGCCATACGTGCAAAGGGAATTGCGCAGACTTGCCGATCGTACCGCAGAAAATAAAAAGTGCCGCCATCGCGAGGAGCCCCGTATTCAGAGCGGCATGAGTTTTGTGAGCTCCCGCCAGAAGACTGTTCATTTGTGAGAAATTCAATGTTCCGATTGCCGCAAAGAGCGTGAGAAAACCGAGAAGGAAACCGACGTCTCCTATGCGTGTAGTAAGGAACGCTTTCAGGGAAGCGTTCGCGGCAGAGTCCTTCTCGAAGTAGAACCCGATCAAGAGATACGAGCAAAGCCCCATGATCTCCCACGACATAAAAAAGAGGAGGTAGTTGTCCGAAATCACCAGCGTGATCATCGCAAACATGAAAAGCGAAACGTACGCGAAAAAACGGCTGTAACGCGGATCCCCATGCATGTAGCCTGCGGCATAGATCTGGATCAGGGTGCCGACGATCGTGACCATAAAAAGAAGGATGGCGGAAAGAGGATCCATCAAGTAGCCGAATTTAAGCGGCACCGTACCAAGCATGAGCCAGGTCCCTTGGTGGGCGAAATGGGCCCCTTGGAAAACAGCCCAGCAGACGGGCAGCGCGATCACGCAGGCCACTGAACTGGCGATGATGGAAAGCCAGGCCGCACGGTTTTTAAGCCAGCGTCCGGCCAGGATATTCACCACGAAGGCCAGGAAGGGCAGGCACGGAACTAGAATGATCTGATCGGACGTTACCATTTCAGTAAATTAACCTCATTGGCTTGAACGGTTTTACGAACACGATAAAGGGCCAGGACGATTGCAAGTCCCACGGCGGCCGCGGTCGCGGCGATCGCGATCACGAAAAGGGCGAATATCTGTCCCGTTTCCGGGGAAAGGGACGTGTATTTCGAGAACGCGATCAGATTGATATTGGCGGCATTCAGCATGAGCTCGATCGAGATCAGGATACCGATGATATTACGTCGTACGAGTGCGCCATAGACGCCGATCGCGAAAAGAAGCAGTGAAAAGATCAAAATGTGGGGCAGGGGGAGCACGATCATGACCGTTCCTCCGGATCATCCTTTTTGGCGATGACCACAGTGCCGATCAAGGCTGCGATCAAGATGATCGAAATGACCTCAAACGGGAACGCATAGGCTCCCATCAAGGCTTTGCCGAGTCCCATGACCGAGACCTTGGCTTTAAGCGCAGTTTGAGTTATCGGCCAGGGTGTTTTCAGGATAAGAGCCGTGAGCAGTGCCACGAAACCCAGAAGGCCCGCGATCGCCAGCGGGCTTTGCGAATTATTCTGGCGGATAGTCGTTTCCGCAAGGTGTTCCGTGAGCATAATAGCAAAAATGATCAACGTGACTACCGCGCCGACATAAAGAAGAATCTGGATCGCGGCAAGGTATTCCGCCTGGAGTACGACATAAATGACCGCCGTTCCGATCAGCGCCGCCGCAAGGCAAAGCGCGCAATGAAAAAGATTCCGGAGTGTGACCACACCCAAGGCGAATATGAGGATCCCGGCCATCACGGCATAAGTTCCGAATTTTGCCATCCAGTTTAGAATTTCCATAATTTTACTTTCTCTACGTCATTGCTAAGGACAAAAATCACCCTCGCGATGACCGAAGGCACTAATCTACTAACAAATACTTCCGTTTTTCAGGGACAAAAGTACGGTTGAGTTTGACCAGGATCCAGAGCGAAATGCCCAAGACCAGGATCGACCAGAACCACGCCTCGAGGTCTGACGTGAACTGCCAAAGCGCGGTGAGGAGAATATTGACGAGCGTGAGCGGCAAAAGGAATTTCCAGGCGAATCCCATCAGATGGTCGACCCGAAAGCGCGGAAATGTGCCGCGGAACCAGATCATCACACAAATAAGAACAAACGTTTTTCCAAAGAACCAGAGCCAGGACGGAAGAAAGGGACCCTGCCAGCCGCCAAGGAACAGGGTGGCCGCGATACCGCAAAGCGTGAACGTGTTCATGTACTCCGCCATATAAAAAAGGGCGAATTTCATGCCGCTGTATTCTGTGTGGAAACCTGCCACGAGTTCGGATTCTGCTTCCGGAAGATCAAACGGGGGGCGGTTGCATTCCGCGGTCGCGCAAAGGAAAAAAACGATGAATCCCACGATGCCCCAAGGCGTGAAGATGAACCAATGAAGGTCATAGTCGCCGACCTGCGCCAGGACGATCGTGTTGGTCGAAAGGCTCTGGCTCATCATGATGGCCGGGACTACTGCCAGAGTCATCGGAATCTCATACGAGATCATCTGGGCCGCCGTGCGCATGCCGCCCAAGAGCGAATATTTGTTTCGTGAAGCCCAACTTCCCATAAAGATCGGAAGGACCGTGACGGACGATACTGCGATAAAGTAAAGAAGACCGATATTCAAATTTACCGCAGTCATACGCTCACCGAAAGGCACGACCAAAAAGACCATAAGTGCTGGCACTACGATCACGATGGGTGCGAGGAGATGAACGATCTTGTCCGCATTCGCCGGAACAATGTCCTCCTTGGTGAACATCTTGATGCCGTCGGCGATGGGTTGCAGAAGGCCCCATTTCCCCACTCGGTTCGGGCCGTAACGGTTCTGGATACGACCGATCAGTTTTCTTTCAAGAAGCGTCAGATACATCATAATCACGGGTCCCAAACACAGGATCACGACACTGCTTATCACGATCGATGCGAACACGACCATCCAATCAGGGAGAAAACGGCTCAGGAGGTCGAGAATCCATACCTTGGCCGTTACGAAGATCATGTCGATGTAGAATTCGATACTTCTTATCATTTCGGTTCCTGTGTCGCCGATGGTTGCGCCTGTCCGCCCGTGCTTTCTCGTCCCAGGACGGGTCCATCCGACGCATTGTGGCGGAGTGGCGGGATGGCCCTCTTTTTCTCTTCCGCCGCTTTCCGTTTCTGATCAATGGCCGAAGCCAACGCCGGCCGGATCTCCCGGAAATATTCGTTTGATTTCAAAAGTTTTTCCTTATGACGGACAAGTCCTTCGGCCCTTTCGGCACTGACTTTTGTTTTCTTTTGATCAAGAACAGTTTTGTTTAAATTGGTAGATATGGGGACGGCCGTCACTTCAAAAGCATGGTCCATAAAGATCGAGTCGAAAGGGCAAACCTCCTCGCACATGCCGCAATTCATGCAAAGCCCGTAATCAATGTCGAATACAGCGGGCCTTCTCGCCGGTTTCCCGGCGGTGTCCGTTTCCATTTCAATATGAATGCACTTAGGAGGACATTCCCGTTCACAGATTCCGCAGGCCACGCAGCGTATCTTCTCCGGCGTTTCATCGTAAACAAGAAAAGGAAAGTTTCTGAAATTCTCGATCGTTTTTTCACGTTCTTCCGGATACTGGACCGTAAAGATGCCGCCTTCGTCGGGCTTCCGGAAATAAGAGGTCGCAAAGTTCTTGAGTGTGACCAGCATGCCTTTAAAAACACCCCATCCGAAAACGGTCATCGGTCTGTCTCCCCGAGCACAATATCGATGCTTCCCAGGATGATGATCGCATCCGCGATCTTTTGGCCGAGGCACATCTCTTCCAGAACGGTCAGATTGATGAGCGACGGGGCGCGCACGTGATAACGCCACGGCTGCGGCGTACCGTCGCTTACGACATAAAATCCAAGTTCGCCTTTGGGTGATTCAACACGCCCGTAGGCCTCGCCCACCGGGGGTTTGAAGTTGCGCGGCATCTTGAGGAAGGGGAGCGCTTTTTTGTTCATGATCTCACCCTGCGGGATCCTGACCAAAGCCTGATCGAGGATCTTCAGACTCTCGCGTATCTCAAGGATCCGGACATAATAGCGGTCGTATACGTCCCCTCTTTGGCCGAGCGGGATTTTGAAATCAAAACGGTTATAAATACTGTAACTGTCCACCTTCCGGATGTCATAATTCACACCCGAGGCGCGGAGTACCGGGCCGGTGATGCCGGCGTTCGTCGCCGTCTCTGCGGACAGAATGCCGATATTCTGGCAACGCATGCAGAGGATCTCGTTTTTCGTGAGCAAATTCTCGAACTCTTCCAGAAATGCCGGAAACCTGGTGACGATCTTCCGGATTGCGGCAAGGTTCGCGTCCGTGAGGTCTCTCTTCACGCCGCCGAAACGGAAATAGTTGTTCATCAGACGCGAACCGGTGACCTCCTCAAAAAGGTCGAGGATCCGTTCCCGCTCTCGGAAGGCATAAAGGAGCGGCGTGAAAAAAGCGCCGAGGTCGTTCAGCATAAATCCGATGACAGTGATATGGTTCACAATACGCGCGAGTTCCGCCATGATGATACGGATATATTCCGCCCGCTCGGGAACGTCAAGTCCCGCGAGTTTCTCGATCGTGATCGCATAGCTAAAATTGTTTGCCAGCGCATTCACATAATCCAACCGGTCCGTGTAGGGCATAATGGCCGCGTAGGGGAGATTCTCCGCGATCTGTTCATGGTTGCGGTGCAGGTATCCGAAGACGGGTTTTAGACCGCAGATCTTTTCGCCTTCAAGCTGTACCGTCATGCGGAAAACGCCATGGGTGGACGGGTGCTGGGGCCCGAAGTTGATCTCGAGAAGCGGAGTATTATCTTTATTTTTTAAATCCATAGTTTGTTCCATGAACACATCTTATTTTTTAATGAAAGCTCAATTGCTTTTTCAATATCTTGCGGGGAACGCCAGACTTTTTCGTTCAACGTTTCCCGCTCCCCGTTTCCCGGGGATTTTAATTCCGCGGTTTTTCCGGTTTTTGAGCAACGGCGCGCTGGCCGGCCGCATGAAGCGCTTTCGCTTTTTCTTTCATCTCGCCGGGAATTCCGACCCCGTGGGCCTCAAGCCATGCGATATCCGTGGTTTCCAGGACCTCTGCGTCTTCCTGTTCGTAATCCTTGCGCAAGGGATAACCTTGAAAATCCTCCCACATGAAAAGACGCCTCAAGTCAGGATGACCTTCATAAATAATGCCGAATGTGTCATAGGCTTCGCGCTCCTGAAGTTCTGCGCTTCGGTAAACAGAGACAAGCGAAGGAACTTTCGCATTGCTCTTTGGGACGCGTACGCGAAGCACGAGGGGCCCCCGCTTTTGGGCCATCGAATAAAGATGATAGACCGATTCCAGAAACATCAGATAATCAGCGCCCGTCACTGAGGAAAGATAATCCAGAAGAAATTTCGGGTTTTCCTTCAAAAACAAAACCACCTGCAGCAGATCCTCCGGATTTTCGATCAAAAGAGAATCCCTGACGAGGTGGAGTTTGACATCCGGCAGTCGGGTTTCTAGTTCTTTTTTGATCTCTTCAACGGGGATATTCATATCAGGCGGCAGCCCCCGGTGCGGCGGGTTTGGCGGCTGCTCCAAGTTCCAAGTCCGGAGCTTTCTGTTTTTTTCCGACAAGGATCGTTTGCCCGTAATGTTCCCTGCGAGGATTCCTTTTTGACGGCTGCCAAACCTCAGGATTGAATTTTGGAATGAGACCGTTGGGGCCGAGATCAGGGACCGGGAACTCCCGCTTCAGGCCTTTTTGATACCACTCCGCTTTCAGGATCTCCTGTGAGGCGATCTTTTTTTGGAGTTGCATGAGCCCATAAAGCAGGGCTTCGGGCCGGGGAGGACACCCGGGGAGATGGACATCGACCGGGATGTAACGATCGATCCCGCGCAAAACATTGTACCCGTCGATAAAAGGCCCCCCCGAGATTGCACACGCGCCCATTGTGAGCACATACTTGGGTTCCGGCATCTGATTATAAAGACGGACAACCTGGGGCGCCATTTTTTTGGTAACAGTCCCCGAAATGATCATAAGATCGGCCTGGCGCGGCGAAGCGCGGAAAAGTTCGGCGCCGAACCGGGCAATGTCATAACGGGCGCAGGCTGCGGCAATCATCTCGAACGCACAACAGGCAAGGCCGAATTGCATGGGCCATATGGACGAGCGCCGGCCCCAATTATAAAGAAAATCCAGACTCGTCCAGATCACACCTTTTTTTGCGAGTTCTGTGCGGAGCGGTTCATCAACCGAGGATATATTTTTTGTGAATGCCATAAAGTTCTTTCGGATTTTATTTTGAAAAATGGGACTGGTTTTTTGGAAAACCGGTCTACCCCATTTTTTTATTCCCACTCAAGCATTTTTTTCTTCCAGGCATAAACAAGGCCGAAAGCGAGGATGGCGATGAATAGGGCCATTTCCACGAATGCGAAGAGCCCCAGCTTTTTAAAAGCGACGGCCCACGGGTAGATGAAGACCGTTTCAACGTCAAAAATAACAAAGATCAGGGCAAAAAGGTAATATTGCACATGATACTGTATCCAAGGGTCACCCCGAGAGGCCAAGCCACATTCGTAAGTCGCTTGTTTCTCAGCCGATGGTTTCTTGGGAGCTAAGAACCAGGCCAGGGCCAAGGGGATCATGGCAAAAACAAGCGCAAAAACGAAGAAGATACCGATAAAAAGATATTGGTAAAAATAGGAACCGCTGGACATAGGCTGTGATTATAGGGACAAAAGCTTCAAAGTCAATGAAGATAGGGGGTTAGAGTGGTCCTGACGCCTGCTTTTCCCCTGTCCAAGTCTTGATTTTTTTTCATGAAAGGCGACTTGGACTGTCCCAATACTTATCAATTTCAGCGAAGCTGAAATTGGGGTTGCCCAAACTACCATTTAAGAAGAGAAATAAAAGTTTGGACTGTACTGATTACCCGTTATTTTTTTAATGGAGAATCAGTACTGATAAAAAGATTCCATAGGACAAGACTGTTGAGTACAATACCTCCAATTGTTTAACCCTGGGATTTTCAAAAAAGCCGTTTGATGACCATCAAAATAATTTTTCCGCCTAAGTCTTTATTTTTTTCTTTTCTAAAGGGTAGTTTGGACAGTCCCAATCCCCGCTTCACAGCGATTGAATTGGTATTGGGGCCGTACAGGATCGCTCCACTCGCGAGCCGGGCCTTCTGTCCGGAAGAAAAATGATGGAAACTCTTGAGGTCGGCTGTGCGATCATTCACAGGAACGGGAAACTCCTGATAGCTCAGCGTCATCTGAAAGACAGTTTCGGCGGCTATTGGGAATTCCCGGGCGGCAAGCGTGAGCAGGATGAAACAATCGAGTCATGTCTCGAACGTGAAGCTTTCGAAGAGCTGGGGATCCGGATCCATCCCGAGAAATTCCTCTGCAATAGAGTGCATGGAACTCCGGAGCGCAAGATATCGCTTTTCTTCTTTTTTTGCCGATGGGTGAGCGGGGAGCCCCGGCCGATCGAGTGTAAAGATTTCAGGTGGGTTTCCCGGGAGGATATCCGTCAATATACGTTACTTCCGGGAGATCTGGAGGTGTTGAAGGACATGGCTCTTCGTTGGGAGGAGTATTTTAAAACCTGAGAAATTTGCCGATAAACAAAAACCGCTTCGTTTTAAAAGAACTTTTAAAGTTTTGATATAGGGCATGTTTTTTTAAAAAGCCGGATCTCCGGGGAAATATTGAAGACCCTAATGCCGAAAAATCACAGGATTTCCGATAACCAGGAGGAATCGTCCCAGCGACATACTTGGCGTGTGCCCATTCGCTATAAACTGTCGTTGTCGGTGCTGGTCCTCGTGCTCGGGATCGTTTTTTTTGTGCTTCTTACGACCTTCAATGTTTTTCGCGACATGATGATCAAATACAAGGAGGAACGGCTTCAGACCATTGCGGAGATCTTTTCCGAGACGCTCAGGATTCCGCTTGAGGTGCAAGACCAGCGCTCCATCAAGGCCTATGTCCAGCTTTTGGCCGAACAGTCCGATGTGGATGAGATCCGCGTGGAGGGTTCTGACGGGAAAATCCTCGGCAGTAGCCGGCCTGAAAGTAAAACCTCCCCAGGGCTTTTTTATAAACAGGATTTTTTCGGAGTTGAAAAGATCAACCCCAATACCTATGCGGCCGTGGCGCCCATCATGAGCGGAGAAAAAACACTCGGGCGTCTTATCATTATTTTTTCCAGGGTCGAATTCGAAAAGGAACTCCAGAAGATATTTGTCGAAAAATTCTTTGTTGCTTTTCTCTTGGTGATTATCGTGACGTTTGTGATCACATGGATCACCTGGCTGATCATGCGGCCTCTGACCTCACTGCAAAAAACCGCGCGCAATATCCTGGCCGGGGACCTCGATGCGCGGGCCAACATCCATTCCCGTGATGAGATCCAGGAAGTCGGCGAGGCGTTCAACAAAGTGGTCAGCCGCCTGGTGCAAAGCTTTGAGCACTTGCGGGTGCGTAGTCAGGCCCTCGAGGAGTCCGAGGAGAAATACCGCTCGATCGTCAATGGTGTGAGCGATATCATTTTTTCCATCACCCCGGAAGGCGAGCTTATGATCCTTAATCGTGGTTTCTCAGGTTACACACGTGAAGAGATCCTTGCAGAAGGGCTCCCGTTTTTCTTTTTGATGCACGCACCGGGAGAAGCACAGAAATTCCAGGATTCGCTTGAAACGATCGTGCGGACCAAAAAACCCGTGGAGCATTTGAATACCAAACAATTTCACCGGCTTCATCACGCAGAGATTTATTACCAGACCAACCTCACGCCGGTCGTGGACTATGAGGGAAACCTCCGCCTCATTCAGGGTGTCATGCGTGATATTACGGATCTGCGCCGCGTGGAAATGATGAAAGAAACGCTTGTTCGCGACGTGGCGCACGAGCTCAAGACTCCCACTGCCAAATTCATCATGACGACACAATGGCTGGCCAGGCAAATGGCGAACGATCCTGAAAAAGGAAAACTTCTTCCCATGATCAAAATGCTTAGCGACAATGCGGACCGTTTGATGCGGACCATTTCGAGCATCATGGACCTTTCCAAGGTGGAATCCGGCATGTCGGACATCAAAAAGCAGGAACTGGATCTCAATGACGTGCTCAGACTCGTGGTGAACGATATGCGTCCCTTGGTTGAACAGCATCATTTAAAGCTTGAGCCCCGGCTTTCTCCGCTGCCGCTCAAGATGCTCGGAGATCCGGACATGCTTTACCGGGTGTTTGTTAACCTCATTACGAACGCCACAAAATTCACTCCCGATGGCAGTATCACAGTCACCTCCTCGATCCGTGGAAACGATGTTTTTGCGGAGGTGGCAGATACCGGGATCGGGATCGAGCCCGAAAATCTTCAAAGGATCTTTGAGGCATTCTTTCAGAAAACGCCGTCGACACTCGGGATCGGGGTCGGTCTGACTATTTCCAAGGAGATCGTGGCTTTACACGAGGGAGAGATCTGGGCTAAGAGCGAAGGCACCGGTCGGGGCAGTGTTTTTGAGGTTGTGCTTCCGTCGTATCAAGTCGCAAGTAAGAACGCATAAATCAAACCCGGCCACATGAGTCGTGGCAGAACGAGAGGGACTATGAAAAAAATATTGATCGTTGAAGATGATAATGATTTTCAGGATATTTACCGGCTTTTTCTTCAAGGGGAATCCTTCCAGGTTCTGATCGCGATGAACGGAAAGGAGGCTATAGCGGTCCTTGAAAAGGAAACGCCGGATCTTATCATTCTGGACCTCATTATGCCGGTGATGGACGGGGAGGAATTCTATGCGTGGTTGCGTGCACAGGAAAAGTGGCGTCATATCCCCGTGATCATTGCAAGCGTGAATGAAAAAATGCCCCAGCACATGGTTGATCTCGACGGTATCGCAGGGAGTCTGAAAAAGCCCTTTGAGATC
>JBAZJC010000050.1:0-10434 GCA_041651495.1 Candidatus Omnitrophota bacterium | reverse complement strand
GACCATTTTAAAAATTGTCTTCATAGCCTTTTCCTCATAGGTAATCCATCTTTCACATCTCTAGGAAAAGTCTAGCGCCATCGAATGATGAATACGTGAGGAACGTGTAAAATTTCTGTAAAATTTGAGGGTTGAGGCGAGAGGGTAGCTTAGAAATGAACGGCTACTTTTAATGATGGTGAATCAGGCGGGGAAAAAGACGGAGAAACGCGAGCCTTGGCCGAGAGTGCTTTGGCAGGTAACATGGCCTCCATGGGCTTCCATGATGTGTTTGACGATGGCCAGACCCAGTCCTGTTCCTCCAAGCTCTTTAGAGCGTGCTTTATCCACACGAAAGAACCGTTCAAAAATATGGCCTTGGTCCTCTTCAGGAATACCAATCCCCGCGTCCTCGATCGTAATCGTCACACCTTCCGGATTTTGATTTGCTGACAGAACGATCTTACCTTCGAGTTTATTAAACTTGATCGCATTATCAATGAGGTTCACGAAAACCTGATGGATTTTGTCCTTACCCCCGAACAGTTGGAGAGGCTTCCCGGAAATGCGATTCTCGACATCGATCTTTTGCTCCTGGATCTGAGTCTTGAACCTTTCAAGGATCGTTGACAGCTCAGAGGACAGATCCATCTTTTCTTTCTTAAGAAGGACTGCGCCCCGTTCGATTTCACCAAGCATCAGAATTTCTTCCACTAGCCGACCGAGTCGATCCGTCTCCTCCGAAACAATCTTCAGGAATTTCTCGCTTGTCTTCGAATCCTTCAAGGCCCCGCCCAAAAGAGTTTCGATAAATCCCTTGATCGAGGTCAGCGGTGTGCGGAGTTCGTGCGAAACATTGGCAACGAATTCCTTTCGGACATTCTCAAGCCGGCGGAGCTCTGTAATATCGTGAAAGACCAAAATACCGCCGATGTCACGGGCGTGAGTCCCCGGGACGATCACGCTCACGCGAAGCGTTTTTTTCATCACGCCCGAGATCTGGATTTCGTCCGAGATGTTTTTCTTCTCCTGAAAGGCGTGATCCACGATCCTCTCGATCTGGGGATGGCGCGTTATCTCAATCAGACTTTTTCCCTGAGCGTCGGCGGAGATGAATCCGAAGATCTTTTCCGCAGCGGGGTTTGCCATAACAAACTCTTTGCGCCGGCTAATAGCGATCACTCCTTCGTTCATGTTAAGCAAAATGCCGGAGAGTTTACTTTTCTCGCTTTCAAGGTCTTCGATCCTTGAGCTCAGCGAAGAAGCCATTTGGTTCATGGTGTCCGCGAGCATTTTGAGCTCATCACGACCGTCCATCAGTATTTTCTCGGACCAATCCTCCCGGGCGTAGCGTTCAGCTACGGAAGTGATGCGGCGGATACGTTTTGCGAGATGATGATTGAAAAGAATACCGGCGATTAGCACGATCAAGATGCCAATGATTGCTGCAAACATGACGGACCGGCGAACGGAGGCTAGAAGCTCATCGACACGCGTAACCGGCATCGCGGTGCGCACAACGCCCGCGATCTTTTCATGGTCTAAAATAGGGATAGCGACATAAAGCATCCGGGTCTTGAGAGTCATGCTGTAGCGGATGCTGATGCCCGTTTCTTTCCTCAGCGCGGCCGAGACCTCAGGTCGGGTCGCGTGATTGTCCATTTGGGGAAGTTGCTCCAGGTTTGCGCTTGAGTCAGCGAGTACCACTCCCTCGGGATTAATAATAGTAATGCGAATATCCGTTCCCAGGGCCGTCTTTGCTATCTGTTCCCGGAGGCGTTTTTGATCCCCCAAAAGTGGGCTTGCCAGTTCGCGGATAAGTGCGGATTCGCGAGTCAGAGAGTTCTGGAGTTGCAAAAGATCGCGTTCCTGAAGAAAATGGGAAAGCGTCCAATCGGTCATGAGCAGAACGAGGACGAAAATGATGCCATACAACACGAGGATATGTTTGGCAAAACCGATCCTGGGAATCCCCATTTTACTCTCCATCAAAACGGTAGCCGACGCTTTTGACCGTTACGATCCGTTCGGCTTCCTTTCCGATCTTCTTTCGAAGTTGTACGATGTGCATATCTACGGTCCGCGTCTCGATATTCACAAAATCTTCATAATCCCAAACCTTCGATAAAAGGGCCTCGCGGGTAAGCACCCTCCCCTTGGAATTCATGAGTACTTCCAGGAGTTCAAATTCTTTTGCTGTGATCTCCACAGTTTTCCCCTTCAAACGAAGCTCGTGTTTCTTCGTATCGAGTTCGATGGTTCCCGATCTTAAGACTTCCTCTATGGGTTTTTCTCGAAAGCGCCTCAGGACCGCCTTGATTCGAGCCATGAGTTCTCGGGGGCTGAACGGTTTGGTAACGTAATCATCAGCGCCGAGCTCAAGACCGACGACCTTATCGGATTCGGTACCCTTGGCTGTAAGCATGATGATGGGGGTGAGGCGCGTTTTTTCGTTCTGTTTGAGAATCTTGCAAATCTCGAGGCCATTCATTTCAGGAAGCATGAGATCAAGGATCACAAGCGCTGGGCTTTCTTTAAGCGCCATTTCAAGACCCGTGTTGCCTTTGGTGGCGGTGCGGATGCGAAAACCTTCCTCTTCGAGGTTGTACTTCACAAGCTCGAGGATGTTCTTATCGTCTTCAATAAGGAGAATTGTTTCGTTTGTCATAAGGTTTTTGCTAGGGCAACTTGCCACAACAAAACAGAGTCCAGAAGTTTTGCCGGATACCGCAGAGTGGTTCCGGCTACGTTGTTTCGTAGTGATGACGGACTTCCTTGCCCTGTTTGAAATAAATCGTATCTTCCGCGATATTATTGGCAAGATCCGCGATGCGTTCGAGATTGTGGCCGATCATGACAAGGTGCATCGCGCGATTGACCGAAGAGGCATCTCTCTGCATCAATTCCATCATCGAGGAATAAAGGGCGTCATTATAGTCATCGATCTGGTCATCACTACTCAGCACGCGGCGAGCCAAGTCCACATTCTCGTTCATGAAACAATCGATCGCGTCCCGCACCATCTTTTGGGTGGCATCCGCCATCGCCCCGAGCGGGAAGTCTGTCGCAAGAGGCGGTTCCCCAACAAGGGATTGGGCCCTCTGCGCGATATTGACGGCATGGTCACCTATGCGTTCCAGATCGGTATTGATCTTGAGGATCATCGCCAGGAGCCGAAGGTCGCCTGCCACAGGCTGGGCGAGCGCGAAAAGAGCGTGCCCTTTGTCATCGATCTCAAGCTCGAGCACGTTGATCGTTTTTTCATCCTCAAAAACCTTCGTAGCAAGATCCGCAGAACGGTTCAGAAGAGCCTCCTTGGCTTTTTCGATAGCCCCCTCCACCATAAGCCCCATCTGAAAAAGTTTCCCCTTTAACGCCTTGAATTCTTCATGAAGATGCCGTTCCATTCGATGATTCCTTTCTTTAAGTGACTTCTATTTGCTTGTCATCCCCGAACGCTTTAATCGGGAATCCACTTCTGGATTCCCGCCTTCTTCGCCGATCGGACGAATCCGTCCTTTGGCGGAGCGGGACATAAAAAATCTTATCCAAACCTTCCGGTGATGTAGTCCTCAGTCTCTTTTTTGACGGGATTAGTAAAAATCTTCTTGGTCTCGCCGAACTCCACGAGCGACCCCATATAAAAATAGGCCGTATAATCTGAAACGCGTGCAGCCTGCTGCATGTTATGCGTTACAATCACAATCGTGTACTGTTTGCGAAGCTCATGAATGAGCTCTTCGACCTTCGCGGTCGAAAGGGGGTCGAGCGCGGAAGCCGGCTCATCCATCAAGATGATCTCCGGATTTACCGCGAGCACACGGGCGATGCAAAGACGCTGTTGCTGGCCGCCGGAAAGTTGCAGGGCTCCTGTGTGGAGACGATCCTTCACCTCATCCCAGATGGCGGATTTCTTCAAACTCTCTTCAACCAGATTTTCCAGCACCGCCTTATCGGTAATTCCGTGAAGCCGCGGACCATAAGCAACATTATCAAAAATACTTTTTGGGAATGGATTCTGCTTCTGGAAAACCATCCCCACCATGCGACGAAGGACCGCTACGTTCACATTGGAGCCATAGATATCCACGCCGTCGATCTCGACGGCGCCGGCGATCCTTGCTCCGGGAATGGTGTCATTCATCCGGTTTAGCGTCCGGAGAAAAGTTGATTTCCCGCATCCCGACGGTCCGATAAGTGCCGTGACCGCCCGCTCCTTGATCTCCATCGTGATCCCCTGAAGCGCGCGTACGGCTCCATAGTACATATCCAGCTCACGCACGAAGATCTTGGTCGGATTTCGCGTCATATCCTCCCGTTCCGATAAAACTCCCCCAGCTAATGTCCTGGTTGCCATTTTCGTTTTCTCCCCTGTCCCTTGGTTTTCTTCAGCGATCAGCATGCTGATCCTTTCATGTCTTTCAGTCCCCCTTGAATTTTTTTATGATAAAAACTAGCCCGCCGGACCACCAAGGGAGGAAGAAAGGATCCGGCAGGCCATCCCTATCCTTGTCTTTGATTTCATTTCCTGAATGGTTGTCAAGGATTGCCCCAATCTCAGCTTCGCTTCGATTGATTGGTATTGGGACTAAACCGAAACTGCCCCCAATTTTTTTCTGAAATGGATCCGGAAAATGATCGCCGTTAAATTTAAAAAAAATGTCAGCGAGATCAGAACGAGCGTTGTACCGTACTGGATCGGCAGTGTTTTCACCGCATCCAAGGACTGCGTCGCCATAATAAAAATATGGTACGAAAGCTCCATAAACTGGTCGAACGGATTGACGATCGGGATCACGCCAAAAAGATTCACCACCGGAAGTCTTGGCAAGAAATAAGCGCACCCCGTAAAAAGGATCGGCGCGGTCTCCCCCGCCCCACGGCTGATCGACAGGATCGCGCCCGTCAAAATGCCCCCCCTCGCCTGCGGGAGCACCACGTGCCAGATCGTCTGCCATTTCGTAGCCCCGAGCGCGAGAGATGCTGAACGCTGGCTCTGCGGCACCGCGTTGAGCGCCTCTTCAGTAGAGACGATGATCACAGGAAGTACCAGCACAGCAAGCGTCGCCGCAGCCCAGAGCATGCATGGCTGGCCGAACAGCATTCCTGTCTTGAGAACATGATCCAGATTGCGCCCCACGAAAAGAATAAAGAATCCGACCCCGAAAAGTCCGAACACGATCGACGGAACGCCCGCAAGATTATTGACCGCCGCGCGGATCACCCGA
Source organism: Candidatus Omnitrophota bacterium (assembly GCA_041651495.1). Taxonomy (GTDB): domain Bacteria; phylum Omnitrophota; class Omnitrophia; order Omnitrophales; family Aquincolibacteriaceae; genus Aquincolibacterium. The sequence goes on along the minus strand of JBAZJC010000050.1, from coordinate 5,227 downwards.
AAAAAAAGCCCTCGTCCCGAAAATTCTGTTAGATAGATCGCCGCCGCCACGCCGAGCGGAAGCGCCATAAGAATCATAAGCAAAGTGATCGCGAGCGTCCCAAAGATACACGGGAATATCCCTCCGTGCGTCATGCCTTCGGTTGGCGTCTGAGTCAGAAATTGCCATGTGATCGTGCCCGCACCTTTCCGGATGATCATATACATGATAAATCCAAGAGCCGAAAGCGGGATCAAAGCAAAGAACCTAACGAGAACATCTGAAAGAATCTCGTTCCAGCGAACTCTTTGCGCCGTCAAGCTTGGAAGAGTAAGCGAAAGGATTTCAGACATGTCACATCCTCAATTTCTGGCGCATTTTATTCAACACGATCTCGGAAACAAGATTTAGGCCGAACGTGAAAGTAAAAAGCACGGCACCCACCAAAAATAACGAGTAGTAGTGTTCGCCGCCCTGGGCTACGGAACCGAGCTCTGCCGCGATATTGGCGGTCATGGTGCGGACACTTGAAAAAATATTCCCGGTCACAAGCGCGGCATTGCCAGTCGCCATAAGCACGATCATGGTTTCTCCGAGTGCTCGTCCAAATCCGAGAATAATCGCCGCCGAAATACCCGAAACCGCTGCCGGGACGACCGTCCCCCACACTGTCTGCCATTTGGTGGCTCCCAAGGCATACGATGCGTCGCGAAGTTCCTTGGGTACCGCTCGCATGGCATCTTCCGCGATCGTAATCATGATCGGCAATACAGCAAGCGCCACGCCCAAAGAACCGACAAACGCGTTCAAACGAAATTTTGTATGGAAGATGTCCTGGGCAAAGGTTGCGATGAAAGCCAGCATCACGAATCCGATCACGACCGAAGGAATGCCGGCTAAAAGTTCCAAGGTTGGCTTCAGAGTTTCCCGAACTTTCGAGGGGGCAAGCTCCGAAAGGTAGATCGCGCAGCCGATCCCGAGAACGCCCGAGATGATCGTGGCGGGAAAGGCCACGAGAAAACTGCCGCAGATGAGCGGGATGAGGGAGTATTTGGGGACTTCGGAGACTGACTGCCACATCATCTTGAAAACGTAATGCCCATCATAATCGTCGTACACCCACTTACCGATCAAGTCGAAAGGATTCGCGGTGGCAAAAAAACGAATAGCTTCCTTAAAAAGAAAGACAAAGATCAAAGCGATGATCAGCATCGACGAGATCCCGGCAATAAGCAAAAACCTCTCGATCAGCCATTCGCCAAGACGCGTGTCCTTTGTGGTAAGTTTATGTGTTTCCATGCTCCCCGACTCTTTCGCGTTAAAATAAACCCCTCAGCAACCGCGCCCCCTGACGCGAGCTGCTGAAGGGTTCATCATGCCATTGCGAGAGACCCGTCACATTGGATCGGGCAGGTCCCGCTATTTGAGCTGGCCTTTCCCGCAATGTCACTTTAAAACTTATTTCTGCTTCAAAGGAACATATCCAACTTCTTCGACGATCTTCTGGCCATCAGGACTCAGGATCCAATCGAGGAAGGCCTTGATATCGCCCTTGGGCTTGAAACCGGTGTACATGTACAAATAGCGCCAGATCGGATAAGCGCCGGACCAGGCCGCTTCATAGTCAAGTGATCCATCAGCCTTGACAGGGTTGACCGCGACGGACTTATCATCTTTCTTGACGGAGAGGATCTTCACGCCGGGCTGATTCGTGTAGTAAGCCGCACCGCCGTAACCGATTCCGGCCACATCCTTGGAAACCGCATTCGCGACCGCCGAAGTTCCCGGCATGGTCTGACAATCTGCCGCATAATCCTGGTTCTTCAGAACATTTTCCTTCAAGAACGTATAGGTGCCGCTCGAAGACTCACGGCAATAACGCAAGATCGACTGGTTCGGCCCGCCGACTTCGTTCCAGTTATTGATGCGGCCCGTGTAGATCCCCATGATCTGTTTCAGGGAAAGCTCCTTGATCGGGTTCGCGGCATTCGTCACGATCGCAAGACTGTCCATCGCGACCTTGAACTCTTCGGGGTAATAACCGGCTTTCTGCGCCTTATCGAGCTCACTCGCCTTGACCTTGCGGCTCGCGTTCGCGATATCGGTCGTCCCGTTGATCAACGCCGCGATGCCGACACCCGACCCACCGCCCGTCACCTGAATGGCAGCATCCGGATTTTTCTGCATATACACTTCGGCCCACTTCTGCGCAAGCACGATCATCGTGTCCGAACCTTTGACCGTAACGTTCTGCGCGGCAAACGCGGACGGGATCATCGCTACTAGCGCGACCGCCAGGATCCCTTTTACAACCATTCTTGAAGTTTTCATTTTATTTCTCCTTGTTATTCTTGATGAGGACTTTTCAGGGGGACAGTCCCTAGGGACTGTCCCCTTCAAGCTATTACTTAGAACTTGTACGTCATATCCAACTGGAACCGGCGAACCGACTGGTCGGCCTGCATCCCGTTGGTTATGGTATTCCTCTGCGTGATCGGCCGCACGAGATAGCAGGCGCCATTCAGCGTCAGATAATCCGTCAGGTTGTATCCCAGCTTGATCACGCTACCGGACTTGTCGGCACCGCCATAGTTATAACCGCCAAAGTCGCTGTCATTAAAAGCGCCGGGAACGGAGTTTGCCCCGATCCATTTGTATTGGTAGCTTGCCTGCCAATCCTTCTTCTTTTGGAGTTTGCCGAGCGTAAGACCTAACGACCAGGCGTATTCACCACCCTGCATTGAGTTACCAGGAGTTGCAGCCGCCAGACCGGATCTGTTGCTCATATTACGCGCAAATTCAGCGAACGGCTTCACGGGGATCCCGTAAGGATAAAAGTTAATCTCCTGATAGAAGCTCAGAACGTTGAATTCTCTCGCCGATAACGTGGTCGCGTTAAAGGTTGGATTGCCATTCGCGTAAGTAGCAAAATTGGTTAACTCACCAAATTTTTGATAGTTATAGACCGAAAGAGCTGAAAGAGCATCCACGGGACGCTCCATCCCCGGTACATAAAACACAGGGTTTAACCCTGCCTGGTAAGCAAAAAGGTTCGCGTCTTTAGTTCCGGTATTCCCCGATTCCTGAAGAACGAACTGCCCCAAGAGAGCATAGGCCTTCAAATCGAAGTTCTCCGTATCCAGGATCTTGGTATCGATCTTTTCGTAGATACCTTCCGGCTTCAGATCTCGGTCAAAGATCATATCGGTCGATCCTTTTTCGAAAGGATTGTTGAATTTACCGGCAGTGACCTCAAAGCCCGAAACAGGACCGATCTTGGCCCATTCGGGGGTATACGTGGCGTAAGCTTTTTCGATAAAAATGTTTTTAAAATTGAAATCGCCCCCGAGAGTTTGGTTCGTGGAAATAGGATCCGTCGCAGAACCGCTGGCCATTGAAAAACCGACTTTCATTTCAGGGCTGAATGTCTTCTCAAATCCATAGCGCAAGCGGAAGCGGAAACGGTTCCTGTTCGGTTGATAAGTATTGGCCGCGGTATTGCCGTGCAAATGGAACGCTTCATACCGCAAACGGAGATCGCCGCTGAACTTGAGGTCCTTGAGCCATTTGTTAGCGCCGCCCGTCGAATCGCTCAATCGTTGATTGAATTCGGCTTCACTCATCGGAGGAGTCGCTTCCACGCCGCTAGGAGCCATAGCGATCTTCCCACTGCCTGTCTTAAGCGCCTGAATCTCGGTTTTCTGCGCCATGACGGTCGTCTGCAGTTCGGTCATCTGTTTCTGCATTTGCTTGACCATATCCATAAGTTGCGCCTCATCCGCGAATGCCGCGGACGAAAAAACCATAAGGCAAACGACTAGAATGCTCGCCAGTTTTGTGAAAGGGTGGTGTCTCATAAAATTGTTTCTCCTCCGGTTGGATTGGGATGGAACAGAATTTACTTCCGTTCGTTTTGTTTTCATGGCGGGAGTATAGAATATCCCTGTCAAGTCTTCATGATGAGGATGTAAAAAGATTGTAAAATAAATGGGTATGCCGGCTAAGGGGGAACGGGGGCAAATTGCGTCTTGGATGCCTCCTAGAGCTAGGAAGCCAGGTCTTTGGGGTATCCCGATCTTACGAAGGCGTATACATATATATGGAGAATGTTGACAAGATGAAAAACAAGGACGGGATAGGAGCGGCCACTACTACTCTGTTACATAATTCTTTAAAGCACATTCCCGCTCCGCCACAAAGCGCTAGACGGATCCGTCCTTCGGCGGAGAAGGCGGGAATCCATGAGAAAAAAACTGGATCCCCGACTAAAGCATTCGGGGATGACCCGAGGATAAACTTTCCGTTATGATTCTTTGAAAACGGTCAAACTGAGTAATAAGATGAATTGCTGCCACTTCAATAAACCTCCGGCACAAATTTCTGCTTGCTTAAAGGCGGCCGTTTGTACCCTTTATCTTTCTGCCTTTTCGGGATCACGAGTTTTTTTTGAGTCACATCTTTATAGGGAATCTGGGACAAGAGATGTGTCATGCAATTCAGGCGCGAACGTTTTTTGTCGTTCGAATCCACCACATGCCAGGGCGCATGGACGGTATCCGTGTATTCAAACATCACATCCTTGGCTTTGGAATAGTCCACCCAGCGCGCCCGGGCTTCGAGATCCATAGGACTGAGCTTCCAGCGCCTGGCCGGATCTTTGAGCCTCTCCTGGAAACGCGCTTCCTGGACGGCATCACTAACCGAAAACCAGTACTTAATGAGGATCGTCCCGGAACGAATTAGCTCTTTCTCAAATTGAGGACAAAAATCTAAAAAATCCCGATATTCCGCATCCGTACAAAAACCCATCACGCGTTCAACTCCCGCACGGTTATACCAACTGCGGTCAAAAAGCACCATCTCTCCGTCCGCTGGCAAATACGCCGCATAACGCTGAAAATACCATTGCGTTCTTTCCCTCTCGGTAGGAGTTCCAAGAGCCGCGATCCGAACGATACGCGGATTCGTGCGCATTGTCAGCCGCTTGATCACTCCCCCTTTACCGGCCGCGTCACGCCCCTCAAAAATCACCACCACCTTCAATCCTTTGAGTTTGATCCATTCCTCCAACTTAACCATCTCGGTTTGGAGCCGCTCGATCTCTTTGTTGTAAATCTTGTTTTTGAGTTTCTTGGGAAGGCCATCCAGTTTTCCGGATTTCTTCTTCAGGATCTTCTTTATTTCGTCCTTCACATGTTGATCCTTCTTGCCCATAAGAATCCTTCGGTTGGCTAAAACTTTCTTATTT
>JBAZJC010000049.1:0-10823 GCA_041651495.1 Candidatus Omnitrophota bacterium | reverse complement strand
TGACGGATCATAGTGTTCGCGAAACACTTTCTATCACCGATCGTTCTTATCTTCTTTTCGAAGGCAAGGTCGAAGTCTCCGGGACCTCCGAATTTCTTGCCTCCGATTCCAAGGCCAGAGAGATCTATCTTGGAGAGAGGTTTACTTTAGCATAGTCCGACATCCGCATTTTGCGGTAATCCATCAAAGACTCCCAAGGAGGAAATGACAGTGGACATTCGTTTTTCAGGACAGAATCTTAAGATCACTGCAGGGATGAAGGAGCATTTAGAAGAACGTCTCCCCAAATTCGAGAAGTACGCGCCCCGGATCGTGGAGGCGCATGTGTTTCTTAAAAAAGAGAAATATGTCTTTAAAGCCGAGATCACACTTGTGGCCAAAGACTTTCATGCCTTCGGAATGGGCGAAGCCAAGGATAATATCTTTGCGGCGATGGACGAGGCTTATGAGCGTGTCGAAAAACAGTTGAAAAAATTTCGCTCAAAGTCCAAGGGCCACCACAATAAAAGCGCCAAGGCTTCGGCTAAGGTCGCCCGGGCGCTCGGAATGATCGAAGCGGAAAGCATCCTACCCGAAGATCATCCTAAGATTGTTCGTTCCTCGGCGTTCGCGTCCAAACCAATGTCTGTCGAAGAGGCTAGTCTTCAGTTAGAGATCTCTCCAGAGACCTTTCTTGTTTTTTTGAACCAGAATACCAACGTTGTAAATGTGATCCATAAACGCAAAGACGGAAATCACGGGCTTATCGAGCCGGGGTTTTAGTTCTATAACCTTTTTCAATCCGGAGGAATACATCCATGAAAATCACCGATTTTCTCAATGTCAAAGGCATCAAGGTCGATTTGGAAGCAACTGATAAAGAAGGCATTCTCAAAGAAATGGTCGATATTCTGGCCGAAGTCAAAGATGTGGGGGATAAGAAAAATATCCTGCGCGCTTTGATCGAGCGTGAAAACCTGGGCTCTACGGGTATTGGGCAGGGGATCGCAATCCCTCACGGGAAAACCGACAAAGTGGACGGACTTGTGGCCGTGCTCGGTGTAAGCCGCAAAGGCGTGAACTTTGAAGCATTGGACGGCGAACCGGTCTATATCCTGTTTCTCCTCGTTGCGCCTAAGGACACCGCCGGACCGCATCTCAAGGCGCTGGCACAGATTTCAAGACTTCTCAGGGACACTTATTTTTGCGAACTTATCAGAAAGTGCAAGACCCCGAAGGACATCTTCGATCTGATTGCGAAAGAAGAGAACCGCAAGGTCTGATTCGGACCGGCTCTGCGGAAACCTTCCATGAAATTTTTTAAGTGGCTCTATCCTGGCATCGGGATCAAACGGTGGATTTTCCTCTGTGCGTTGGGGCTGGGCTTTATTGTGTTAGTAGCCCTCTTGACTGTGCAGACTATGTCCAAGACGAGCGTCATGCTGGCTTCGTTCGCAACGGCGTTTTTGATCCTTGGGATTTTTCTTATCTACACCTCGATCAAAAATATGGTCCGGATCTTCGTGCGTGCGCTGATGCCTTTGAACGGACACGATTCGCTAGTGGATATTGTTTATCAGAAGCGCCGGGTGGAGTCCTTGTTGCATGGGCCGCGTGTTGTGGCAATCGGCGGCGGAACCGGTTTGAGCACCATGCTTTCGGGTATCAAAACATTTACGAGCAATATTACCGCAATCGTGACGGTGACAGATACGGGTGGAAGTTCCGGACGTTTGCGCGATGAAATGGACATGCTGCCTCCGGGCGATATCCGTAATTGTCTTGTGGCGCTTGCCGATGCAGGGCCGCTTATCCGCGACCTGTTTCAATACCGGTTCGAGCTCGGAGAGGGCCTGAAAGGACACAGCTTCGGAAATCTTTTTATTACCGCGCTTTCGAAGGTTACAGGCGACTTCGAAAAGGCGATAGCGGAATCCAGCAAGGTTTTGGCCATTCGAGGACGGGTGCTTCCGTCGACGCTTGAAAAAGTGACACTTGTGGGCGAATTTATGGATGGGACTTCGGTCGAAGGTGAAACGAATATCACGGATCGTAAAAAGCCACTCCGAAGTGTTCGTCTCCGACCAGACGATTGCAAGGCGTGTCAGGAAGCCTTGGACGCGATCGAGATTGCGGATCTCGTCCTCATGGGCCCAGGGAGTCTTTACACCAGCATTCTGCCGAATCTTTTGATCAAGGACATTCGCGATGCAGTTCTCCGGTCGGATGCGTACAAAGTTTACATTATGAATGCGATGACGCAGCCCGGTGAGACCACAGGGATGAGCGCATGGGATCATTTGAACGTGGTTCTGGATCATACAGACCCGAGGATTGTGGATGCTTGCTTTGTGAACACGGCGACCATTCCGGCGGCGATGCTCCAGCGTTATGCCAAACAGGGTGCCATGCCGGTAAAATTGGATATCGAGAAAATCCGGGAAAAAGGCTACCGGATTATCCAAGGGGATGTGCTCCAGGCGGGCGAGCAGGTTCGCCATGATTCGGAGCTTCTGATGAAAGTTGTTTTGGAACACTACAGAGAATATGCCGGACGAATGGAAGAATGATGCGATGATGACAAAGCGACAAAAAAAAACCGGGCAAAAACCGATTGAGCGGACCTTTGTAATCGGCAATAAACTGGGGCTTCACGCCCGGCCTGCTGCTGTTTTTGTTCAGATGGCCAACCGGTTTGAGGCATCGGTCGAGGTTCAGAAAGAAGATCTTAAGGTCGATGGCAAATCGATCATGGGCATCATGACACTCGCGGCCGAAAAGGGATCCTCTATCACGGTACGCGTGGCCGGTAAAGACGCCACGGCAGCTATGGAAGCCTTGGCCCAGCTTATAGAATCTAATTTTGGAGAATAAATAAACATATGAAAGAATATAAAGGGATCGGGGTATCACCTGGTATTGCGATTGGGAAGGTGTTCATCCTGCATAGTGGCGGATCTTTTAACCTTCCTAAACGTTCTGTGGGTTCCGAACAGATCTCCGACGAGATTGCCCGGTTTGAAGAAGCCCTTACACGCACTCGCACCGAGATTCTCGGCATTCGCCGGAAACTTTCGGATCAGATCGGACGGGAAAGCTCGGACATCTTTACGGCGCATCTTCTGATCCTCGAAGATCGGACTTTGATTGAAGATGTGATTGGAGTGATCAGAGACGAAAAAGTCGGGGCGGAATACGCCTTCGCAGCCGTGATCCAGCGCTACTTCCAGGCTTTTTCCCAGATCAATGACGAATATCTCAAAGAGCGTATTTCGGATATCCGCGATGTGGGTAAGCGTCTTCTCGCGAGTCTTTGCGGCGAAGAAAAAAAACGCCTGGAGGAATTTCATGGGAAAGTGATCATTGCTTCGCACGATCTTTCGCCGTCGGATACGGCTTCACTCGATCGAAACAAAGTGATGGCATTTGTAACCGAGATTGGCGGGCCGACGTCACACACAGCGATCCTCGGCCGTTCACTCGAGATCCCGGCTATCGTGGGGCTTGATAAGATCGTCAATGAACTTCAGGATGACGACACGATCATCGTGGACGGAACGCATGGGGTCGTGGTCATCAATCCTGATCAATCGACCATCGACAAATTCAACTCTCAGGAGAACCGTTTCATACGGCTCACCGGGGAGCTGGATAAACTGCGCGATCTTCCGGCCGAAACACTGGACGGGAAACGCATCACACTTGCTGCTAATATAGAATTTCATCATGAAGTGTCCGCCGTCATTTCTCACGGCGGTGAGGGGGTCGGGCTTTTCCGTACGGAATATTTTTACATGAACCGGGCAACGCTTCCGACCGAGCAGGAACAATACGAGGCCTATCGCAAGGTTGCGGAGATGATGTATCCGCGTTCGGTGGTCATTCGCACACTTGATCTCGGAGGCGACAAATTCGCTTCCACACTCGAAATCCCTCATGAAATGAATCCTTATCTTGGCTGGCGTGCCATCCGGTTCTGTCTGACGCGTACGGACATCTTTAAGACCCAGCTACGGGCGATCCTTCGGGCGAGTGCTCACGGTGGCTTAAAGATTATGTATCCGATGATCACGGGTGTTTACGAGGTTCGTGCCGCACGTGAAATACTCAATGAAGCAAAGACCGAGCTTGAAAAAGAAGGCGTTCTCTTCAATAAGAACATTCATGTCGGGGCCATGATCGAGATCCCTTCTGCGGCATTGGCCAGCGACGTATTGGCCAAGGAAGTGGATTTCTTTTCCCTCGGGACGAACGATCTGATCCAGTACGTGCTCGCGATCGACCGCATGAACGAGAAAATTTCTTATCTTTACGAACCAACCCATCCGGCGATTATTCGCTTGATCGACCTCACGATCCGGAACGGCCATGGCCACAACATCTGGGTGGGAAGCTGCGGAGAAATGTCCTCGGATCCAGCAATCGCAATCCTTTTGGTGGGGCTTGGGATCGACGAAATTAGTGCTAGTCCCGTGATGTTGCCAAAGATCAAGAAAGCGATCCGTTCGATCCGTTATTCCGACGCCAAGGAGATCGCCCAAAGGGCTCTTGCGTTTCACACTGGTAAAGAGAGCTATGCTTTTCTGAAGGAGAAGCTCAAAGACGTTTGCGAGGAGCTTGCCGACGAATAATGGAAGTCTATCTGAAGGATCTGGCCAATCAGATCGTGAAGGCCCGCGCGATCGCCGGGGGCATCAATCTTTCATCCTCATTCATTAAAAGACCGGAGAAAGTTCTTTATTGCGGGATGGGTGGTTCTGCCATCAGCGGAGATATTCTTGGGACTATCGCCCAGAGCCGTTCGCGCATTCATTGGACGGTAAATCGGACCTCACGTCTTCCCGAATGGGTCGATTCCAAAACAATCGTGATCCTTTCCAGTTATTCCGGCAACACACACGAAGTTGAATCGATCTTTGAGCAAGCAATCGCGCGCAAATCGCATTTTCTCGTCGTGACATCCGGAGGATGGCTCGCGGAAGAAGCTCTCAAGAGGAAAATACCGCTTTTTCGTTTGCCTCAGGGATACCCGCCTCGTTTTGCAATTGGATACACAACTTTTTCGCTTCTTTTCCTTTTTATGCGTTATCGATGGTTCTCGGTCTCTGGAAAGGAGATCAAAGAAGTGCTTCACGTGGCCCGTCATTTTCCGGAAGCAAAAGCACGCAAACTCGCGAAACGGCTTTTTGACAAAAACATCGCGATCTATGGTGGCGGGCTGATGCAGTCTGTGGCACTCCGGTGGCGTACCCAGTTTGCGGAGAATGCAAAAACACTTGCGTCTTGCGAAGCACTGCCCGAGATGTTCCATCATGAAATTGAGGGTTGGGTTTTCCCGAAGTTCAAGATTAAGCGCTCGGTGGCTGTTTTTTTGACGGACCGGAATGAGCCTGAGTGGCTTCGCAAGAAAAAGAAAGTCACAATGGACGTGATTCGGGAACATGGCGCCAAGGTCGCTGAGTTCAAAGTGCGCGGTGAGGGGGTCCTTGCCCGCATTTTTTCTATGATCGTGCTCGGGGACTGGACGAGTTGCGAGCTTGCAAAACTTTATAAAGTCGATCCTATGTCGATCTGCGCGATCGACCGGATCAAAAAAACGGTTCACCCCGTTGAAAATTAAACGAGAAATATTTTATTATTTCTATTTAGATCGAAAAAAATCCTTGGGAAAGATTATAGAGCGGTTTGAGGAAAGTGTTTGAAGAAGTGCTTTTCATTTCCAACGAGGTGAGATCATGAGTTTGAGGGTTATCATTCTTTGTGCAGGATACGCGACACGTCTTTATCCGCTGACTGAGAATATGCCAAAACCCCTGCTTCCGGTGGGAAATAAACCCATTTTAGAGTGGATCCTGGAACGTGTTCAAAAAGTCCAAAGTGTCGAAGCCGTTTATCTCGTAAGTAATCAAAAATTTGCCGGGCATTTTGAAACTTGGAGCGCGACGGTGAAATATCCCTGGCCTGTTGAGGTTGTAAATGATCACACGACGAGTAATGAGACCCGTCTTGGGGCTATTGGGGACTTGGCGTATGTAATCAGGACGAAAAAGATCGATGCTTGCGATCTCCTGGTGATCGCGGGGGATAATTTCTTCGATTTTGACCTGGTGTCGTTCGTCGATTTTGGAACCAAGAAACGGCCGCATGGCGTGATCGCGGTTTATGATGTCGGGGACAAGGAGCTGGCCAAGCGCTATGGTCTTGTCAGGACTGATGCGAAGGGAAAGATTCTGGAATTTCAGGAAAAACCGCCCCAACCAACCACCACCCTTGCTTCCAGTGGTGTCTATTGGCTTCCCAGAGAAATTTGGAGCCTGCTTGACAGGTATATCGCAAGCGGCCATAATACCGACCAACCCGGCCATTATATGCGTTGGCTGGCTGAAACATCGGGCCTCTTTGCTTTTTCTCTTAAGGGAAAATGGTTGGATATCGGCGACCTCGCCTCTTATCAAAAAGCCAACGCCATCGTCAATACCCCAATAAATCCAAAGGAGTGACACCACTATGAAAAAAGGGCATTATTTTTTCACCTCTGAGTCTGTTTCTGAGGGACATCCAGACAAGCTCTGCGATCAGGTTTCGGATGCGATCCTGGACGCATATCTTGCGGGAGATTCCGCATCGCGTGTGGCCTGCGAATGTCTGGCCACGACCGATCGCCTGACGATTGCCGGCGAAATCACGAGCAAGACCAAGGTCGATGCCGAAAAAGTTGCGCGGAACGTTATTCGTAAGATCGGCTATGTAGACCCCAAGATCGGTTTCGATTATAAGACCTGCCGGATCGATATCGCGCTTCATACCCAGTCACCCGATATCGCGATGGGGGTGGATACGGGCGGCGCTGGAGATCAAGGCATGATGTTCGGGTTTGCGTCGAATGAGACAAAAGAACTTATGCCGCTTCCGATCATGCTTGCCCAAAAACTCGTTCGTTATTTGACCGCTGTTCGCAAGAGCGGCAAAATTAAGTATCTCAGACCGGATTCAAAGAGCCAGGTTACGGTGGAATACGACGGCGATGTGCCGGTGCGTGTGGATGCGGTAGTGCTCAGTTCCCAACATGACGGGGATGTGACGCTTCCGACGATCACCAAGGACTTGACTGAAAAGGTCATCAAAAAGGTCATTCCGGCCAGCTTGATGGACAAGAATACCAAGATATTCATCAACCCGACCGGGCGGTTTGAGGTTGGCGGACCGCATGGGGACACAGGTCTTACAGGCCGCAAGATCATCGTGGACACTTACGGCGGCATGGGCCGTCATGGGGGCGGTGCGTTCAGCGGTAAGGATCCTTCCAAAGTGGATCGTTCGGCCGCGTATTTTGCCCGTTACGTCGCGAAGAATATCGTCGCGGCTGGTATTGCCAAGCGCTGTGAAATCCAGATCTCCTATGCAATCGGCGTGGCGGAACCCGTTTCGATTCGTGTGGAAACATTCGGGACCAGCAAGTTCGACAATGAAGAAATCGTGGAGGCTGTTCGGAAAGTTTTTGATTTTACGCCAAGAGGTATCATTTCAACCCTGGACCTTCGCCGTCCCATCTACAATAAGACCGCCGCGTACGGACATTTTGGCCGCACGGAAGCCGGTTTTACGTGGGAAAAAACGGACGCGGTCGGCCAACTGCGAAAAGCCCTAAAGCTCAAAGACAACTGCGGTTGTAGCAAAGTTACCTGCGCAGCTTAACCTTATAGGAAAGAAACCTCAGACCATGACGAAAAAAGTTAAAAAGAAAACGCCTGCTCTTAAATTGAAAAACGATTTCAAGGTCGCGGACCTTTCGCTTGCTGATTGGGGCCGCAAAGAGCTCGACATGGCCGAAAAAGAAATGCCGGGGTTGATGGCGACCCGCAGGAAGTACGGATCCCAGCAGCCCCTTAAAGGCAAGCGGATCATGGGCAGTCTTCACATGACGATTCAAACCGCGGTCCTGATCGAGACTTTGATTGAACTCGGAGCCGATGTTCGCTGGTGCTCCTGCAACATTTTCTCCACGCAAGATCATGCTGCGGCTGCTCTGGCCGTAAAAGGCATCCCGGTGTTTGCATGGAAGGGAGAGACCTTGGAGGAATATTGGTGGTGCACACTCCAGGCGCTCAACTTTCCGGGCGGTAAAGGTCCGAATCTTATTGTAGATGACGGTGGCGACGCGACGCTCATGATCCATTTAGGTTATGACGCGGAGAAGACCCCGCAGATCCTCGATAAGAAAGTCGAAACCCAAGACGAGATCGAGCTTTTCAAGCTTCTCAAAAAGATCATAAAAAATGAGCCCAAAAAGTGGCACGGGGTGGTCGAGGAATGGGAAGGCGTTTCCGAGGAAACAACGACCGGTGTTCACCGGCTCTACAAAATGCAGGAACAAGGGAAGCTCCTGGTCCCAGCCATTAACGTAAACGATTCTGTGACCAAATCCAAATTCGACAATCTCTACGGGTGTCGGGAATCCTTGGCGGACGGCATCAAACGCGCGACAGATGTGATGATCGCGGGGAAAGTTGCCGTGATCCTCGGCTATGGGGATGTAGGCAAAGGCAGCGCCCAAGCCATGCACGGGATCGGTGCCCGCGTTATAGTAACTGAGATTGATCCAATCTGTGCACTTCAGGCGACCATGGCCGGTTTCCAGGTCGCGCGTCTTGAAGACGTGCTCGATATCGGGGATATTTATGTGACCACGACGGGTAATATCGACGTCATCACCGCCGAACATATGTCCAAGATGAAAGACGAGTCCATCGTCTGCAACATCGGGCATTTTGATAACGAGATCCAGGTCGCCCAGCTTCAAAAATGGCCCGGTATCAAACGGATCAATATCAAACCGCAGGTCGATAAATATATCTTCCCGGATGGGCATTCGATTATCCTGCTCGCGGAAGGCCGTCTCGTGAACCTTGGCTGTGCCACGGGCCACCCGAGTTTTGTGATGTCGAATTCCTTCACGAACCAGACACTCGCGCAGATCGATCTGGTGATGAATCCCAAGAAACCTGGAGTGTATCGCCTTGAAAAAAAACTCGATGAGGAAGTGGCTCGACTTCATTTGGACAAGCTGGGAGCCCGGCTCACAAAGCTCACGAAAAAACAATCCGAATATCTTGACGTTCCTTTCGACGGCCCCTATAAACCCGAACATTACAAATATTGAGTTTAACGGGTTGTCGCGGCGCCTCATCCTGAGCTAGCCCTCCGGCAACGGCTTGTGGCCGTGGTGTTTGTTTTCATAGGAGTCCTTGATGCAGAATTTTGTTTATAAAAATCCCACGGAGATCCTCTTTGGCAAGGGCATGATCCGCGAAATCGCGGGACGTGTTCCAAAAGACCAGGGCGTGCTTTTTCTCTATGGCGGCGGGTCGATCAAAAAGAATGGTGTTTATGAACAGGTGAAAGACGCGCTCAAGAGCCGTCCCAATACCGATCAATCGGAGCAAAGCGGAGATTGGGGCGGCACTGACTACCCTGATGGAAAACAAAACAAAAGTCAGTGCCGTCGCGTGATCGAATGGAGCGGTATTGAACCCAACCCGCTTTATGAAACCTGCCTCAAAGCCGTCGAGACCGTCAAAAAAGAGAAAATCGGTTTTATCCTCGCGGTGGGGGGCGGCTCAGTCCTGGACGCTGCGAAATTCATTGCGGCCGCGACGTGTTTTGGTGGAGCGGACCCATGGTCCATTCTTCGCGAACACGGCGCCAACGTCAAAACAGCGCTCCCGCTTGGAGTTGTGCTGACGCTTCCCGCAACAGGCTCCGAATCGAACGGAAATTCCGTGATCTCCCGGAAGACGACCCAGGAAAAACTTCACTTTTTCTCACCTTATGTGTTCCCCCAATTTTCTGTATTGGATCCTGAGGCAACATTTTCATTGCCCGCAAGGCAAGTGCGTAACGGGATCGTGGACGCGTTCGTGCATGTCATGGAGCAGTATATGACGTATCCGGCGAATGCCCCGCTCCAGGACCGGATGGCGGAATCGCTTCTTCAAACCCTGATCGAGGTCGCGCCTGTGGTCCTGAAAAAACCTAAAGATTATGAGGCCCGCGCGACATTCATGTGGAGCGCGACGCTTGCCCTGAACTCCCTGATCGGCTGCGGTGTGCCTCAGGACTGGTCGACTCACATGATTGCTCACGAGCTGACCGCTTTTTACGGGCTTGATCACGCCGAAACGCTGGCGATCATTCTTCCGGGGCTCTGGCAATACAAGTTGACGGCTAAAAAGAAAAAGCTGGAACAGTACGGTCGTCGCGTCTGGAACGTCAAGACCGCAAAAGAGGCCATCACGAAGACTGAAGCATTTTTCCATTCTTTGAAGATGCCTACGCGCTTTGGCGACTATAAGATCTCCGCCAAGGAGGCCGCTCGCAAAGTGCGCGAACGTTTTGCCGAAAGGGATTCGGTTTTCGGCGAACATGGCGACATCACGCCGGATGCTGTAGCAAAGATCATCGCCTCCCGCGCCTGAGAGACCCCGCAAGTTAATTCAACCCGGGTATCATAAAATTAAATGACAGTCATCGTAGGCGGCGATCATGAAGCCGCCACGGTGCAGTGCTTGCGTGTTGGGCGCAAGCGCAGTCCTGTTTCTCATTAATTTTAAAACCAACGGATAATCATGACCGTCCCAATACCGATCAGTCGAAGCGGAGCTGAGATTGGGGCGGTCATCGTCAACCCTAATGGAAAAGAACTTTAGACAATGACCGTATTATTGCAAGTCAACGAACTGCATAAAGCCTACGGCGCTGTGACGATCCTGGATGCCGCGACTGCCTCCTTTGGGGATGACCAGAAGATTGGCGTGATCGGCCGCAACGGGGCTGGGAAATTCACG
>JBAZJC010000048.1:0-10824 GCA_041651495.1 Candidatus Omnitrophota bacterium | reverse complement strand
TGCGCGGCGGACGCGGTTTCGCGTTCCCGTCGTCACTGCGGCGGTGATGCGGATGAGATTTTTCTCTGGGTTCTCTCATATCTCTTGTTTCTCTTGTCATCACTTGTTGGCTCCTTTTTTAATGAATGCCCATGCTTCCTTGCGAAAGCAAGAATGGGGGTGAATTAACTCTTGGTAATAGAAACGAATTTGTACCAAAGCCGTTCGATCTCCCTTTGTGTTTGATAAATAGACTTCGAATTATCGATGATAAAATCTGCTTTTTGCGCTTTCAAAGATTCCGCCATCTGGGCTCGTTCGCGAGCCCGCACTTCCTGTTCCGTGAACTTTTTGTTTTTAAGCCGTTTCATTTTGACGGTTGAATTACAGGTCACGACCACAACCTTGTCGCAGAGCGTTTCAAAGCCGGCTTCAAAAAGAAGCGGCACTTCCACGAGGATCACCCGCCGGCCGGACGAATCGATCCTCTCTTTGATCTTTTCATAGACGTAGGGATGAATGATCGCTTCAAGTTCTTTTCGTTTTTCAGGGTCGGCAAAAACGATCTCCGCGACCTTTTCCCGGTCCATTTTCTTGCCCCCCGGATGAAGGGCCCCCTCAAAAAGCTCGATAATGGGGTCAAAGACCGGGCTGCCTTTTTTCATGGCGTCATGCGCGATCTGGTCGGCATCGATCACCTCGGCGCCAAAATTCTTGAAACGCTGCGCGACCGAACTTTTCCCGACCCCGAAACCTCCAGTCAGTCCTACGATCAGTTTTTGTACCATGTTTCTCCTACCGTAATATCCGCTTTAAGCGGCACGTTGAGCTTGTAGGCCTTTTCCATTTCTTCTTTGACAAGAGTGGAAAGCACGTCGATCTCGCTTGAGGGCGCATCGAACACCAGTTCATCATGCACCTGCATGATCATAAGGCTTTCCCACTGCTTCCTTTCCCCCGCACTCGTGTGCGGGGACTGCTTCGGCGGAAGCTTGTCGCTTCCGTCCAAACTTTTTCTTTCTTTTTCATGATGGTAGTTTGGACGGCCCCAATCTCCGCTTCGCGGAAATTGATTGGTGTTGGGACCGTCCGAGCTGTCAAGCCGTCTCTGGATCGCGATCATCGCGATCTTGATCAGGTCCGCCGCCGACCCCTGGATCGGCGCGTTGATCGCCGAGCGTTCAGCATACTGACGCAACTTCATGTTGGAGGCGTTAATGTTCGGGAAATAAGAACGCCGCCCGAGAAGCGTGGTCAGGAACCCGTCCTTTTTGGCCTTTTCCTTTTGCGCGTCCAGGAATTCTTTTACCCTGGCGTAGCGCGCGAAGTAATTCTTGATGAACTGGTCCGCCTCCGTGATCGACATATTCAGGTCCTGCGAGAGCCCGTAACTTGTCTTGCCGTACACGATGCTGAAATTGATGGTCTTCGCGGCGTTCCGCATCTCACGGGTCACATCTTTTTCATTAACACCGTAAAGAAGCGTGGCCGTGAACGTATGAATGTCCCGGTCCTCCGCGAACGCCCGGGTCAGGTTCGGGTCCCCGGAAAAATGCGCGAGTATTCTCAGCTCAATCTGCGAGTAATCCGCGGAAAGGATCCTGCCTTTTCCCTTTTGACGGGGCCGCGCGACAAAGGCCTTCCGGACGAGCCTCCCCATCTCGGTCTTGACCGGAATATTCTGAAGATTCGGTTCGGAACTCGAAAGCCGCCCCGTGTCCGTGGTCGTCTGATTGAACGAAGTATGCACGCAATGCGTTTGGGCGTTCACCATCTCCGGCAACGCATCCAGGTAGGTGGACCTCAGCTTCGCGCGTTCCCGGTATTCCAGGATCTTTCGCGGCAGTTCATGCGAAAGCGCGAGCTTCTCAAGCACGCTCGCATCGGTCGAGTACCCGGTCTTGATCTTTTTCAGGGCCGGCAATTTTTTCTGGACGAACAGCACGTCCGCGAGTTGTTTCGGCGAATCCAGGTTAAATTCCGTCCCGGCGTCCGCGTGAATATCCTTTACGAGGGCATCGATTTCCTCCGCGGCTTTATTTGAAAGCTCCTTCAGAAATTTCAGGTCCAGTGCCACGCCGTTCATTTCAACCCGGGCCAAAACACCCGACAAAGGCAACTCGACCTTTTCATAAAGTTCCGTGAGCCCGAGCTCCCCAAGCCTGGTTTTCAGGATCGGCACAAGCCGCATCACGCAATCGGCATCCTCGCAGGCGTAAGCGGTGATCTGCTCAAGGGGGACAGCATCCATGGTGATGCTTTTTTTGCCCGCCCCAATGAGACTCTCGGTCGTGATCTTTTGCACGTTTAAATATTCAAGCGAGATGTCATCAAGATTATGGTTCCGTTTGACGGGATTGATCAAATAACTCGCGATCATGGTATCGAACGCGATGCCGCAAAGCCGCACGCCGTGACGCGCCATCACGATTTCGTCGTATTTGATGTTCTGCCCGTATTTGGCAGCCTCGCCGTCCTCAAGCACCGGTCTTAAAAGTTTCAGAACTTCCTCAAGTGGCAATCCCGGGCCCTGTTGCTCCGTAGAAGACACGGGCAGGTAATAAGCCGTAAAGGGTTCCCAGCAAAAGCTCATGCCGACCAAAGCGGCCTTCATAGGATCGGTCGAGGTCGTTTCGGTGTCGAAACTGAAGGCTCTCACTTTTTTAAGCGTTTCCGCAAAGGCCTTGAGCTCTTGAAGGGTCTGTATCGCTTTGTAATCCCGTTCCTTTGCCTCTTTTCCTCCCTGCCCCGCAACACTTTTCAGAAGCCCCCGGAATTCATACCGTTTAAAGAATTCCATCAGGGCCGCGTTGTCGGGCCCGGCCACGCGCAAGGCGTTCCAATCGATCTCAAGCGGCACGTCCGTATCGATCGTCGCGAGCATTTTGGATAATTTCAGGTCTTCCATGTTTTCTTTGATCTTTTGCCTTTGTTTCTCTGAGGAAACCTTTTCCGGCTGTTCGAGAAGCGCGTTCACGGAGCCAAATTCCTGGATGAGCTTGATGGCAGTCTTTTCACCGATTCCCGGCACGCCCGGTATATTGTCCGAGGCATCCCCCATGAGCGCGAGAATATCCACGACCTTGTCCGGTCCAAGTCCGCTAAAACGTTCCCGGACCTTCCCGGCGTCATAGACCAGGTTCTCCTTGTGCGGCTGAAGAATTTTGATCCGGTCATCGACCAGTTGAAAGGCGTCTTTGTCTCCGGTGATGATGAAGACTTGATAGCCTTCTCTTTCTCCCCGCTTTGCCAGGGTCCCGATCACATCATCGGCTTCGTAACCTGCTTTTTCAAAAATTGCCATCCTCGAAATCCGGCAGAACTCCTTGATGGGCTCGATTTGCTTCACGAGCTCTTCGGGCATGGGTTTGCGGTGCGCCTTGTATTCCTTGTATTGTTCATGCCGGAACGTCGGTTCCTTCCGGTCGAAACACATGGCGACATAGCCCGGCTTTTGTTCCTCCATGAGCCTGCGCATCATGGTCACGAACCCGTAAATGGCGTTGGTCGGCTCTCCCTTGGAATTCGTCAGATTCGGGATCGCGTAAAAGGCCCGGTAACAAAAGGAGTTGCCGTCCACCAGAAACAGTTTTTCCCCTTGAGATTTTTTTGCCGGGGTTTGTTTTGTCATTTTGCTGATCAAATCTTCGGGTTTTCTCTAGATTCTTAGGAAAAATACGCGGAAAGAACTAAAAGGGGCGATTGATCGCTGGGATTAAATTGAATTCGGTCTCTTTTGCCTGGACTTCAGATCACTTTCCCTGCCTGAAAGCGGGCATAGAATACTCAAGCCTCCCTATGGGGTCAAGTTTTATTTATCTTGTTGTCCCGCCTCTCCCTTTACCTGGAACCTGGATCTTGGAAAGCTGGAGTCCAAGCTCGCGTGAGTCAATAGCGACTTCGATTGCAGCTTCGTAGCCGATAATGCCCTGGGCGTAGAGGTGTTTAAGGTAATCATCCAGCATGATCATGCCGTAGCGCGCGCCCGTCTGGAGCTCGGAAATGATCTGGTAAGTCTTGCCTTCCCGAATGAGATTGCGTATGGCCGGAGTTGAGAACATGATCTCGAACGCGGCCACGCGTCCTTTACCGTCAAGACGCGGCACAAGCACTTGTGAAATCACAGTGACGGTTACGGCGGCAAGCTGAACGCGGACCAATGGCTGTTGATAGGCCGGGAAAACGTCGATAATGCGGTCTACCGTTCGCGCAGCGCCCGTCGTGTGGAGCGTGGAAAACACCAGGTGCCCTGTTTCGGCCGCGCGAATGGCGGACTCCATGGTCGTCAGGTCGCGCATTTCTCCGATCAGGATCACGTCCGGATCCTGGCGCAAAGACTTCACGACCGCCTCGGCAAAACTCGGGACGTCCTCCCCGACCTCGCGCTGGGTAACGACACACTTTTTGTGATGGTGCACGAACTCGATCGGATCTTCAATGGTGATCATGTGCTTTGGGAAATTTTCGTTAATGTAATTGAGCATGGTCGCAAGCGTGGTCGTTTTACCGCTGCCGGTGGGGCCCGTTACAAGCACCAGGCCGCGAGGAAGATTTAATATCTCGATCAGTTGCGTCGGCAATCCAATGTCCTGAAAACTGTAAAACCTCGAAGGAAGAAGACGCAACATAAGTGAATAATGGCCCTGCTGTTTGAAACAGGAGACACGAAAGCGCGCCTTGTCCTGAAAGGAAAAACCAAAATCAATGCCCCCGACCTCTTCGATCTTTTTGCGCTGGACCTCGGTCGTGATCTCTTTGGCAAAAGCCTCGGTATCCTGATGGGTCAGCTCTTTTTCGCCTATCGAGACCAGGGCCCCGATCATGCGATAGGTCACTGGACGGCCTACGATCAGATGAATGTCCGAAGCTTCTTTTTCGACCGCGCCCAAGAGAATATCTTCAATGGCCATGGAAAAAGCTCCTTTACCTTGTTAGAGACAGGAAGTCATTTTAAAAACTTCCGTTATTTGGGTGAAAATGAATTCATTAAGACAAGATGTTTCTTCCCGTTATTGTCGGCTTTACGGATAAAAACCTTAGAAAACCAGAGTCCCGAAACTCCCCAAAACAACAGAGATAAATCCGGCCAAAAGACACAGGATCGGCCACCCTTTCATGGGGACCGGCACGTGCGAAAAAAAAAGTTTGTATCTCAAACCCAGAAAACAGGCCTGGAAAAGAGCGATCCCCGCACTTACAACCCAGGCCAGCAAGATCCCCTGTAAAAGATCGGGCTGTTTTGAATTTATCATAAAAACGCTTGCCAACACGGAAAGAAAAAAGAGGTCTGTTTTTTTCTGATAGCGCGAAAGCAGAAAAACGACTATCCCGGGACCCAGGATCGTATATTCCCGGACACCCGCCTGGATTTTTTCAAAAGTTGCGGCAAACGCCCAAAGCGCAAGGGTCAAACTCGCGGTGAGAAAAAAATCCACGGCTCCGCGCCAAGTGCACTTGAGCCCTTCGACAGGCTTTTGCAAAAGCGCGGGGTTCGCGCCGCGCATAGCCAGCAGAAAACCGAATGTGACGATCAAAAAATACATATTATTCGTGTCCAGGTTCTTATTTTCTTTTCATTAACGGCGATTTGGACGGCCCCAATTTCAGATTCTCTGAAATTGATAGGTGTTGGGACCGTTTGCGATACGGCTGGTTTTCCCATAAGAAAGCAACGGCCGCGGCCACAAACAGCATGCCGGCCGGCTGTTCAAAGGCCTGCATCCCAAGGCGTTTTCCCACGATCTCCCGGACGAGCGCCAGCAATATCACAAAACCAGCAAAGCCGATGCCGGTCAGTACCTGCTCGAAAAAATACCGCCCAAACTTTTTATTTCTTTTCCAAAATGGTAGTTTGGACGGCCCCAATCTCCGCTCCGCTCCGATTGATGGGTATTGGGACCGCGGCAGTTCCCTGGAAAACACGCGAACATGACCGGGTTTCGCCGTATCACCGAGAAAAGAGACGGGGACCAGGAAGAAAACACTCGCGATCCAGTAGGGCGGCAGTTTCGTGAGCGTCCACACGGCCTGCGCCCACACGATAAGCCAAAGAGGAAAAGCATATTTCAGGGAACGGCCGGGGAAAAGGCGGCGCGTGAACCAGAAAAAAACGACTGTTCCCCAGAAGAACGCAACGATCCATAGCGCTGCAACGCCGGCCTTGAAAAGACCGTATGGATAAACCATGAACGGAAGATAGGCCAAGAGCATTCGCGAGAAAAGGCTTTCAGGTAGTTTCATCAGTTCCAAATCTCTATTTTAATTTCATTAATGGCGATTTGGACTGTCATGATTACCCTTTAATTTTTTAATGAGAATCATGACGCCCAAGACCTCATGATTTTCACTGTCTTAACCTCTGCGCCGCATAAAGGATCAAGACAAGCAGACCCAGGAAAAGCGCGAGGAACAGATATTTTGATATTGTGGTCGCTATTTTTTTGATGTTCATGCCGGGTAAGTTGCTTTAAACCGATATTTTGTTTTGTAAGGAACGGGTTTGAGCCAGACGTCCAGCCAGGGTGTCAAAAGGTTCATCGAAAGAATCGCACAGCTTGCCGAATAAATCGAAAACCCTTCGCCGCCGAGCTGGAAACTCAAAAGCGCCGCGCCCAGGACGAAAAGGACTGTCCCCTTGCGCGTCAGGGGCATGGTTACAGGATCGGCCAAAAGAAAAAAAGATGTCAAAAGGATACCGCTAAAAAAAGCGTACGGCATTTCCCGCCCTCCGGACAAAGCTTCGCAAACAAGGCAGACCGACATGAAAAGAGGGGCTGTTTCCCAATAGCCCTGTTTTTGCTTGAGGAGGATGATCCCGCCGAGGCCAACGCCTGCGAGCGTCCAGACACTGCCACTTCCGGCCAGAAGCATCGGTTCGGACATGACTTTCGGAAAACAGAGTTGTAAAAACACGCGCGCCAGCAGAAGCGGGTGCAAAAGATAGGAGCCTGTGCCTCCAAAAAGTTCTTTGGCAACAAAAACCGCCGTAAAAATACCGAGAATCACGATTTCAGAGGGGCATCCCGAAGGCATGAGAAGCGAAAAAAGGGCCGCAGCAAGCACAGTCTCGCCGTTTTGCAGACTTTCTTTTTTCCGGAAAAGTTTCGCGGCCAGCCATTCGAACGCTATCGCACTCACTAAACAAATCGAAAGAACCCGCAGAACCTCCGCGTGTCCGGCAAAGCAAGCAGCCACAAACAACGGCGCCAACGCGATCAACTGCCCCCAATACCGCCTGGCTAAAGAATCCGCGGAGTGAATGTGCGGCGGCAGAGCTGTTTTGTAAAAAAGTGCTTCTTCAGCCACGGGCCACCACTGGCTTTGAGGAAACACGCGCTAAACGGATCAACTTCAGCATCGGCCGTTTGGAGGGACATACATAGGCGCAACTTCCGCATTCTATGCAATTGGTAACACCCCATTCTTCCGCGGCCGAAAATTCTTTTCGTTCCGCGGCCAGCGTGATCATTACGGGCGAAAGCGAAACGGGGCAATGGTCGACGCAGAGGTTGCAACGAATGCACGGTTCTTCCGCCCAAACTTTTTGCTTCTTTTCCAAAATGGCCGTTTGGGCGGTCCCAATCTCAGCTACGCTTCGATTGATTGGTATTGAGACCGCTTCTTCTTTCACAACTTCTTTGGGAAGCGCGAGAATAGCATTTGTCCCGGCCGTAACAGAAACTTCGGTGGTGGTCTGTGCTGTTCCGGCCATAGGTCCGCCCATCAGGATCTTTCGCGGTTCGCGCATGACCCCTTTGCAGGCATGAATCGCGTCGTGAAAAGAAATCCCGACCGGCAGCCAAAGGCTTCGGGGTTCAACCACGCATTCGCCGCCCACGGTCACGACCCTTTCGTAGAAAGGTTTCTGCTGTGCCACTGCTTCATAGACCGCGAAGGCTGTGGATGCCGGGAAAACCACGGCCTTCTCCTCCTCTCCCTCGAACCATGCCTGAAGCAGCGTGCTCTCAAGACCCTGAGGGTAGAGCGCGGGTACGGTCCGGACTTCCGCATGTTCCCATTTCAGGAAGTAGATTTTGCTTTTGATAAGTTCGATCATTTCGAGGTTGCAGTCCTCGAACGCAAAAAGGATCCTTTCGGCGCTCATGGCTTTCTTGAGCAGCTCGGCGCCTTTTAAAATTTCCACGGGATGAGACGTGGTAAGCACCTGTTCGCAGGTGATGTAAGGTTCCGGCTCACAAGCGTTGATAATGACCGTTCGTGCCCCGGCGTGCCGTCCGAGCCTGGCATGGACAGGTTCCATGAACGGATCCGTGGTCACAAGTCCGGAGTGTTGGAAGATCCTCAGGAGCTCTTCTGCCGGAATCTGTTCCCATTCTTTGCGCGTCTCCGGAAAAGAGAGGGGCTTGGGTTCTTCGTACCTGCAAATTTCGATCACCCGGGTTTCCGCACCCGCTGCGTTCGAAAAAACCGTGATCTTCTCTATGGTACCGGGCATGCCCGCGTGAACGCTCACGCCCTCCGGTCTTTGCGGCTCCGCGATCTTTTGCCCTGTCTGAACCATCTCTCCGATTTGAATACACGGCCGTGCAAATGCAGGAATGGAAATATGGATCTTTTCGGGCAGGTGAGGACGCTTAAGGTTCCAGTTAAGCAGGCTCGCGTCTTTTTTTCTTTCGAGCCGGATGCCGACAGCTTTTCGTCCAAGTCTTTTTTTCTTTTTATTAATGGCGACTTGGGCTGTCATGATTACCCTTTGATTTTTATTAATGAGAATCATGGCGTCCAAGTCTTTTTTTCTTTTTATTAATGGCGCCTCGGACGGCCCCAATTTCAACTTTGTTGAAATGGATAAGGGTTGGGACTGTTTAAACAAGGATGATTCCTTTCGAGCTATTTGAGGGGAACGGCTCCGGCAAAATCCATGGAAATTTTGTCGATTTGAATGCGCTCCTCAAAAATCTCCCTGAGCTTTCCGAACTGGCAACGATCCATGTCGAGCCCCTCGACGTCAGGCAGACTGCCGAGGATTGGAACGCCGGAAAGATCCTGGATGACTTTTGGATTTGTAAGCTCGGCAAGCGAGCAATTTGTCACGGAAACACGGTTGAAGATGATGCCGCGCACTTCCAGTCCCCGGATCGTGGCCGCATCCACGGTGAGGAGTGTGTGATTGATCGCACCGAGCCCCGCATACGACACGATCACGATAGGTAATCCCATGTCGCGGATAAGGTTGGCCACATAATAATCTTTCCTGAGAGGAACCATAAGCCCGCCAATACCTTCGACGATCATGAAGTCGTAGTGTTTCTGAAGTTCGCGATAGCTTTTGAGAATATGGGGGACATCGACTTCTTTTTTTTCGAGCATGGCCGCAACGTTCGGCGAAAGGGGATTACGAAAACATGACGGACTCGAGAGCGACGAGTATTCGTTCCCGGCGGCCTCCGTCAGAAATGCCGCATCCTGTGAAACGAGCCTCTCGTCGCCGCCACAACAACCGGTCGCCACAGGTTTCATTACGCCGACCTTTATCCCGCGATCCCGAAGGACAAGCGCAAGACCGGCAGAAATTACCGTTTTCCCAACGTCTGTGTCTGTCCCGGTGATGAAAATTCCCGCTTTCATAAGTTTTCTTCCGGAAAACCGCACCGCGGGAAACGGCTAACGGAAAACGCTTGGCAGGCAACGCTTGCCGAAAAAAACTTTTTTCGTTTCTCGTTCCCCGTCCCCCGTTTCTCGCAGTTTATCTTCATTATGATGCTGTTACCTCTTCGATTGATTCGTACGTTATCTCCAGCAGTTTGTTCAATTCTGCTTCCGTCATCCCGAGCGGCGGCATGAGCACAATCACCGGGCCCAGCGGTCTGAGAATCGCGCCCTTTTTTCGCGCCCGTTCAATCACACGAACCCCGATTTTTTCTTTGGGCTCAAAAGTCTGCCGGGTCGTCTTGTCCCTGACAAGTTCGATTCCGACCATGACGCCGCATTGCCGGATATCGCCGACGCATTTGAGTTTATAAAAACTTTCGAGCTGTTTTTTTATGAGCTGGATTTTGGGTTGTAGTTTTTTGAGCGTCTCCTGTTTCTCGAAAAGCTCAAGATTCGCATTCGCCACCGCACAGGCCAGCGGATTAGCCGTGTAAGTGTGCCCGTGAAAAAATGTCTTGAAATCTTCGTAGCGGCCAAGAAAGGCCTCGTAAATTTCTTCGGTCGCGAGTGTCGCGGCAAGCGGCAGATAACCTCCCGTGATGCCCTTGGCGACCGCCATGATGTCCGGCGTCACGCGTTCATGGTCCGCGGCGAACATCTTCCCGGTCCGCCCAAATCCCGTCGCGACCTCGTCAAAGATCAGGAGCATATTATACTTTCGCGTCAACTCTCTGGCGCGTGAAATGTATCCGGCCGGCTGATCGATCATACCGGCGGCCCCCTGCATCAACGGCTCCATCACGAAGGCGGCAAGCTCCCCGTGATGCTCCTTTAGAATATTTTCCATCGCTTCCAGCGATTCTTTTTTTACTTTTTCCGGACCGCTCCCGGAGGCTTGCCCGATGGCATTTTGAAGGGACCAGCGATAGCGGTAAGGCGCCGGGATCGCGACCGTATCAAAAAGAAGGGGCTTATAAATCTGGTGGAACAGATCGATGCCGCCGACGCTCACAGAACCGAGCGTGTCGCCATGATAGGCATTCACGAGTCTTGCAAATTTTTTCTTCCGGGGACGGCCTTTTTGGGCCCAATACTGGAATGCCATCTTGAGCGCGATCTCTACGGCCTCGGACCCGGAATCCGAATAGAAAACACGCGCCAGGCCTTCCGGCGCAACGGCAATCAGTTTTTCGGCAAGTTCGACCGCGGAAGGATGCGTGAGACCGAGAAATG
>JBAZJC010000047.1:0-11150 GCA_041651495.1 Candidatus Omnitrophota bacterium | reverse complement strand
ACAGGAGGGAATAACTGGAGCAACGCATAAGAAGCTTGTTTGTTCTCCATTTCTCGTTTCCCGGCGGTTGATTTTCTGCTATAGTGCCTCGTTTTTCAAAAAAGAGGATCTAAATGACATCAATTCTATTCTGCTGTTCTTCGTTAACCGTTTCCCGTCCGGCGCGAGCATAGCGAGTTATGGGTTTCAAATGCGGCATTGTCGGCCTTCCCAATGTCGGCAAGTCCACCATCTTCAATGCGATCGCCAAGGCGCATGCCGCAGCGTCAAATTATCCCTTTTGCACGATCGAACCGAACGTGGGCATGGTGCCGGTACCCGACCCACGCCTATGGAAATTGAGCAAACTCTATAATCCCAAAAAGACGACACCCACCACGGTCGAATTTTATGATATTGCCGGACTTGTGGCTGGCGCGTCCAAAGGTGAAGGCCTCGGGAACCAATTCCTCGGACACATCAAAGAGGTTGAAGCCATTCTTCATGTCGTCCGCTGTTTCGAAGATCCGAACATCGTCCATGTCTCAGGCACGATCGACCCCGCACGGGATATCGACGTGATCGACACAGAGCTTTGTCTGAAGGATCTCGATACCATCAATGCCCGCTATGACAAGACCGAGAAACTCGCAAAAACGGGCGACAAAGAATCTAGGGAAAAAATGCCGGTCTATGAAAGAGTGAAAAAAGCGCTTGAGGACGGTACGCCCCTTCGCAATATCGGGCTTACGGAAGAAGAGAGGAAACTTGTAAAGGACATGGCGTTCCTTACGCTCAAGACCGTGCTTTACTGCGCCAACGTGGCAGAAAAAGATTTACCGGGAGGCGGGCCTTTTGTCGATCTTTTACGTCAGCGGGCGGCCAAGGAAGGCGCCGAGGTCGTCGTCATCTCGGGTAAGGTGGAGTCCGAACTGATCGATCTTTCGGAAGATGATCAAAAGATTTTCTTGAAAGACCTCGGCCTTGAAGAACCGGGGCTCAATTCGCTTATCCGGACCGGCTATAAGGCGCTTCAACTTATCACTTACTTCACGGCCGGTGAAAAAGAAGTTCGTGCCTGGACCGTTCGCAAAGGTTCGAAAGCACCGCAGGCCGCGGGCGTGATCCATTCGGATTTTGAACGCGGGTTCATTCGTGCCGAAGTCATGTGTTATGAAGATCTTTTGAAATATGGCTCTCAGCCGGCAGTCAAGGAAAAAGGCCTGCTTCGCGTCGAAGGCAAGGAATACGAAGTCCAGGACGGGGATGTGATGCTTTTCCGGTTCAGTGTCTAAATCGAAAGAGCGTGGAACGTTCCTCGAGGAACGGCAAACGAAGGCCGGTGTTTTATTCGAAAAATTTTGCGTTCCCCGTTCCCCGTTTTCCGTTTCCCGTATATAATAACAAAACTATGAAAAACCCGCTCTATTCCATCTACCGTGATTTCAAGGCCTGCTTTGAGCGCGATCCGGCTGCCCGGACGCCGTTCGGTGCACTTGAGGTCATTTTCCTCTATTCTGGACTTCACGCCGTGCTTTTCTACCGGTTCGCGCATGTTCTCTACACATGGCGCATTCCCTTTATCCCGCGGCTTATTTCGCAGATCGCGCGCTTCCTGACCGGGGTCGAGATTCATCCTGGCGCGAAGATCGCTCCGGGATTCTTTATCGATCACGGTATGGGTGTCGTGATCGGAGAGACTACGGAGATCGGCGAGAATGTGACGATCTATCAGGGTGTGACGCTCGGCGGAACAGGGAAGGAACGCGGCAAGCGGCATCCGACGCTCGGACATAATGTGGTGGTCGGAGTGGGCGCGAAGGTGTTGGGGAATATCAAGATCGGCGATCACGTGAAGATCGGCGGCGGATCGGTCGTCATCCATTCCGTGCCGGACCACTGCACCGTGGTCGGTGTGCCCGCCGAGATTGTGCGGATCGAAGGCAAAAAAGTCGAGGACGTCGACCTTGAGCACGGCGATCTTCCAGATCCGGTGAGAGAGCTCAAAAATCGCGTTCGTGAACTTCAAAAAGAAGTCGAATCCCTCGAAGCTTATCACAAGGGACAGAACCTTAAAAAGGACCAACGTACGGCGTAAGACATACGGGATGTTGCGAAAAAAACTTTTCACCGTATACGGAACGCCGTACCCGCATCATGAAAAAAGCAAAGATCTATTCCGACGGGGGGGCCCGCGGGAACCCGGGACCCGCGGCGATCGGCGTGCTGGTCTGTGATGAGAAAGATCACAAGCTGACCGATCACGGCGAGACGATCGGCGAGACGACCAACAACGTTGCGGAATACACAGCGGTAGTTCGCGGCCTGACTTTGGCAGCGGAGCTTGGCATCACCGAAGCGGATTATTTTTTAGACAGTGAGCTCGTCGCACGCCAGCTCTCAGGCCTTTACAGGCTCAAGGCAGAGAACCTCAAGCCGTTCTATGCGCAGGTTAAAGATCTGGAAAAGAAATTCAAGCGCGTCACCTATTTTCATGTGCCGCGCGAACACGTAAAGATCAAGCATGTTGATCGGCTTGTAAATCTGGCACTCGATCACGCAGGGCATTAAAGTAAGGGACTCGCACCTCGGGACTAGGGCCTCGGAAAAACAAGGAGCCACAACAAGTTCCGAGGAACGAGTCTCGAATCTCAAAAGGGCAATATGGCAACGGCACTGATCGGGATCTTAGGAGGCTTTCTCGGCGGGCTTTTCGGGGTCGGCGGCGGGACCATTTTTGTTCCGCTGCTTATGTTTCTCAAGGGATTTGATATTCATCGTGCCGTCGGGACTTCATTTCTGATTATCATTTTTACGGCGCTTTCAAGCACCTTCTTTCACAGTCGGGCCGGGATGGTGGATTGGAAGGCAGCGTTTATTTTGGGAATGTTCAGCGTCGTGGGCGCGTGGTTTGGCACCAAACTTTCATTGAGCCTTAATGAGGTAATGCTTCAACGTCTTTTTGCCGTATTTCTGGTCGTGATAGCCGTGAGATTGTTTTTCTTCAAATAGTTTATCCGGAGTTTTTTTAATTGACCCTTGCAGGCTTAACGCTCAATGAGTTCGTTGCGCGTTGAGCAAAAATAAGACGGAGGAATTATGAAAGTTTCATTGGCGGGATTAACAAGGTCAGGGGTCAAAGCGGACCTTTTTGTGGCGGGTTATTTTAAAGGTGAGAAAGACTTGAAAGCGCTCAGGAAGATTGATCCCGCTTTCACAAAAGTTGCGGAAGCGGCCATTGCGAAAAAACGATTTGAAGGGAAAACAGGCGAAATTTTCAGTTCTTATCAGGCTGGTTATCGTCAGGCGCCGGAGATGTTGCTTTTGGGGCTAGGCGAAAAAAAAGAGCTCAAAGTCTCCTCTTTAAGAAAATCCGTCGGGACCCTGATCGGAGTTGCCAACAGTCGCAAAGCCATAAAAGTCCGTGTATTTCTGGATTCTTTCCTGACGGACGCCGTTCCTGCGGAAGAAACAGCAAAGATTTTTACAGAGATTTCATTTCTGGCTTCATACCGTTTTACACAGTACAAGATGAAGAAAAAAGACGATCCGCCGAAAGCACCTGAATCCGTGGAACTTGTTACAGAAAAGAAAGAGTTCATTTCAGGGCTTCGTCCAGCGATGGTCCGTTCCGAGAAAATCGCGAAAGCGGTCCTTTTGGCCCGTAATTTGAACAACGAGCCGGGGAATGTGATGAACCCGCCGCGGCTTGCCGACGAGGCCAGGAAGCTTGCCACAGAAAAAAAACTGGCGTGCAAAATATTGGGACTTGCTGAACTCAAGAAAATGAGCATGAACGGAATTCTGGCTGTGAACCAGGGAAGCGTAACGCCGCCGGTCCTGATCATCATGGAATACGGAAAGGAGTACCAAGACCGGGGTACGGTCTGCCTCGTCGGCAAAGGCGTGACCTTCGACACGGGCGGTATTTCCATCAAGCCTTCGAAAGGTATGGAAGAAATGAAATATGACAAGTCCGGCGCGATTGCGGTGATCGCAACGATGGGACTTGTGGCGGATCTGAAACTGCCGCTTCACATCGTAGGTCTTGCACCTTCGGTGGAGAATAATGTCGCTGCTGATCCTCAACGCCCCGGGGACATTATCCGTATGTACAACGGAAAGACCGTGGAAGTGATCAATACCGACGCCGAGGGACGTCTTATCCTTGCGGATGCCTTGTCGTACTGCGCAGAATTCAAGCCGGTGGCGATCATCGATGCGGCAACCCTAACGGGGATGTGCCATCACACGTTTGGGGACAAAACCTGCGGGATTCTCGGGACGGATCAAAAACTGATCGACGTCATTCAAAAAGCCGGAGAAAAGGTTGGAGAACGGTGCTGGCAGCTTCCTCTTTGGGAAGAATACGGGGAGTGCATCAAGTCACATCACTCGGACCTTAAAAACACAGGCGACGGCTATGCCGGGACGATTACGGCAACGATGTTCCTTAAAGAATTCGTACCGGAGAAAACGCCGTGGGCACACTTGGACATTGCCGGAACGGCTTCGTGTAGCTCAAACCGTTTCGATTGTCCCAAGGGTGCGAATGGATTCGGCGTGCGGCTTCTTGCCGAAGTCCTTTCGAATTGGAATTCCGCGAGCATTTCGAAAAAGTAGCAAAGAAATAGCCAAACAGTAGAGGTTAAAACTTGTAGGGATTCACCCCGTTGAAGATATTCAGGGGTACAACGGACCATGATGTCCAATCCGAGAGAGAAAAGCGATTTTTCAACCTCTCGTCGGAAGCCTTTTCGTGAAAAGCCTCCTATCTCTAAGGGAGTAAAGATTTCCATTAGAAAGCCGTTAGATTAACGGTGGGGGATCATTAATCTTAAAGGAGGAGGGCACCCATGAAAAAGCATCTTTCTTGTTTGATGGCTTTCTTGATAATCTTCGTATCTTTGTCCCCGGCGGTTTTTGCAACAGGCGGTAAAGAATTCGGGGCCTCCCTGCTTTTGCCGACCACAGGTCAGGCTATGAATGGCGAGATTGGAGCCACCAAGACCAAAATCATGGCGGGCATTGAAGTGGCCGCCGTGACCACCACGATTCTTCTTGCAACGCTGACGACCGGCGGTGTTTTCTGGGCGGGGCTCGGGCCCCTTATCGCCAACCATGCGTGGAGTGCTGCAGACGCTTTCAAGACCGCGCGAAGCGGAAACAACAACGATCCGTATATCCAACAGCAGCTTTCTTCGGCCCAGCGAACCCTGGACGTGTCCCGGCAGAACCGTTTCGACCGGGAATCCGACATTCGCCAGAGGATCCTGAAAGCCGGCGAGCAGCCCTGATTCTCATAAATTAAAGGGTAATCAGGGCAGTCCAAGTCGCCATGATTGAAATAAAAACAAAGACTTGGGCAGTAATCAAAAATCGCTCTTTGATTTTCTGATATTGCAAAAGGCCTGGTCTTTGCGATCAGGCCTTTTTTTTCCAACCCCGAGGAATCCATGAAAGACAGTCAAAAGCGCCTCGTTTTTTCACAGCTCCGGATGGCAACCGAGGTCTGGCAAGGAGTTGAAAAGGACCCGATGCCGGCAGACCGGTGGCTTGCGCGGTATTTTTTCCAGAACCGGAAAAAGGTTGGTTCCCGCGACCGCAAGTTTCTTTCCGAAACAATCTACGCGATCTTTCGGCATAAAAGTTTCCTGGAAAGCTGGGTCGAAAAGGCCAAGCCGCGGCCGATCATGAGCGATCTCGAAAAGGCCGAATGTCTTTGTCTTTATGCTGCCGCGAAGGAAACGCTTGTTAGCAAAGAGGTCTTTTGCGAGTTCTTCAAGCAAAGCGAAAAGGTCTATGCCTCCCTGCAGGAACATCTCCTGCCTGAAGGCGAAGGCCCGAAATCCAAAGAAGAAATGGTCGCGCTCTTTTATTCTTTTCCTCTGTGGCTTGTTCAACGATGGGCTGCGACATTTGGTGTGCTCGAAGCAGAGCGTTTGGTGGCATTCTTCCAGCAGAGGCCGCTTCTTGTGCTTCGCGCCAATACGCTCAAGATCAGCCGTAAAAAACTCGTCGATATGTTCCGCCGTCTCGGCGTCGAAGCCAACCAGACAACAAGATCTTATTTCGGGCTGATCCTTCAGGAGCGGCGCAATGTGTTTGATACCCCGGCTTTTCGCGATGGATGGTTCGAGGTCCAGGACGAAGGCAGTCAAATGGTCTGTCAAAAAATGGATCCTCAGCCTGGAGAAAATATTTGGGATGTCTGTGCGGGCGGCGGCGGGAAGAGTCTGCTTTTGGCGGCGATGATGGAGAATAAAGGGCGCATCGTGGCGACAGATCTGCGTTCATACAAGTTGGAAGAACTTAAGAAAAGAGCCAAACGGGCCGGGATCTTTAATATTTTCCCTGCGGAACTGGAGCGCATGGCAGACCTTAAACTTGCACAGAGAGGATTTGACAGGATCCTGGTGGACGCGCCGTGCTCCGGGACTGGGACGCTCGGTCGGAATCCCGATGCGAAATGGAAGCTTACTCCCTTTTGGTTCGAAATGCTTCCGAAAGAACAGCTCGCAATCCTCGAAAAAGCTTTGCCATATCTTGCGGAAAACGGCAAACTGTATTACGCAACTTGCTCAGTGGAAGCTGCGGAGAACGAGAATGTTGCAAAAACGTTCCTGGCAACGCATCCGGAACTTGAGATCGTTCCCTGCGGCGAATCGGGGGAGACGTTCTTCAAATTATGGCCGCCGGAGAGCGGGACGGACGGTTTCTTTCTGACGGTTTTTAAAAAAATCAATAAGGATCAAAAAGCGGGGAATAAAACATGGAAAAAAAGATAACGTTGATTCTTGTCGGATTTTTATTTCTGGGGGCATGCTCCCTTTTCGCGGCGGACACCGTAAAAAAAGAAAACACTTTGAAACAAATAGCCTCCATCGAGAAGCGCGGATTTGTGAACCTTCTTACCTCACCCGGTGAATTGGTGCATGCATTCGAGGTGGAAAAAAAGAGTCATCCCAAAGCCTGGCCTGTAACCTATGTCCCACGCTTCTTTGTGAACATGACGATACGGATCGGATCAAGTGTGAATGATTTTCTCGTGCTCCCTTGGTGCGCGGCAGCAGGCGATACCACGCCCTTAACACGGCATTTCGAGCTTCCGGATTATGTTTGGGAGACGGAATGAAAAAGTGATTTCTCCAAACTGATCCTCGGTCCCTACGATGAAAAAGGAAAAGATTGCGATCATTCTCGTTTCTCCTGAGAACCCAGACAATATCGGGGCAGTAGCCCGGGCTGTCAAAAACATGGGTTTCGTGGATTTACGTCTTGTGAAACCTCCGGGAAGTTGGCGAGCAAAGGCCAAAAAGATGGCTATGTCGGCAGCGGATATCCTGAAAAAAGGGAAAGAATATTCTTCTCTCCGGGACGCAATCCAGGATCTGGGGCTTGTGATCGGGACAACACGGCGTTGGGGGAGACATCGCGGGACTTTTCTTTCTTTCGATAAAGCGGTCTCACAGATCCGCAGGGTCTCATGTCGCCAGAAGATCGGAATTGTTTTTGGACGCGAATCCAAAGGGCTTGCGAATGAGGACAGTGCTTTATGCGATCATCTAGTGGCGATCCCCACAGGGACCTCTTATCCGTCGCTTAATCTCGCGCAGGCCGTGATGGTCACGTTGTTTGCTCTTTCCTGGGAGCGAGGTGCAAAAGAAGCGACCTCGCATGAGAGAGTTTTGAATAAAAAAGAGATCGAGGGCACAATCGTGCATTTTGAAGAAGCGTTGAAAGTGCTGGGATATAAAAAAGGCGGAGCGGATCTTTTGCCAAGGATCCTTCGGACTTTACGGGGGCTCATCAAGCGAGGCGGGCTTTTGGAGCCTGAAGCTCAAATGATCAAAGGTCTTTCACGGAAGATTCGGGAAAAGATGGGTTCGTTCCGTTAGAGGCCTGATCTTTTTAAGGGGGTTTCTTCAAATAGGCCCAAGGAGTATAATCACAAAAGATGCGTGAGAGTTACCGGGTCTCTAACGGAATAGGTTGTCCGTGTCACGAAGACAGAATAACTTAAAAGGAGTCATAAGATCATGGATGAACAAATGCTGAAACAGGAATTATTGAAACTGATCCAGGAGAAAGCCGTAGTACACGGGGAGCGCAAGTTGGCCTCCGGGAAGACTTCACAGTATTATATCGACGGCAAACAGATTACACTCAGCGCGCAGGGGCTTTTCCTTGCGGCAAAAGTGATCCTTCATATGACCCAAGCGGCAGGCGCCGATGCGATTGGAGGGCCGACGCTCGGTGCGGATCCTCTCGCGGCTGCAGTGTCAGTTCTGAGCTCTCAGAGCGGAAAACCTCTCAAAGCGTTCATTGTTCGCAAAGAAGCCAAAGATCACGGGATGCAGAAGATGATCGAGGGCCCTGCTCTGGCGCCGGGTGACAAAGTGGTTATGCTTGAAGATGTGGTCACGACCGGAGGCTCGGTTCTGAAGGCAATCAAGGAGGTGGAAGCGCTCGGGGCAAAAATCGTTAAAACGGTTTGTCTTGTGGATCGCAACGAAGGGGCTTCGGAAACGCTTGCCAGTTACCATTATTCGCCAATTTTTACACTCTCCGACCTAGGTTTGTGACGATCTAGGCTGTAATTCTCCAGCGCACAAAAAAAGCGCCTCGTTGTTCAACGAGGCGCTTTTTTATTCCAAAAATCTATTTTATTTCTTCACATAATCATAAGCGTTATGTTTTTTAGCCACATGTTTGCGGACGGGAGCCGGTTGTGCTTCTGTAACTGTCACAAGAGGAGCGGCTTCCGTGGCCACAGGTTGCTGGAGGGCCACAGGGGCTGGAGCGGGTTGTGCGTTCGCGTCGGATTCTTCCAGACAGTTGTCATAAGAACGCGCCACCGAAAAACCATTGAAACCAGGGACCCAAAAAAGGGCGACGTCCACAATACCGGAACTTGCGCGGAGCGCGGTGCAACCAAGACCTCCTGCCATACCGGTAAGAGTTCCGATCAAGGGAGCATCTGTTTTTGTTCTATTGACAGTCTGGACAAAAATATCCACGGGGCTTGTTGCCACGTTTAAGAAACCGCGACCAAGCATTCCGCCAGTCTTTTCTTTATAGACATCCGATTTGGCCATATCCCAAACATCCTTTGCAAAGCTCATCGGGACCAGTAAAAAAGCGCAGATCACAAGAGCCAGCACTACCTTTGCTTTCTTCATGAACGACCTCCCTTTTTTATAAATTTTTGAAGATGGCTAACAGGCACAGAAAACCTTTCCTGAAAAGCGAACAGATATGAATACTACAATGAATAAAAATAACAAGCAATAACATTTTTATTTTATAGGATTATCTTTTGTAAGCATAGCATAGACAATAGGTTACAAAAATTAACGAAAAGACCAATGGCTATCAAGCATTGACAATTTATAACATATGAGATAAATTGTAATACAGGTTCAGCTACGATAAACCAAAAAATAGCAATAATAGACAAGGAGAACTAGAATGGAACAAGCAAAGGAGCAGAATCAAGAACATCAGTATCCCAAGAAAGAACGGACCCAAATCATGACGCCCAAAGAAGCGGCGAAATATCTCGGATTTCATCTCGTAACGATTTACCGCTTATTGAAGAAGGGAGAAGTCCCGGCAGCGAAGATCGGTGGGCAGTGGCGTTTCAAGAAAGACGTTCTGGATAACTGGTTGACGGATCGCATGAGTCAATAAGGAACACTAGGGCCTACGACGGCTATCATTGCAATGACGATTTTCAGGTGAGTCGAGCCCGTGGTTTCTTTTTCGCAGCGCCTTTTTTTGGAAAAAGAGGACTTAAAGGTTTGTTTCTAGCAATAAGAGCTTGAGCTATTTTCCTGTGTGGGGATGGAAAAGCGATGTGGGCTAGCTTCGCGATTGGGAACCACTTGCCGCATGGCCGCCTTAAAGGCATCTTACCGTTGTAAGACGATCCAAAAACTTCAAGCATAATCCTGTATTTTGTGAAAGCGTGCGGGACGATCAAGAAAAGGGCTGGTCGTAGACAGAAAGACCGGATCTCTTCCAGCATTTCTTTTTTGTTCACCCAAAACGGAAACATCCAAAGCCCGCCCCACCGTCCCTGTTCAGGTTGTTTTTCAAGCCAGATCTCATTTTTATTGTTCCTCAGCACCAAGGCCGTCATTTTTAACTTTTCATAGCGGTTTTTTTGAGACCGGACAGGATAAAAAGGTTCCTTTCCCTCTTGATGGGCTACGCAACTTTTTCTTACCGGACACCGAACGCATTGTGGATTTAATGGAAAGCAGACCATGGCACCTAATTCCATAAGCGCCTGATTAAGGTTGCCTGAGTTTTTGCCCGAAAGGAGCGAAGCCGCGATAGACCAAAGTCTTTCCAGGGTCGCGGGCCGATCTGCGTTTTGAGCGATAGCGAAGATCCTTGTGAGAACACGGATCACGTTCCCATCCACGGCCGGCGTTTTTTCGCCCCACGCGATGCTGGCGATTGCTCCAGCCGTATAGCGACCAATGCCGGGTAGCTTTCTTAAATCCTCCGCGGTTTCTGGGATTTTTCCATGGAGTTCTCTTTGGATGTAGCCTGCCGCTTTATGAAACATCCGAACCCGCCTGTAATAGCCTAACCCGGCCCACAGCTCCAAAGCCTTTGATAAAGGAGCGTGTGCCAGCTCGGAAACAGAAGGAAAAATTTTAAGCCAACGTTCATAATAAGGAATAACCGTTGCGACCTGCGTCTGTTGGAGCATGATTTCGGAAACCCAGATTTTATAAGGATCGCAAGTATGACGCCAAGGAAGGTCTCTTTTGTGCCGGGAATACCATCGGAGCAGCGCAAGACGGAATGTTGCGGACAATGAAGAGGATTTATGCATGGGAGTATCATATCGGGTCGGAGGTGAAGCGACAAGGGGTAGATAAAAAGTGATAAAAAAAGATAAAGGAAACGCGTAGAAGGACGATATTCTCCGAGAATATTAGAGATTGTCGACGGCGTCAAATTATGGCAAAATAAAGAAAAGTA
Organism: Candidatus Omnitrophota bacterium; assembly: GCA_041651495.1. Classification (GTDB taxonomy): domain Bacteria; phylum Omnitrophota; class Omnitrophia; order Omnitrophales; family Aquincolibacteriaceae; genus Aquincolibacterium. Next base: position 170 of record JBAZJC010000047.1, on the reverse strand, counting down.
AGTGGCGCCATGCTAGGGCTTTAAAAACCAAGGGAGGAAACGTAATGAAAAAGATCATGAGTCTGGTAGTGATACTCTCCATGCTTCTCGCGCCGATGGCTTTTGCGGCGAGTCCGTGGACGGAAAAAGCAACCTATGGCGAAAAAGTCGTGGGCAAATTGGGGTATGGC
>JBAZJC010000046.1:0-11326 GCA_041651495.1 Candidatus Omnitrophota bacterium | reverse complement strand
CTGGCGGACTACCACCAGCGCAATGGCAAGCCAGCCGTTATCCACGCTTGAAACAAACCGGCGACTTACCCCAAGCCGGGTCGTTTCATAAAAGTTGAACAAAAAGCCTTTCCACGCATCCAGCTTTCTAAGCGTTCTCAGGGTGTTTCGAATGCGTCGGGCCGCCTCATCCGGAGTGATGATCTCCAGCTCTTTCGCGGCAACAGTCCCCATAAGATCCATGGCGATATTCGTGGGCGAAGTGTAGGTCGCCGCCATCGGAAAATCCCCGACCTTGAAATGGTCCGAAATAAGATGGCTTCTTTTGTCGGCGGCGTTTTCAAAATACTTCCAGGTATCTTTGGCGATCTCGAGAAGCAGTTTCTCATCGTTGTTTGTCGCCAAAAGTTCCCGGCGCCGGTTCTTGTTCGTAATAGAACGCGGGAACCCGACGAAGTTGTCCTCCACGCTTTCAAACCCGACCTCGGGACCCCCCACGAAGGCAATTTCATCCAGGCCCAGTTTCCCGGCCCAGTTCCTGTCTGGGGCGATCACGCTAACGGAAAGATATTTCAGTTGATTAAAATCGATCCCCATAAAAAAACTCGTCGGCAGGACCACTTCATTCCACTCGCCCTCTTCAAGGCAGGCCCCTGTGACGTCCCGTTCAACAATCTTTCCCGCCCAGTCGGTCAGGGAAACGCGAACATGTCCTTTAAACGGCACGGGGGGGGGGATTCTGCATTTGAACACAAGATAATAAGCCGCACTCATGTCCAGTTTTTCGAGCGAGGTTTTGAAAGTCGTTCTTTCTTTTCTCCTAAGATTGATCCTTGCCCATAATGACGCGCCGGATCTGATGTCGCGGGCATCTTCTTTTTTCAGGTCCAAGTGGACCTTTTTTTTCTCCCATTTGTTTATGATCCAGGCTCCCCCCAGACTGTTCTTGAGTTCCCCGGCGTTAAAATCGTCCACGACCTTGAATTGCGTTGAAACCCGAAGTGGCTTGTCGGCAGGAACGATATCGTAGATCCTTCCGACATCAAATGATGCCTCCCCGCCTGCGGGACCGATTTGCTGGACAAAAATCTCTTCCGTTTTTTGTTTCTGGATTTTGCTGGCGGCAGAACCCGCCGGAGGGAACCCCCCGAGAAAACATGCCGCTACAAAAAACAAAACGGCCTTTCCCAGAAGTTGCTTCATGTTTGAGAGATGTTTTTTGTGAAGAGTCATGTTTTTTCGTCTATCCGAGTGTAACCTCGACCCGGTGGGTTCGGCCGTCCCGAAGGTCCGGGATGAAATTTTCTTTCTGTTTTTTTCCATCCACCACGACAGACTGGACCCCCTGCCCGGTTTGTTGGGGGTTTTTGACTTCGATCAGGTAAGTGCTGCCACGGAAAAGACGTTTCATCTTGAATCCGGACCATTTCTTCGGAATCACGGGATCCACGATCAGTCCCTTGGCGGTAGGACGAATGCCCAGGATCCAGTTCATGGCCACCACCGCATACCAGGCCGCTGAGCCCGTGTACCAGGTCCAGCCGCCGCGTCCGTTGTTGGGCGAGTCCGGCCCATCTACATTTCCGGGCGTCACATAAGGTTCGCTGTAATAAATATCCGGTTCCAAACCGCGAATCGCAGGATTGAAGCTTTTGTAGACTTGATGCGCCCGCTCTCCATCATGCATCATGGCCTCTGCCTGGACTGCCCAGGTTCCGGCGTGCGTGTAAAGCCCGCCGTTTTCGCGGACCGAAGGAGCGTAACGCGTGATATAGCCGATCGTTGCGTCGGTCTTGTTATAGCCCGGCGTTAGAAGAAGCGGTCCATACTTTTTGTAAAGCCATTTCGCGGCCGAATCCATCGCAATCCTGGCGCGCTTTGCGTCAGCCACACCCGTAATAACGGCCCAGGTCTGACAATTAAGGAAGATCTTTCCGGTTTCGCATTTTTTGCTGCCAAGAGGTCTTCCGTCGTCGCGGGTGGCGCCCAAATACCATTCCCCGTCCCATCCTTCTTCGTTGATCGCTTTTTTCATCGCTTCCGCACGGCGGAGATATTCCACGGCCTTCGTTTTGTCACCGCGTTTTTCCATGATCGGTGCCATGCGGTTCAAGATGCCGTAGAGAAAATGCCCAAGCCAAATCGACTCGCCCTTCCACTTGGTGCCGACGTGGCTTAGCCCGTCGTTCCAATCGCATTCGCCGATCAGCGGGAGACCCCGCGGCGAAAACCTTGTGAGAGCTTTGTCGATCGCGCGAAGCATGTGATCGTAAAGCGTCCCCGAGGTAACTTCTTTGGTTTTCGGATCCGGCAGGAATTTCACGACCTCGTTCAGGATCGCTTCGTCGGCCGTTTCATCAAGATAGTTCAGCGTGATGAAATCAAGCCACAACAGATCGTCCGAGCAATGCGTGATCGCGCCGATATTCGTCCCGTGATGCCACCAGTGATAGACTGTTCCGTCCGGAAATTGCTGCTCGGCGTGGAGAAGGATCTGTTTTTTTGCGAGCTCGGGTCGTGTCGCGAAAAAGATCTGACAGTCCTGCAACTGGTCCCGGAACCCGTAGCCGCCGCTCGATTGATAGTAAGCGCACTTGGCCCAGATACGCGCAGAAATTGCCTGATATTTCATCCAGATGTTCGTCATAAAATTGAGGGCCTCGTCGGGTGTCTCAACTTCAGAGGCGTGGATAAAAGAGTCCCAAAGCGCCCTGACTTTGTGAAGTTCCTGCTCTGCGGTCCTGGGGTTGGAATATTTCTGGATGATCCGCTCGGCTTCTTCCCGGTTGCGTGTGGACCCTAGCGTGAAAATCACGGTCTTGGATTCCTTGGGACCGAGTTCTACATCGACCTGAAGGCTTGCCGACGCATCACCCCATTTCCCTTCCGAGTCGCGGCACTTTCCTTCCACCACTGCTGCCGGCGCGTGGATCTCCCCGTAACGGCCCAGAAAAGATTCTTTGTCGCCGTCATACGCCACGGGCTTAGGGTGCGCCGCGTGAAATCCCTGGAGCGGTTTTTCGGTCATACCTGTTGAAATAAATCCCGGCACAAGCGGTGCGCGCTTGACACCGTGAATACAACCGTTCTTTTTATCGATCCAGGTTTCGATGAATGTTTTGTGGAATTCACGATGCGTGTCCGACCAATTCCCGAGACACCAGTCAAAATAGGTAAAAAGGCTCAGGCGTCGTTTTTTCCCGGATTGATTTGTTAAAACGACCTTCCAGACTTCGACCGGGTCTTCCACATCCACAAAGATCGTTTTCTCGAATCGGATCCCGTGAAGCTTGCTTGTCAGAACCGAGTATCCCTGGCCATGCCTTACTTCAAAAAAATCATATTTCGGCATGCACGGCTTCCAGGTTCCGGACCAATAGTCCCCGTTATCCCGGTCGCGCACATAAGTATATTTGCCCCAGTTATCGCGGATCAGATCCTGGTCCCAGCGTGTGACCCGTGACAGGTTTGAATTGTCGCGCCATGAAAAACCTGAGCCAGTCTGCGTCTCGATGGTGCCGTAATCCCCGTTGGAGATCACGTTTACCCACGGGCGTGGTGTATCGGGACGTGTGATGACAAATTCACGCCCGTCGGCTGTGAAGTAACCGTATTTTGAGGCGAATTTTTTCTCGGCACTGTCCGTTTTCAAAAGCATTTTGGCTTCCGCTTTTTTTCTTTCCTTTGACTTTCTGGGCATGGTAACAAAAACTCCTTAGTTTCTTTTGTTTTAAAATAAGCTCATCGGCTGGACTGCTGTAGCTGGGCGTTAATCTCGGGGGCTAGTTCTTTAACAGCTTCCGCGGCGGTTTTCTTCCCGTTAAAAATGAGATCCAGTTTTGGGCGGAGATACTTTTCCTCTATTTCACGCCATCTCGGATGAAAAGGGCTGAAGACGGCGTACTGGACTGCTTCGTTGAGCATTTTCTTGTTGGCCGGAGCAGACGCGTTTCCGGCAAACGCGTCGCTTTTTGCCACGGAGATGCGGGCAGGCTGAGCGAGACCGCGTTCGGCGAATTGCCGTTGTCCTTCGGGTCCGGTCAGAGCCTTGATCACTTCCCACGCCTCTTTTTTGTGTTTGGAAGACTTGAGGATCGCGTATCCTGTCCCTCCGGTCCCGAAGGCCCGAATGCCCTTGTTGTTCTTGGGAAACATCACTACGTCCCATTTAAAATTGTAATTACGGAATTGCGGGGCTTCCCAAATACCGGACAGAAACATCGCGATGCGGCCGTTGGCGAACATCCGGTCCGCGCCCATTCCGAAATTCATGAAGGCTGTGGGCGTCGGCATAGCTTCATACAGGTTGCTCAGATCGGCGTAAAACTGAATGCCCATGATGGAGCGGTCATCGTCCAACAGGGTCCTTGTGGGATTTTTAACATTATCCACGAGCCCGCCGCCGTTCCCATAAATGAAATTCTGCCAGGCCCAGGTGTAAAAACCGTATTGTGTGACGCGCCCGGAACTGTCTTTTTTGGTGAGTTCACGCGCCAGGCGCAACATGTCGCCCCAGTTCCAATCATCGGTCGGGTAGGGAATCTTTGCTTCATCAAAAACTTTTTTATTGTAGAACACGCAGGCAAACGGAGCGATGTCGCGCGGCGCAGCCAGAAGTTTCCCCTGGTAGGTGAAACGATCGATAATCTGCGGGAAGAAATCGCCTTTATCAAAACCTTTCGGGTCGGCGGTCTCATACGGCGTCAGATCTTCCAGAACGCCTTTGGTCGCGAACGTCACGAAATAATCGACCTCCGTGGCGATGATATCGGGCGCCGCACCTCCCGCAATCCGCGTGAGGATCTTGCTAATGTAACCTGTGTAGGGTGTGTGCTCAAAAACGATTTTGATCTCGGGATGTTTTGCCTGCCAGGGCGCGAGGGCTTCGGTAATGATGTTGATCTCTTCGGGCGTTCCCCAGAAGCTTACTTTAACTTCCGTGGTGCCCCGCCCCCCCGGCTCGTTCGGAGAGCCGCAACCGACCAAAATAAGGCTTGTTAAAAAAATAGTAAAACCCTTTACCCAAAATTTTTTCGACATGCGGAGTCCCCTTCGTTTGAAAGGCGTCTATCGGCTTTGCGAGGAGTTGATTTTTCTAATAGTGAGAATAACACATAAAACGAAAAAGTGCGGAAATTATACCACAACGGCCGGGACCCTCGTAAAGGCCCTTTTTTCGTTCGCTCGCTTAGGGAAGCCTCTTTCCCGAAGATCAGCCCTGCGGCAGGCCGATTTTCCGGAGAACGCGGTCGAGGTCGTCGAGTGAGAAATACTGGATTTCAACGCGTCCTTCCTTCTGGTTCTTGCGCGGATAGATCTTCGCCTGTGTTCCGAGAAAATGCGTCAGGCGCGTTTCGAGGTCCACGATCTCGGCGCTGAGATGCCGGGCGGATTTCGCTTTTCGCTTGTGCGCATTACTTCGATTGACAATGGCCTCGACCTGGCGAACTGATAAATTCTCCTCGACGATCCTTTTAGCCATTTGCCGCTGATGTTCCGGGGACAGAAGGCCGAGAAGTGCGCGAGCATGTCCCGCCGAAAGCCTGCCCTCTGCCAGATATTGTTTTACTTCCTGGGGCAAACGCAAAAGGCGCAACGTGTTCGTGACCGTCACACGGTTCTTCCCCACTCTTTTTGCAACCTCCTCCTGGGAAATCATCCGCTCTTCCACGAGACGCTGGTACGCTTCAGCCTCCTCAATAGGATTTAAATCTTCGCGCTGAATATTCTCGATCAGCGCCCATTCAAGAAAATCTTCGTCCGCAATATCTTTAATGATGGCAGGCACTTCGGCCAGACCGCAAAGCGCCGCTGCACGGAATCGCCGCTCGCCGCACACGAGTTCGAATACCCCATCGTTTTTCTTTTTTACGATGACCGGCTGCAATACACCCTTTTCGCGGATAGAGCCGGCGAGTTCTTCTATAGCTTCTGCGTTGAAAATTTTTCTTGGCTGGTCCGCGTTCGGCACAATCTGCGATACTGGTATCAGCTGAAACGCCGGGGTCTTCACCGGAAGAATAACCGCTTGGGCGGCGGTCTCTGGCTCCGTGGTGATGGTCGCTGTGACCTCAGGCATTTCTTTGCTTTCTGCGGCCATTTGATCTTTATAACTATCCGGGATCAACGCGCTTAAACCCTTACCGAGTGCTTTTTTCATTTTTACGACTCCTGTTTAGATGTTTATATGGGATTTCATAAGTTAGCCTGAATGACACCGGACTGTTCCGTTGCCGGCACGGGATCCGCGGTTTGCGTGGTCTGAACGTTCTCGGGAGTTTCCTTTGTCTTTACGTTCGCGGTAAAGTTCTTGCGATCCTCGTCGGACCCAAATCGCGCCAAAAATTCTTTGCCAAGCTCCACATAGGCCATCGATCCACGGTTGCATGGGTCGTAAATAACGGCGGGTTTCCCAAAACTTGGCGCCTCGGAAAGCTTTACGGATCTTGGGATCACGCTTTGAAAGGTTTTTTCCTTAAAATAATTTCGAACTTCTTCAATAACCTGTTGCGTCAGGTTGGTCCGAATGTCCGCCATGGTCAGGATTACACCTCCAAGTTCAAGACCTGCGCTTAGGTTTTTTTTGACAAGATGATAGGTATTAAGGAGCTGCCCTAGCCCCTCCAGAGCATAATATTCGCATTGAAGTGGTATTATTATGTAACTACTTGCTGTTAAAGCATTTATACTTATAAGTCCAAGCGACGGCGGACAGTCAAGAAATATATAGTCGTAATTATTAGAAATCTTTTTTAGTTGTTCTTTGAGAACAAATTCTCTTTTGTCTTGATTGATTAAATGCATTTCAGCACCAGCGAGATGCGCATTGGAAGGAACAATCCATAAGTTTTCTATGGGTGTTTTTTTTATGCTTGAGTTTGGATCAGAGTTTTCAACAAGAAGTTGATAAGCTGTGAATTCATTCTCGTTCTTTTCTATCCCAACCCCACTTGTAGCATTGCCTTGCGAATCAAGATCCATCAACAAAACCTTCTTTCCTAATCCAGCTATGACCGTGGCGATATTGATTACAGAGGTTGTTTTTCCAACGCCTCCTTTTTGATTAAAGAATGAGAATATTTTCTCCATAGCCCCTCCGTTTGTTTCACGTGAAACACTTTTTAAAATAGAGACTGCTTAACTCACGTCGACTTATCTTTTTCAATTATCGTCTAATTCCTGGAATATTTTACACATAATTATTCTTATGGCAAATCAAATATATAATTTATTTCATCGTTATAGAGAAAAACTTTCAAGGAGACGCTTTTCCGTTTTTTTGTTTCAATTAAAATTTATTTTATCACTTTTTTCTAAATTTGAAAAATTTTGGACAACATGATTTGGCAATAATCTTCATGCCATTAAATTAAGCAAGATCAACAAAACTATTGTAATTTTCACCGTTTTCGTCGTTCTGGATGTGTAAAAGCATGTTGTCAGAGCTGCTATGTGTTTTTTGACCAAACGATTGATTGTATCTTAAAAAGACATTTTTATGCTTTCATCAATGTTGTTTTCCATGAAATGCTTGTTATTTTATTTCTTTTCAAAAATTGTTTCACGTGAAACAATTTTTATACATCACAACAAAAAGAGAAAACTCTAACGACTGTTTTGAGTTCCAAGCATATGTTCGGTGGAATCTACCGTTTGTGACATGTTGTTTCTGTCAATGATCAACAAAAAAAATGACTTGTAAGGATTGTAAAATCCTCGGGATACTACGTCAATGGCTTGAAAGTGGTATGTGCTTTTTGTTAGATAAAACTTCGTGACTATTGGAAGGTTTCCCTGGAAAAAGACTTCTATTTCTTGATGGGGGCTTTGGCCTTTTTCTCGATAAAAACGGCAAGAAGAGAAAGATCGCAGGAGGAAATACCGGGGATGCGTGCTGCATGTCCGATCGATTCTGGCTGAATTTTTTTTAGTTTTTCTTTTGCTTCTCGTCCGATCCCCGGGATTTCATCATAATTCAAATCAGCGGGTATTTTTCTTTTTTCGAGTTTTGAAAATTTTTGAACTTCACGTCGTTGTTGGGCAATGTATCCTTCGTATTTTATTTCTGTCTCAACGCAATGAATTTCATCTTCGGACAGATTGCATGAGTGTAACCTATTTGATACGAGCTGGTTATAGGTTATTTCCGGACGTTTTAAATATTGATACAGCGTGTCACTGCCTATTCTTTTTGTTTTAAGTTCTCGCATGTCGCGACGTATCCGATCCATATGTTCGTTGAATTTTGCAAATGTTTTATCGGGGATAAGGCTGAACTGATATCCGTAGAACATGAGCCGCTCATCGGCGTTGTCCTGACGAAGCAACAACCGAAATTCTGCGCGCGATGTAAACATCCGATAGGGCTCATTCGTTCCGCAGGTTACAAGATCGTCGATCATCACCGCGATATAGGCCTCGGTCCGGTCGAGAACAAATTCGCTTCCACCGCAAAGCTTGCGGATAACATTGAGGCCAGCCATGAGTCCTTGGGCCGCGGCTTCTTCGTAGCCGGAGGTGCAGTTGATCTGGCCTGCAAAAAACAAGTTCCGTATTTTTTTGGTCTCCAGCGAGTGTTTCAGTTGGGTGGGCGGGGCGGCATCGTACTCGATGGCATAACCAAATTTCAGGATCTCAGCATTCTCAAGCCCTTTAATCTGGCGCAAGGCCATTTCCTGGACATCTCGGGGAAGAGAAGTAGGGAAACCGTTCATATAAATCTCCGGCGTGTCACGCCCTTCGGGCTCCAGATAAATTTGATGGCTCTTTTTGTCCGGAAATTTCACAACCTTGTCTTCAACGGATGGGCAGTATCTGGGGCCAATCCCGACGATGCGTCCTGCATAAAGAGGGGAACGATGCAGATTCTTGCGAATAATCTCATGGACTTTTTCGTTGGTGTGCGTCAAATAGCAGGGAAGTTGTTCGACGATAAGTTTCTTGGTTTGATAAGAAAAGGGGGATGGCGGCTCATCACCCCGTTGTTCTTCCAGCAATTCCAGGCGAAGGCTTTTCTGGTGGAGACGAGGCGGTGTTCCCGTTTTGAAACGGACGAGTTCGATCCCATGGCTTCGAAGCGAGTCGGAAAGGCCGACGGCGGGGGGTTCATCGCGTCGTCCACCCGGAAATTTTTCTTCGCCCACGTGAATCAGCCCCTGCAAAAAAGTGCCTGTGGTCAGGATCACATGCTCGCCTAAAAAGTCTTCCCCTTTTTCCGTGCGAACGCCGTAACATGTGCTGTCTTTGACGAGAAGCTCCACAACCTGTCCTTGCCGGAGCATGAGATTTTTCTCCGATTCAAGGACGCGCTTCATATAAAGCTCGTACTGTTTTTTGTCCGCCTGCGCGCGCGGCGCCCACACGGCTGGCCCTTTGGACTTGTTAAGCATTCGGAACTGAATACCTGTAGCATCCGTCGCGAGTCCCATCTCGCCGCCGAGCGCATCAATTTCGCGGACCATATGTCCTTTGGCAAGTCCGCCGATCGCAGGGTTACAGGACATACGCGCGACGGCGTTCGTATCCATGGTGATCACAAGAACAGGAAACCCGCATCGTGCGATGGCAAGGGAAGCTTCGACGCCGGCGTGTCCGGCGCCGACAATGATAGCGGCAAATTTCTGCGTGGAATTCATTTTTTTGTACGTCGTACGGCGTTTTGCGTACGCCGTATAATTTTTTTACTGGTCTTCGTGGTGCAGAACGATCACGATACGGTTAATGAAGGTCTGCTGGATGATCGAAAAAACGTTCTGTAGGGTCCAATAAAGCGTGAGCCCTGACGGCATGTTGTAGCAAATGAACCCGAAAAAGATGGGCATGATATTCATAATGGTTTGCTGTTCCGGGCTCGAGCCGGGCTGCGACGGCATAAGCTTCTGATACCAGACTTGTGATGCAGCCATGAGGATCGGCAGAATGTTCAATGAGTTCCATCCTAAAAAAGGAACCGTGAAGGGGAGCGTCAGGAAGTGGTCCGGCGCAGAAAGATCTTTGATCCAGCCGATGAACGGGGCCCCATGAAGCTCGATCGCTTCAGGCAGGAGTTTAAACATGGCAATAAAAACCGGTATCTGAATCAGCATGGGAAGGCAACCCATCATCGGATTCACCTTGTTGCGTCGGTAAAGAGCCATGAGTTCTTGCTGGGATTTCGCGGGATCTTTTTTGTGACGCTCCTGGATTGCTTTCATCTTCGGCGCCAGGATTTGCATCTTTTTCATGCTCGCATAGCTCAAGTGCGTGAGCGGCGCGAAAAGCAGCTTGATAAGAAGGGTCAGGATCACAAGCGCCCATCCAAAATTATGCGTGTATTGGTTCAGAAATTTCAGAACCGTGAGGATCCCCATCTTAAAAAGCCCGAAGAATCCCCGGGAAAAAATCTCTTCAAATCCCGCCCCAAAACTTTTGAGCATCTCGTAGCGCTGCGGCCCGGCATAGATCAAAAAGCTGCGTTCTCCTTCACCTCCCGCGGGCACTGTCAAAGGCTCTAGGGTTATTTGTCCCCAAAGACTTTTCTTATCCGCTTTCGCGCTTCCCTCAATGATCTTGCTGTCCGGCTTTACGAGTAGCGCAAAATATTTTTTAATGAACCCTGCCCACATGGTCGGGTCGGGAAAAGAAAAACCTTTTTTCTTAATGCCGGAAAGGTCTTTGGTTTGGAGCTTGTTGTTATAGACCACCGCATCGTAATAACCGTAATCTTTCTGATAGCCCTCCTCGTAGCTCACCCCGTAATTCAGTGTGACCGGAAAATGTTTTTCGCGCCCGGAAAGATTCTTGATCCGGACGATAAGATCGATTACGGGTTTGTTTTCACGAAACACAAAGGTCTTGACCAGCCGATATTCCCCGGGCATCTCATAGGAGAACTCCACGCTTTCGCCCTTGCGCGCCATTTTAAAGATAGTCTCGTCGAGGGCCGCTTTTTCATGCAGAATGTTTACGCCGAAAATACCCGATTCTCGAGGATCCCCTGTAAAAAACTCCGTTTTGGTAAGCCCCCGACGGTCTTTCTCTCCGAGGAAAGAAAGTTCGGTGATCGTTCCTCCCAACGTGGAAAATTCGGCTTTATAGAAAAAAGTCTCAAGAAACGCTGCGGCAGGAACCGCTGCTTTTTCCAGCGCTGTTCCTTCTGCAATCGCTGGGGGGATCTTTGCCTTTATGAGAGCGGGTACGCTTTGAGAGGTCGTTGTTTTCGCGGGTTGTTTTTGATACGCCGCCGGATAAAATTTTTTGAGCAGCATGGGATAGAGCAACATGACCATCATGGCAAGCACGATTGCTTTTACAGTGTTTTTGTCCATATGATTATTTCCTTATCGAACCGGATCGAATCCGCCGGAGT
>JBAZJC010000045.1:0-11399 GCA_041651495.1 Candidatus Omnitrophota bacterium | reverse complement strand
GTTTCGGGTTCCGGACAGTCCAGACTCTCAGGCTTCGCGGAATTGACGCGCCCGAGATCACGACGGCGGACGGCATGGAAGCGAAGAAGGCGCTGGAAAAAATGCTGAAAATGCCGGGGAACGGGAAACGGGAAACGCAAACAAAAGCCGGCGTGCAAGTCCTTGTCAAAACGACCAAGCCGGATAAATATGACCGTTATCTCGCAGATATTTTCGTGGCCGGGGTCTTTGTCAATCAACAGTTGGTGGAAAAAGGCTTCGCGGTAATTGTAGAAGAATAGGTAAAAAAGAAATCAGCGGAGGTGAGAAAATGAAAAGAATGTTGTGTGTGTTTTTGTTTGGGGTTATCGCGGCAATGTTTGTGATCGAGGTGCCATCCAGTGACGCCATTATGGGGATAAGGGCCGCGAGGAGAGCGATCGCGGCACGGCGGGCGGCGAAAAAGCTGACGGACTCCGACGAAGCGAATAAAGAGAATCCGACGCAGGTTGTGCAAAAAGCCGGACAAGGCGAGGGAAAAAATGCTTATGAAGATAACAGTATTTAACGGAAGTCCGAAGGCGGAAAGAGGGAACACGGACGTGATGGTCCAGGCGTTCCTTGAAGGCGCGCGCGGGGCCGGCGCGGAGACCGAAAACATTTTTCTCGCGCACAAAAAGATCCATTCCTGCACTGGGTGCTATGCCTGCTGGCTTAAAACGCCCGGCAAGTGCGCCATTCAGGATGACATGGCGGAGCTGCTCCCCAAGCTTGGAAGTTCCGATCTTGTCGTTTTTGCCACGCCTCTTTATGTAGATAACGTGACGGGTATTATGAAGAATTTTATGGATCGTATGATTCCGACGGCCGAGCCTTATTTTGAGAAAGATGCAGGCGGAGAGTGCCGGCACAGGGTCGATCTTGCAAAGGTTCCCAAGATCGCGGTGATCTCGAACTGTGGTTTCCCGGAACAGAGTCACTTCCAGGTCCTGAAGCTTCTTTTCCGGAGAATTGCACGGAACATGAACACAGAGCTCGTTGCTGAGATCTATCGCGGCTGCGGGACCATCCTGTCCGAAAAATCTTTCTGGTTCTGGCTCCCCGTACGTCATTACAAAAGCCTGCTTCGTAGGGCCGGCGAGGAGGTCGTGAAAACCGGCCGGATTTCCGCCCAGCTTCAGGAAGAACTCGAAAAACCCCTCATCCCGGAAGAGCAGTACATCCAGGGTGCCGAGGCCTATTTCAGGAAAACTCTTCAGGAGCTTGCGGACAAAAAGTAGAAGCTCTAAACCGGTTGGCCGGTACCTCCAGTCCGTTGTCCAGGTTGCCGATATCACAAGAGATGGATACAACAACGGTGACTCCGGAAAAACCCAAGGACAAGGACCAGTTCCTCTTCGAAGAGTTCCTGAATTATCTCTCCGTGGAAAAGGGACTGGCACAGAACACACTCGACGCTTACCGGCAAGACCTTGTGCGCTACGACGTATTCCTCAAAAAAGAAAAGGTCGCGGACTGGAGCAAGGTCTCGCGGACGCATATCATGAAATTCATGAATGCGGAAAGCAAACGCGGACTCGAATCTTCCTCGATTGCACGCGGACTTGTCTCGGTCAAGCTTTTCCACCGTTTTCTCGCCAAAGAGCACTATGTCCCAAGCGATATCACAAGCGTCCTTGAGTCCCCGAAGCTCTGGAAAAAACTGCCGCACTTTTTGACCGCGCAGGAGATGGACTCTCTTCTCAAGATGCCGGACGTCAAAAAACCGGGGGGAATACGCGACTTGGCGCTTCTGGAATGCCTTTACGCGACCGGGATGCGGGTCTCCGAGATCACGGAGCTCACGGCGGAGCACGTATATCTGGACAACAAGTTCATCAAGTGCCGCGGCAAGGGTGACAAGGAACGGCTTGTGCCGCTCGGAAGTGTTGCGATTGCCGCTTGCCAGACCTATCTTGCCCGGGTCCGTTCAAAGCTGAAGACCAGGACGGATCATTTTTTTCTGGGCAGGAGCGGGAAGGGGCTGACGCGGCAATTTGTGTGGCAGATGATCAAGAAATACGCGCGTCTTGCCGGTATCACCAAAACGATCACACCCCATACGTTTCGTCATTCTTTCGCGACGCACCTTCTGGAACGCGGCGCGGACCTGCGCGTCGTGCAGGAACTCCTCGGCCATTCCGATATCTCCACAACACAGATCTACACGCACGTCTCCGGGAACCGCCTCAAATCTGTTCACGCGAAATTTCATCCCCGCGGCTAAACGCCTCGGGGCGCGGGGAACGGTTAACGGGAACCGGGGAACGATTCGTTAGCCGTTTCCCGTCTTTTATAATTATGATATACTCCGCTCGAGGTGACTCCTATGAAGAAACTCGCGGTAGTTTCAGTTTTGGGGATGCTGTTTTTTTCGATCGTATTCCCACTTTCGTGGGCGGTCGAGAACGAAGCGGCAGGGACAGGGATGAATGGAACTTCGACGGAATTCTCCGATATGGAGAAGACCCTCAAGCAGGACCGTGCGGACAGACTTGAACAGCGTGTTGCGGACCTGGAGCAGGCGAACCGGTTCGTATCTGAACGCGTGAAAATGCTTGAGAAATCCGTGTATGATTTAAAGGACAAGGTCGATCGGCATTTTTAAATATTGGCCGTCTGAGTCATTCGATCGTCCTAAAGGGTTTTTCTTTGCCCCGGCTTTTTTTGAATTTAAGGTAGTTGGGACTAGTTCCGTTGACATCCTATAGGGGCAAAGCTATACTGGATTTGTTTTTGGGTGCGTGGTTCCCCCCGTAATCTGTTTTCAATCGTTGGTTAGTTTCTGACAGGCCCCGTGTTTGTATGGCGCCTGATTAAATAGGTCCATCAGGGCGCCTGATTTTCTATTGAGAAAACCATCGGGAAATCAGCCCTGGTTCTCACCTGTTGAAAAAATAACGGGTAACTAGGGCAGTCCAAGTCACCATTAATGAAAAGAAAATGAAGACTTGGGCAGTGCAGCCCTAATGTAGCCATGTGGGAAAATAAATTGGATACATCAGGGCGCCTGATTTTCTATTGAGAAAAGAATCGAGAAATCAGTGCAGCCCTAATGTAGCCATGTGAGAAAATAAATTGGATACATCAGGGCGCTATCGTCTAGCCTGATCTAGGACGCTGCCCTCTCAAGGCAGAAACACGGGTTTAAATCCCGTTAGCGCTATGGTTCGACGCATTAGTTGTGGGTCATAAGGAAGGCGGATACAAGATGATCTCTCGTTACTCGCGCCAGGAAATGGCGAAGGTCTGGACGGAAGAGAACAAGCTCCAAAAGTGGCTTGAGGTGGAACTGGCCGCGCTTGAAGGGCTTGCACGCTACGGCTATATTCCCAAAGATGTTCCCGCCAAAGTCCGTGCCCGGGCGAAATTCGACATTGAACGAATCAAAGAGATCGAGAAGGTTGTCAATCACGACGTCATTGCTTTTCTTACCAATGTTTCCGAGAATGTCGGTCCCGTGGGCCGCTATGTCCACTTCGGTCTGACCTCTTCGGACATTCTGGATACCGGGCTTTCGCTCCAGGTTCAGGAAGCCTCGGATATCCTTATCCGCGAACTGAAAAAACTTATCTCCCTGCTCGGCAAAAAAGCCAAAGAACACGCCCGGACCCTTATGGTGGGGCGCTCGCATGGCGTGCACGCCGAGCCCATCACGTTCGGGCTCAAGATGGCGCTTTTTCATGCCGCGTGCAAACGGGGCCTCGTGCGTCTTGAAGCCGCCAAAGAAAATCTCCGCTATGGCAAGGTCTCCGGCGCGGTCGGGACTTTTGCGAATGTAGATCCCAGGGTCGAAGAATCTGTCTGCAAGAAGCTCGGGCTGAATCCGGCGCCGGTTTCGACGCAGGTCCTTCAGCGCGACCGCCACGCGGAATATCTTGGCGCGATCGCCATTGTGGGGGGGACGCTCGAACAGCTTGCGACCGAGATCCGGGGTCTTCAGAAGACAGAGACCTTTGAAGTGCAGGAATTTTTTTCCAAAGGACAAAAGGGTTCCTCAGCCATGCCGCACAAACGCAACCCGATCACTTGCGAACGTGTGGCAGGACTTTCGCGCGTCCTTCGCGGGAACGCGCTCGCGGGTTTTGAGAATATCGCCCTCTGGCACGAGCGGGACATCACGCATTCTTCTGTGGAGCGCATCATTTTTCCCGACAGCACGATTCTTCTTGATTACATGCTGGGGCTCATGCAGAACGTGATCGAGAACCTCGTGGTCAATAAAGACCGCATGCTCAAGAACCTGGAGTCGAGCCGCGGAATGGTGTTTTCGCAAAGCCTGCTTCTTGCGCTCGTGGAAAAAGGTCTGACACGCGAGGAAGGTTACAAGCTCGTGCAGGACGCGGCCAGGAAACTTTGGGAAGATGAAAAGCTTTACCTGGAGCAGGTGGTGCTGAAAGACGAGAATATCTTGAAAGTCCTGACGCCCCAGGAGATACGCGCGGTTTTCAGTTATGACAGGCACCTTAAGAACGTGCCGGTCATTCTGAAACGCACGGGAATCCTCCTGTCTTTAAAATAAGGAAAGAGCCATATGTTCAGTGATCTCGATAAGAACGAAGCGATCCTGGAAACGCATTTGCCGCTGCCGCGTGTGGCGGTCGGAAAGGTGCGCGATATCTACGGCGTGGGTTCCGACAAGCTTTTGATCGTGACGACCGACCGGCTGAGTGCTTTTGACGTAGTCATGCCGGACCCGATCCCGATGAAAGGGAAAGTGCTCAACCAGATCACACTTTTCTGGCTCGAACATTTTAAAGATATCCTTCCGCAGCACTTGATCACCGCGGACGTGGATGCGATGGGATTACCGAAGGAAGTGGTCGCTGAATTCCGTCATGAACTGACCGGGCGTTCGGTGCTCGTGAAGCGGGCCAAGCCGCTTGCGATCGAGTGCGTGGTGCGGGGTTACATTACGGGGTCGGGTTGGAAAGATTATTTGAAGACGGGCAAAGTTTGCGGGTACACGCTTTTGCCCGGAATGAAACAGTGCCAGAGATTTCCGGAGCCGATCTTCACCCCGTCCACGAAGGCGAAGACCGGGCACGATGTCAATATCGATTTCGGCGAAGCGATCCGGGTCGTGGGGAAGGACGTTGCCCAGCATGCCAAGGAACTTTCCATCCTTCTTTACAAGAAGGGCCAGGAATACGCGGCGTCGAAAGGAATCATCATTGCGGATACGAAATTTGAATTCGGGATTCATGACGGAAAGATGATGTTGATCGACGAGATTCTGACACCGGACAGTTCGCGTTTTTGGCCGGCCGACCGGTATGAAACCGGTCACGATCAGCCGAGTTTCGACAAACAGATCGTACGCAATTATCTTGAGACGCTCTCGTGGGACAAACGCCCGCCCGCGCCGGAACTTCCGGGCGAGATCATCGAAAAGACCACCGAAGCTTATTGTGAGATTTACAAACGGTTATCCGGGAAAGATATTCGAAACTAGCAGTTGAAAAAAACATACCGTCATCGAATGGCGGGGTCCCGCCCAAGGCGGGAAAATCCGAACTCCACTAAAGAGGATTGATCCATATGAAATTTAAAGCGAGAATCCATACAAGTTTAAAGAAATCGGTCCTGGACCCGCAGGGACAGACGACGCTTCATGCGCTCGAGTCTATGGGGTTCAAAGAGGCGAAAAGTCTGAGGATCGGAAAGTATTTCGAGCTGGTGCTTGAAGCGGACGACCGTGCGAAGGCGGAAGAATCTATTCACGTCATGTGCGACAAGCTGCTGCATAATCCTGTGATCGAAGAATATTCGTTCGAAATTCAAGAAGTGCCTTCATAAACAAATAGTGTGTCATTGCTTCACCCCTTCCGGGGTTCGCAATGACGGAAGTTTTTAAAAGGGAATCTCAAAGTCATGAAAGCCGCGGTCATTGTGTTTCCGGGTTCCAATTGTGATACAGATTGTTTCCATGCGCTTAAGGACGTCGTCAAGGTGCCGGTGAAATATGTCTGGCACAAAGACCGGGACCTCCCCAAGGTGGACCTGGTGGTTATTCCGGGGGGGTTCAGTTACGGCGATTATCTCAGGACTGGCGCGATCGCGCGCTTTTCTCCTGTCATGGAATCAGTGATCAAACACGCCAATGACGGCCGGGCCGTGATCGGGATCTGCAACGGTTTTCAGATCCTTCTGGAGGCCGGGCTGCTGCCGGGAGCGATGCTTCGGAATAAATCGCTGGAATTTATTTGCAAGCATACCTGGATCCGTACAGAAGAGAACCTGACGATCTTTACCGGTCAGATGGAGTCAGGCGAGACGCTTTGTGTTCCCATCGCGCACGGCGAAGGGAATTATTATTGCGATGATGAGACGCTGAAGTCTCTCCATGACCACTCCCAGGTCGTTTTCCGTTATTCGTCCGAGGACGGAAAGCTCGGAGAGGAATTCAACCCGAACGGTTCCAGGGACCACATCGCAGGCATCGTGAACAGGAAAAAGAACGTCCTGGGCATGATGCCGCATCCGGAACGCTCGAGTGAAGACCTTCTCGGTTCTTCGGACGGACGCAGGATTTTTGAAAGCATCTTAAACGCATTGGAATAAATTATGCCGGCACTGGATTCGACGACACCCATCACTTCGGAATTGATCGCGGCGCACGGGATTACACCGGAAGAGTATCAACATATCCGGGACATTCTCGGCCGGGATCCCAACATCACGGAACTCGGGATGTTCAGCGTGATGTGGAGCGAACATTGTTCTTATAAGAATTCCAAGCCCATTCTCAAGCTTTTTTCCAAAATGAACGCGGAACTCCCGCGTCAGGAGCACCTGCTCGTGAAACCGGGGCAGGAGAATGCCGGGATCGTGGATATCGGCGACGGCCTTGCGGTGTGTTTCAAGATCGAAAGCCATAACCATCCGTCGGCGATCGAGCCCTTCCAGGGCGCAGCAACGGGCGTGGGCGGCATTCTCCGGGATATTTTTACCATGGGCGCGCGGCCGGTCCTCTTAATGAATTCTCTCCGGTTCGGGGATCTCGCGCAGCCGGTGAGTCAGCGGCTTTTTCGCGGCGTGGTCGCAGGGATCGCACATTACGGTAATTGCATGGGTATTCCGACCGTTGGAGGCGACATCTATTTTGATGCCGCTTATGAGGGAAATCCTCTGGTGAATGCGATGGCGCTCGGGATCATCAAAAAAGATGAGATCGTGCGCGGAGCGGCGCACGGCATCGGCAATCCGGTTTATTACGTGGGAGCTACGACCGGCCGTGACGGACTCGGCGGTGCGGCCTTTGCTTCCAAAGAACTCTCGGAGCAGAGTCATGAGGACCGTCCGGCCGTGCAAGTGGGTGATCCGTTTATGGAAAAACTTTTGATGGAAGCTTGTTTGGAGCTTCTGAGGACCGACGCGCTTGTGGGAATGCAGGATATGGGCGCCGCGGGTCTGACCTGCGCAGGTTGCGAGACCGCGTCCCGCGCGAGCACCGGGGTCGAAATCGATCTCGCAAAAGTGCCGCGTCGCGAGCCCGGAATGACCCCCTATGAAACCCTGCTCTCGGAATCGCAGGAGCGCATGCTGGTCATTGTCAAAAAAGGAAAGGAAAAAGAGGTCGAGGATATTTTTACGAAATGGGACCTTCATGCCGTGAAGATCGGCGAAGTGACCCGGGGCGACAAGTATCGCGTGCTGGACGGGGGAAAAATGGCCGCGGAGATCCCGGCCAAGGCGCTTGCGGATGACGGGCCAGTTTATACGCGTGAAGAAGAAAAACCGGCCTACCTCGCCGAAGCGCAGAAACTTGATCTTGCCGCAATTCCCGAGCCCCATGATTTCAGTGATGTACTCAAGCGACTGCTCGCATATCCTTCGATTGCTTCCAAGGCCTGGGTTTGGCAACAGTACGACCACATGGTCCGCACGGACACGGTTTTTTATCCTGGGCATGACGCTGCGCTTATCCGTATCAAGGGAACACAAAAAGGGATCGCGGTCTCGACCGATTGTAACAGCCTTTATGTTTATCTCGATCCGCTTGAAGGCGGGAAAATCGCCGTTGCGGAAGCGGCGCGTAACGTTGTTTGTTCCGGTGCCCGGCCGGTCGGTGTGACAAATTGTCTTAATTTTGGCAATCCCATGAAGCCCGAGATTTTCTGGCAATTTCATAGCGCCGTCTCCGGGATCATAGAATCCTGCAAGGCACTTGAGATCCCGGTGACAGGCGGGAACGTCAGCTTCTATAACGAAAGTCCGCAGGGCGCCATCTATCCGACGCCCACGATCGGCATGGTAGGTCTTTTGGAGAATATCGAAAAACGCGTCCCGTCGGCGTTCCAGAATGCTGATGATATTATTTTTCTCGCGGGCGAAACGTTCAATGAACTCGGCGGGAGCCATTACCTGATGATCGAGCACGGATTGAAGCAGGGCCTGCCGCCGCGTCTTGACCTCGCACGCGAAAAAGCGCTCCATCAATTCATCCTTGCCGCCGCGGACGAGAAAAAAATCGTTTCCTGCCATGATCTTTCTGAAGGAGGGCTTGCGGTCGCGCTTGCCGAATGTTGCATCAAGAGCGACGGAGGCTTGGGCGCTGTGGTGAACGGTCTTGACGGTGTTTTAAAGCATCAAGAAGGACTTCGTGCGGACGCACTTTATTTCGGCGAAAGTCAGTCACGTGTGGTAATCTCGGTCACGCCCGAGCATCAAAAGGACATCAGGAATTTGGCACAGAAACAGGGGATTGCATTATACGAAATCGGTAAGGTGGGCGGAGACGCGCTTATCCTGGGAGAACGGGTCCGGCTGACGGTCGGGAACATAGTGAAGCTTTTTGAAAACATGATCCCTAATATCATGGAGCGAAAATAATACCGCATTTTATATAAATTTTGAAGGTTTGTGGTATTAGTACAGCCCAAACTTTCGGTTTCTTTTCCAATAAGGCAGTTTGGACAGCCCCAATTTCAGCAAAGCTGAAATTGATAGGTATTGGGACTGTTAACCTTTAAAATTAAATGGAGAGCAGTCCTTATGGGCGGCGAAAACATCAAACATCATTGTGGTATCTTCGGTATCTACAATCATCCCCACGCGGCGCGCATCACACAGCTTGGACTTTTTGCGCTTCAGCACCGCGGAGAAGAAGCCGCCGGGATCTGCACCAGCGACAGCTCCGACCTCTACCTCATTAAGAAAATGGGACATGTGGGCGAGGTGTTCGACGAATCCTCTTTTGCGCAGCTTCCCGGTAAAAATGCCATCGGCCATGTGCGCTATTCCACGACCGGATCTTCGACGCTTTTGAACGCCCAACCCTACAAGGTCGATTATTCGCGCGGACAGATCGCGATTGCGCATAACGGGAACCTTGTGAACGCGCAAATCCTGCGCGCGGAGCTGGAGGCTTACGGCTCCATTTTCGGAAGCACGATCGATTCCGAGGTCTTTGTGCACATGATCGCCAAACCGTCCTACCGTTCCCATGAAGAGGGCGTAATCGAAGCGGCAAAGCGCGCGAAAGGCGCATTCAGCCTGGTCCTCCTGACTGAGGACCATTTGTTCGGGGTCCGTGACCCGCACGGGTTCCGCCCGCTCTGTCTCGGAAGATTGGGGCAAAGCTATGTGCTCGCGTCCGAGACTTGCGCGTTCGATCTGATCGAAGCGGAGTTTGTCCGTGAGATCGAACCGGGCGAGGTCGTCGTGATCGACAGCAAGGGGCTCCGCAGCCATTTTCCCTTTAAAGATGAAAAGATCGCCAAGGCGCAATGTATTTTTGAACACGTCTATTTCGCCCGGCCGGATTCCAATATTTTCCACGACAGCGTGGGACTTGTGCGTGAAAAACTAGGCCGGCAGCTCGCCAGAGAGCATCCCGTGGACGCGGATATCGTGATCCCGGTGCCGGACTCAGGCAGTTTTGCGGCCTTGGGCTATTCGAGAGAATCGCGGATACCATTTTCGCACGGTTTCATCCGTAACCACTATATCGGACGCACATTCCTTAGTCCTTCAGAAGCGGGCCGCCAGCTCAAGGTGAAGATCAAATTGAACCCTATCCGTCAGGTCGTGGACGGCAAACGAGTGATTGTGGTCGACGATTCGATCGTGCGCGGGAACACGGCGAAGAACCGCGTGAAACTTTTGAGGAGTGCGGGCGCCAAGGAAGTGCATATGAGGATCAGCTGTCCGCCGCACATTTCGCCCTGTTTTTACGGGATCGATTTTCCGTCGAAAAAAGAGCTTTTGGCGGCCAATAAAAGCATTGAGGAGATTATGAAATTCCTTAACGTGGATACGCTCGGGTACCTGAGTCTCGAGGGGATGCTTGGTTCGACGACGCAAAACCCGAAAGACTTTTGCGCAGCATGTTTTACCGGGAAATACCCGACCAAAATCTATGATGCGGATGACAAGTATAAACTGGAGCATAAAAGGAATTGCTGCAAGCTATGAGCGTGGGGGCTGGCTCTTTTTATTTGAAAAGTGTCTGACATAATAAACCTTTGTCATCCCCGAGTGCTTTTATCGGGGATCCATGTTTTTTCTGGATTCCCGCTTAAAACCTGCGGGAATGACATTTTGCCGGAGATTCTAAGATGAAGCGTTGGACTTATGAAAAGGCGGGAGTGCCGCACCTTAAGGGTGACCCCGCGTACAACCGGAAGATCGCGGGACTTATCCGCTCGACCCACACTCCGGGCGTTTGCGGCGACACGCTTGGATTTGCCTCGCTTTTTGACCTGTCGAAAACAGGCATCAAGGATCCTCTGCTTGTGGCCTCGACTGATGGTGTGGGGACCAAGCTGGAACTCGCGCGGCTTCTCGGAAAACACGACACGATCGGGATTGATCTTGTGGCCATGTGCGTGAACGATCTCATCACCTCCGGCGCGCGTCCGATTTTTTTTCTGGACTATTATGCTTCCGGGAAATTCCAGACGAACGTGATCGGGGAGGTCTTAAAAGGCGTCACCGAAGGCTGCCGGCAGGCCGGTTGCGCGCTCGTGGGCGGCGAGACGGCCATCATGCCCGGGTTTTATACCGACAAGAAGACGGCGCTTGCGGCGCAATATGATGTCGCCGGATTTTCAGTCGGCGCGGTGGACCGCAAGAAAGTCGTGACCGGAAGGAAGATTAAAACGGGGGATATCCTCCTCGGCATTCAATCTTCGGGATTCCATTCCAATGGCTATTCGCTTATCCGGAAGATCTTTTCAGAAAAAGAACTGAAAGGTCCCGTGGGCCGGAAACTTTTGACGCCGACTATTATCTACGTGAAACCGGTCCTGGCGCTTGTAAAAAAATTGCCGCTCAAGGGCATCGTCAACATTACCGGAGGCGGTTTTTATGACAATCTGCCCCGTGTGATCCCTAAGGGGCTGGGCGCCACAATTGATCGTGATTCATGGAAAGTT
>JBAZJC010000044.1:0-11446 GCA_041651495.1 Candidatus Omnitrophota bacterium | reverse complement strand
GTTCCCAGTTCCTTGAAATCGGCGAGAGAAAAACACGGTTCGGCAAAATTTTTGAAAATGGGATGATCAAACTCAATGAGCTTTACGGCAAAGGCCTCGTCCTGACCCTCAAGCATAAGTGGAAAGTCCTCCTGTTCTCCTTCTTTTTCTGTGTCGTCTCTTATGTGATCACAGCCCCTCTTCTCAGAAAAGAATTCGTCCCCGCACAGGACCAGAGCATATTTCTGGCCGCGCTGGAAACACCCATTGGTTCCTCGGTCTATTTCACAAGCGAGCGGTTTAAGGTCGCGGAGGAATTCGCCATGAAGCACCCCTGCGTCAAACGTTATTTCTGCGTCATCGGCATCCGTATGGGCGGCATCGAAGGAGAAGTCAATGCGGGCATGCTCTTCATAACTCTTAAAGAACCTAAGGACCGTCCGTACGACCCGAAGCTCAAGCGCCGCCCGACTCAGCAGGACGTGATGGACCAGTTCCGCGCGGGCCTCAATAAGATCCCCGACGTAAAAGCGATCATGCAGGATCTTTCCACGCGCGGATTCTCGGCGACACGCGGCTACCCTATTGAGTTCTCGATCCGGGGACCTGATTGGGACAAATTGATCGAATACGCCCAGAAGATCCAGGGCAAGATGGAAAAAAGTCCGTACTTTGAGGATATTGATAGCGACTACCGTTCCGGTCTCACGGAGGTGCGGATCACACCGTCCCGCGACAAGGCCTTCGACCATGCCGCGAGCATCGAAACGATCGCCCGTACGGTGAATGCCATGATCGGCGGCGAGCGTGTGGCGAAATATACGCAGGATGGAAAGCGTTACGATGTCCGGGTCAAAGCCAATGACCAGGACCGCCAAAGCACCAAAAACATTGAGGATCTTTGGATCTGGAATAACCGCGGCGAAATGGTCCAGATCGCGGATGTTGTCAAAATCACGGAGCGGCCGAGTCTTCTGAGCATTACCCGCCAGGGACGCGAGCGAGCGATCAGCATTTACGCGAGCGCGGCGAGCGGCCAATCACTTGCAAAGGCCATCCAGGAAGTCCAAAAGATCTCCGGAGAAACACTCTCCGCCCCTTATCGCATTGTCTTCAGCGGAACAAGCCAGACGTTCAAGGAATCGATGATGAGTCTTATCTTCGCGCTCATTCTCGGTATCGTCGTGGCCTACATGATCCTGGCCTCCCAATTCAACCACATCGTCCACCCGATCACGGTCCTCCTGGCGCTTCCGTTTAGTCTTGTGGGTGCTTTTTGGGCGCTTCTGATCACAAATCAATCCCTGAGCATCTTCAGCTTCATCGGTCTTTTGCTTCTCATGGGTATTGTTAAGAAAAACTCGATTTTGCTCGTGGATTTCACCAACCAGATGCGCGAACGAGGCATGGATACCTACAACGCACTTCTCACTGCCTGCCCGATCCGGTTACGTCCGATCATCATGACATCGGTTGCCACCATTACGGCCGCGATCCCGGCGGCCCTGGCGCTCGGCCCCGGAGCAGAAACCCGTATCCCGATGGGCGTCGCGATCATCGGCGGCGTGCTGGTCTCGACACTTTTGACCTTGTTCGTCGTGCCAGCTTTCTATCTGGTCTGCGATAAAATAGAACAAAAGGGATCTTTCACCCTGATCTTCGCTGCTATCAGGGACAAGCTATCAAAACATTTTCCCAAAAAATCCTCCTGACGCTTCCCCATTTTCAGCTTCCCTTCGGAACATTCCCTCTTTAACATACAAACATGAATTGGGAACTTGTGGTTCAACCACTCTTGACCGGACTCTCGGTGGGGGCGTTTTGTCTCACTTATTGTTTTCCGTTCATGGGCGTTTTCTTCGGTGCGGAAGAGCGCACCCCCAAGAAAAATTTTCTTCTTCTCCTCGAATTCCTGGCGGGACGTCTGGCGGGCTATCTTTGTTTCGGCCTGTTTGTGGGCTATCTTGGAGAGAAGTTCGACCCCCAGTGGTTGCACCATGCTACGGATATTTCTTTCATCGTTCTGTCCCTCGTACTTCTTCTTTATCTTTTCGGCCTTGTGCGTGAAAAGGGATTTTGTCCTACCCCGAAATTTCTTAAAGCCCGGAGCCCGGCGCTCATGGGTTTTTTCATGGGGATCAACCTTTGCCCGCCGTTTTTGCTGTCCGTCACCTATGTGTTCTCCAGGCACAGCGCCCTATATGGCATGGTTTACTTTGCGCTTTTCTTTCTCGCGAGTTCACTCTACTTCCTCCCGATTGTGTTCGTGGGATTTGCTTCCAGAGCCAGGGAGTTCCGAACCATGGCCCGCGCAAGTGGTTTTCTGGTGGCTGTTATATTTCTTATTTACGGAATCTATTCGATTGTTCATAATTGACTTTGGAAGGGAGACCGCACGATGGACATCACGAAGCTGTTGAAAAAAGTTCTTGCCCTCTTCTTTTTGATGATCGTTCTTGGTGCGACGTTCCTTTTTATTTCCCGGCGTGAAAATTCCATTCGCGCGGACGCCACTCCGAACCGGACTGGCCTCCATGAAGCCAGCTATTACGAACCCCTGTCCAACAAAACCGTGCAATGTTTCCTTTGTCCGAACCAATGCGTGATCGCCCCTTCACAGTGGGGTGCTTGCAAGGCCCGCAAGAATATCGATGGCAAGCTTTATTCCATGGTCTACGGCAAGATCGCGACTATGCATGTCGACCCGATCGAGAAAAAACCGTTCTTTCATGTTTTGCCGGGCAGCATGGCCTTCTCCATTGCCACGACGGGATGCAATATGCGCTGTCTTTTTTGCCAGAACTGGGAGATTTCGCAGGCCTTTCCCGACGATGTGCAGACCCAGGCGGCAACACCCGATGAGGTCGTGGCCCAGGCACTCGCAAGCGGCGCCCAGTCCATTGCTTTCACCTACAACGAGCCTGTGATCGCCTACGAATACATGCTGGATATCGCGAAACTCGCCAAGGCCAAGGGGCTCAAGACCGTGGTTGTCTCAAGCGGCTACATTGAAAAGGAGCCGCTCAAGGAACTTTTGAAATATGTCGATGCGTACAAGGTCGATCTCAAGGCATTTGATGAAAAATTCTACGGCAAACTCACAGGCGGCCGTCTGGCACCGGTCTTGGAAACTCTCAAGACCATCGGACAAAGTAGCGTATGGCTCGAAATTGTGAACCTGCTCGTGCCCGGAGAAAATGATAGCGATGATGAAATCCGTGCTATGGCGCGCTGGATCCGGTCAAATTTGGGTGATTCGGTCCCCCTTCACTTCAGCCGGTTTTTCCCCCAGTTCAAACTTAAAAACCTCCCGACCACACCTCCTGAAACGCTTATTCGCGCACGCAGGATCGCCATGGAAGAAGGGCTCAAATTCGTTTATACGGGCAACATCGCCTACCCTGAGGGCGAGACGACCTGGTGCCCGGGTTCGAAGGAAAAAGCTGTGGTTCGCCAGGGCTATTTTGTTACCGCTAACAACCTCAAAGATGGAGTTTGCCCCGATGGAGAAAAAATCCCCGGCATCTGGAAATAACCGCTTCAGATACCCACTGGGTGCGTATTTGACGGTTCTGGCCGTACTTTCCCTTGCGTTCACATCCGCCATGCCCGGAGAGCAAAAGGAAACTAAGAGCGGGATTGTCCGTAAAGCTGCTGTGGCGGGCGAATTCTATCCCAGGGACAAGGTACCCCTCGAAAAATACGTGGACGCGCTACTGCGCCAGGCTGATCCTCCCAAGATCAAGGAACCGATCCGCGCGATCATGGTACCGCATGCCGGTTATGTCTATTCGGGACCAGTCGCGGCGTACGCATATAAAGAACTTGAAGGCCGCAACTTCAAGACCGTCATCCTGATGGCCAACAGCCACACAGAATGGTTCAACGGGATCTCGGTCTACAAAAAAGGAAGTTTCGAAACACCCCTCGGGATTGTGTCCATTGATGAAGAAAAAACCTCGAAACTCCTCACCTTATCCTCAAAGATCCTGGACCGCCCGCGCACCCACGAAGAGGAACACGCGCTTGAGGTGCAACTCCCCTTCCTCCAGCGTGTTTTGAAAGATTTCAAGATCGTCCCCCTGCTTTTCGGGAGTGATGAGCCTGAGCTTTCCAAAGTCCTCGCAGACGCCTTGAAGAAAATCGTTGACGACAAAACACTCATTGTCGCGAGTACCGACATGTCCCACTATCCTTCCTATGATGATGCCACGTCCACGGACCGTGAGACCCTACAGGCCATTCATACCGGACAGCTCGATACATTGGACGCCATGCTGAAACAACACGTCGAAAAAGGGATCCCAAACGCGGAAACTTTTCTTTGCGGCGTGAGCGGTGTGCGAACAGTCCTGCGTCTGTCTCAGACGCTGGGCCCCACAGTTCCTGTCTTTTTAAAATACGAAAACTCGGGCGACTCGCCTGCGGGTGATAAAAACCGCGTGGTTGGCTATGGCGCGGTCGCGTTCGTCGCACAGCAAAGCACGACGCCTAATGCATCTCCGCCCGCGGCCGTAGAAAAGAAAAGTGCGACGGATGAAGAAGGAATGACCCCGCAGGAAAAGAAAGAACTGCTCGGGATCGCGCGCTCCACCGTGGAAAGCTACGTCCAAACCAAAAAAATCCCTGCATTCTCTCCCGCTTCCCCTGCCCTCAGGCGGCCGCGCGGCGTTTTCGTGACGCTGAAAGAAACCGGTCAGCTTCGCGGCTGTATAGGCCGGTTCGATTCTTCCGGCCCCCTTTATCTCATCGTCCAGCAAATGGCCATTTCCGCGGCCCTGCAAGATCCGCGGTTCACGCCTGTCAGTGCGGATGAGCTTGGACAGCTGGAATATGAGATCTCGGTCTTAAGCCCGCTAAAAAAAGTTAAAACGGCCGACGAAATCAAGCTCGGCAAGCACGGTGTTCAAGTTTCAAAAGGTCTTTATCACGGAGTTTTTCTGCCGCAGGTCGCGACCGAAACGGGATGGAGCAAGGAAAAGTTCCTCAGCGAACTTTGCTCCCAAAAAGCCGGACTGCCAGAAAACTGCTGGAAAGATCCGGGTGTTGACCTACAAGTCTTTACGGCCGACGTCTTTTCGGAAGAGAAGAAGCAGGAGTAAAAAAACGTTCACGGTGCCCAGGAACATCAGCGTTTGCGGGACCCCCCATATCGGAATAAAAAATCCCGCGGTTAGAAGGCACCCTAGCGCCGAACCCCGAAGATCGGCCGCGTAAACGCTGCCAAGACGGTCTCCTTCGCTACTGGAGAGATAAAGCCGGTTCGCGAACGGAAAAGTGGCCCCGGCGATGAGACCGGCCCAAAGCGCCATCCCTAAAAAAACGCATTGGTATTCTTCTCCCAGGAAAAACCCTTTCGAAAAAATCCGCACGCAAATTTTGACCAGTAAAAAGAAAAACGCCGCGGTCATCATGTGAAGCCCTGCAAGCGCAAAGCGTTCCGGGATCTTTTTAAGGCCCAGCGCCGCCCAAGTCCCCGCCCCCAGACCCGCCATGAACGCCATAATCACCCAGGCAAGCCGGTAGTAAAGGTCCCCGAATGCCGCCTGAAAAAGATAGATCACCACGATCTCAAACGCCATCAAGGAAAAACCAGCTGTCTCCATACTAATGAGGGCGAGCCTCCGCCTCCGTTTCTTGGGTCCCTGCGTGAATGCGCCAAGAATCAGGACTCCGACCAAACCTGCTGTCAAAATAACCGGGGAAGGAAGGGTAGCCAGAAAAAAGAACGTTTTCGCGATTCCGGGATTGAACTGGCTAAGCCACCGGAGGAATTCGAAATAGCAAGTACGCGGCCGGAGATCAGTGTTTTTTGTCTTCCATATCGCATTACAAAAAGCCGTCGTGACCCGTTCCACGCGATCGTTGGTGAGGCGGTAACGGATCTGGTCCGCGGTCACAAAATCCGGTCTTATCTTCCGTTCAGAAAGCCGGCCGATCATTCCCTCAGGCCCCAAAGATGACATATCCTCCGCCGAGGCCAAAAAGAAGAGCGTGTCTTCCGGAAGCACTTTCACGAACGGAAAAACCTGACTGAGCGTCGCGTAGACCGAACTGCCGAGCCGTTCCAGCTCCGGCGTCATGACATTCGCCGCAAACGTGATGTGGGTGGCAAACACACCTCCGGTAGAAAGATGGGAACGGACGGAGCGGAAGAATTGTTCCGTATAATTGCGATTGATAAGCACCGAAGCAGGGTCTGGAAAATTCGCGATGATCACGTCGAATTTTCCATCTTTGGATTTAAGAAAATCCCTCGGATCCGCGGCACCAAGCCGCACCCGGGGATCACGAAGAGTCGCCCGGAGGTCCCCCGGCAGAAATCCGCGGGTGATCCTCAAAAGTTCGGGATCCAGTTCAACCGCACGAACCTCCTGAGGACCGTGTTTCAAGATCTGCTGTAAAGGCCCGTTGAATCCGGTCCCGAGAAGCAGGACTTTTTGGGGGGACGGATGCGCGAGCATTGGAAAGTGGACGAGATATTCGCTTGCAAGGTCTTCCCGGTCCGCACCCAGAAGCAGACCGCTCTGATAGAAATTATATTGTGGTCCCAGCTGCGTGACGGACACATTGCCATGAACAGTGTTCTCCGTCCGGAGAAGCGTTTCGTTCGGGAACCGCCACTGGGACGTCCGCTGCTGCAAAGAAGTACTGCTCATGAAAAGCCATGCAGGGAAAAGGATCGTTATAAGGATCAGAAGCCACCGGAGTATTTTCTTTTCCCCAAGAAAAGCATGAAAAACCCCGCAGGCAGCCGCAAGATTTAAAATCGAAAGAATCGCCGCCACCCGGAATTCATTGGTGAAAACCAACACGAAACTGAAAACAGTCCCGCCCGCGATGAATCCCAGGCATTCCCAAAGATACGACCACCCCACGGCCCGCGCCGATCCCCCTTCCGGGGTTTGAGACACTTGTCCTCTTGCCGCGACAGCGAATTGCATTCCCAGAACTCCACATAGAGGCACAAGGACTGCGAACGAATAAAGAAGAGAGGGAAAAAGTTCCGGAAGCGCTCCGGCCGGAGTCCCGAGAATCAGCTTGCCGGAACGTATGAGGATGATCGTGAGGGGAAAAAGAAGGGCTGTGAGAACATGGCAGATCGCCAGCAGGTAAAAAGCCCTTTTTGCGTCACGGGAGAGTCTTGAGCCCAGCGTACTCCCGGCAGAGGTCCCAAGAAGCCAGCAAAAGAGGATCCAGCCGATAAAAAACTCATTGGCGTAAAAGCTCATCGCCAACTCCCGGATCACCACCACCTGGGAAATAAGGGAGGAGAAGCCAAGAACAAGAAAAGAAATAAAGAATAACTTTCTCATGTTTTTTCCCCGCAGGAGAATCCAGTCACTTTCCTGCGGCGAAGCTACTACTTCCCGGCTCTAAAATCAAGCAGCTCTTGGGCTCGTGATCCGGCGGATTTTAAAAAATGCTGTTGAAGCTGCATGTGTCAGTTAGCCTTTTTTTCCCCATCTTTACGGGATTTTGACCAACCTGAACCAATAAAAACCGTGCGGCCCTAGTGTCAGGAAATAGGGCAGCTCACCAATCTTCGGGAATTTAACATTTCCCCAAAGCTCCAAAGGCTCCCATCCATTGTAGTGTTTCAGATCAAGTTCGACAGGCTGCACGTAACGGGAGAGATTGTTGACAATAAGAAGCGTTTCATCCTCGTAAACACGGATGTAAGCCAATATCTTCGGATTTTTGTGCCGGAGAAATTCGATCGTCCCGCGGCCGAATGCTTTCAAACTCTTGCGAACCCGGATCATTCGTTTTGTCCAATTGAGAAAAGATGACTGGGTCATATTTTGAGCTTCAACATTGATGGCCTGATAGCCGTAAACAGGATCAATGATTAAAGGTGCGTAGAGTTTATCGGCAGCTACCGTCGAGAAGCCCGCATTTTTGTTCCCGTTCCATTGCATCGGGGTCCTGACGCCATTCCGGTCGCCGAGATAAATATTGTCCCCCATGCCGATCTCGTCGCCGTAATAAATGATCGGGGTCCCCGGAAGACTGAAAAGAAGACTGTTCAGAAGCTCCATCTGCCGGCGACCGTTGTTCATAAGGGGCGCGAGGCGACGGCGAATCCCGAGATTCAGTTTGGCTTTGGGATCTGCTGCGTACTCACGATACATATAATCGCGCTCTTCCTGCGTCACCATCTCAAGCGTCAGTTCATCGTGATTGCGGAGAAAAAGCGCCCACTGGCAATTTCCGGGAATGAAGGGCGTCTGGCGCATGATCTCGAGAACAGGGGTGTTGTCTTCTTTACGGATCGCCATGAAAATCCGCGGCATCAACGGAAAGTGAAAAGCCATGTGGCATTCATTCCCCTCGCCAAAATAAGGCCGCACGTCCGCCGGCCACTGATTCGCCTCCGCAAGCAACACCTTGCCCCTGAAGGATTTGTCCAACTGATGTCTCAACCCTTTCAGATACAAATGCGTTTCGGGAAGATTTTCACAATTAGTTCCTTCGCGTTCAAAAAGATAGGGCACGGCATCGAGCCGGAAACCGTCCACTCCCATCCTCAGCCAGAAAAAAAGCACATCATGCATGGCCCTTTGCACCTGAGGATTATCGTAATTGAGATCGGGTTGATGACTAAAGAAACGGTGCCAGTAATACTGGCCGGATTGGGAATCATACGTCCAGTTGGATTTTTCAGTGTCTGTGAAGATGATCCTGGCATCTTTGTATTTTTGAGGGTCATCGCTCCAAACGTAGTATTCCCTTTTCGGCGATGTTCGGGACGCCCGAGCCTCCCGGAACCAGGGATGCTGGTCCGAGGTGTGGTTTAGAACAAGTTCAATGAGAACTTTGATGTCGCGACGGTGGGCTTCTTTGACAAAATCCTGAAAATCCTTCATGGTCCCGTACTCGGGAGAGACCTCCTGGAAATCCGAAATGTCATAACCGTCATCTTTCATTGGAGTCTTGTAGAATGGGAGGAGCCAGATGCAGTTGATACCGAGATCCTGAAGATAATCCAGCTTTTGGGTCAAACCGCGGAAGTCGCCGTAACCGTTTTCATTACTGTCAAAAAAAGTTTTAACGTGAAGCTCGTAGATGATGGCGTCTTTGTACCAGAGGTCTTGACCTGTCACGGGCGGTCCCTCCAAAAATTCCGGCTCCGAATTTTTATCACCTGTTCCAAAAGGTCAAGCACCTCGTCAGGAGAATGAATGTAATATTTTGCTGTTGAAAACACGCGGGGATTTTCAGTTACTTTGATGGCGATCCCGGAATTCCGCAGAACCCTGAACGCGTTTTCGTCCGTCCGGTCATCTCCGATAAAGACCGGTAAAAAGTTTCCCTCTTTTCCGTACTTTTTGAGAAGCTTTCGAATAACTTTTCCCTTATGCCAGAGACGGGGACGAGGCCGGATTTCCCAGACCTTCTTTCCTTCTTGGACATTAACCGCACCTGACCGGACCCACGGAGCAATGATTTCCAGAAAATTCCGGTAAAGAACAGCAATCTTCGCCTCAGGAACCAAGCGATAATGCAAACTGATTCCTACGATCTTATTCTCAAGAAGCATACCTTTAACGGGACGCAAACTTTTTCCCAATTCGTTCCAAATGCACGGCATGATCCGCGAAGCTTGTTTCACAGAGGGATGACTCCAAAAAAAATCCTTCGCTTTCATCTCCAGTCCGTGATTGCCCACATAAATGATTCCAGGAATCGCACCCATTATTTTTTCAAGATCCAGAAGAGAGCGCCCGCTTACCACAGCCATCTTGACCCCCGGCAAATTGCTTAAACTACGCAATATGGACCTCGCGGCCATCTTCAGCCGGGCCTTTTCGGGCTTTGGGACGATCGGTGTAAGTGTCCCGTCATAGTCCAAAAAAAAGAAAACTCTGGGTGCGAGCGCTACTCTTTTAACAATCTTTTCATTAAAACTGCGCATAAAACATCCCTTGTTTAAAATGATCTTATGAGTGCGGTGATCATGTCCGCGGCCCATCGGTAAACATTATATTCCCGTACGATCTGGCGCATTTTCCGCATCCGTTCTTTTTTTTCTTCCGGAAGCATCGTAAGCGCCTGATGGATCGCTTCGGCTGTTTCTTCAGTATCATAAGGATTGATCAAAAGAGCGCTTGAAAATTCATGACTTGCGCCCGTAAAACGGCTCAGGATCAAGACTCCTTTTTCATCATCCCGGGACGAAACGAATTCTTTCGCCACAAGATTCATCCCGTCATGAAGCGAGCTGACGAGACAGAAATCCGCAAGACGATAAAAATCGTAGATCTTCTTTTGACCGTGATGTTCTTCCAGAAAGAGGATGGGGCGGTAATTCCCTTTTTGGAAACGCAGGTTAATCTTTTCCACAAGCTTCTCGACCTCTTTCAGATGGTTTTGATAACTCGCGATCAAAATCCGTGAGGGAGCGCCAAGTTCGACGAAAACGAGCTCTCCCTGAAGGTGGGGATATTTTTCGAGGACCCGCTCAATAGCTCTGAAACGTTCCAAAAGACCTTTGGTGTAGTCGATACGATCGACGCCCAAGCCTATCTTCTTATCCTTGAGCCCGTAATCCTGTTTCAGCTTTTCAAGCGGATCTTTGCCGGCTTCCTGAATCAATGCGTTGGGAGCTCCGGAGATACTGATCGGGAAAGGGCGCACGGAACTCGCCTTTCCAGACCGTGTCACTTCAAAGTTTGACCAGTTGATCTTGCACTCAAGCGTGCGATCGACCGTGTCGAGAAAATTGTTGCAGTGGAACTGCGTGTGGAACCCGATGACATCGCTACCGAGCATTCCCTCCAAAATCTCGTCCTGCCACGGACAGATCCCGAACGCTTCCGCATTGGGCCAAGGAATATGCCAAAAGAGCGCGATCTTCGCGTCAGGCCTTTGTTCTTTGATCATCTTCGGAAGCAGCGCGAAGTGATAGTCTTGAATAAGGATCAGGGGCGGCTCATCGCCGAGCTCTCCGAGAAGAGCCTCGGCAAACTTCCGGTTCACGGCTTTGTAATAAGCCCAATCCTCCATCTTGAAAACAGGCCTCACATGGCTGATATGGCAGAGCGGCCATAACCCTTCATTGGAAAATCCATAGTAATACCCTTTTTCTTCTTCTTTGGAAAGCCACACCCGTTTCAAAGTAAAAGTCGGCTTCCACGGAGGGACCGAGACCTTATTTTTTTTATCCACAACTTCTCGGTCGGCGCTGCCGGCGCCGTGTGCGATCCAAAGCCCTCCGGTCGCCTGCATGACGGGATCCAGGGCCGTTACCACACCGCTCGCAGGCGTAATGCATTCGATCTCATTTCCTTTTTTTTGATGGATGTAAGGCTCACGGTTTGAGACCACATAAAGCTGCTTCCCATGAAGCTGGGTCTTCAAATAGTCTTTCAGCCGCTCCTTCGTCCAGACCGTCCCTTCGGCATTCACAAGACGGGATTGTTCCACCAGGTCAAGCTTGGCGGCCTTGAGGCTGGCGGCCATG